>JAMCWO010000056.1 GCA_023481165.1 Planctomycetota bacterium | reverse complement strand
TCGGGTTGACCCTGTCCCAGCAGCGTTTGCCCCCGCGTGATCAAGTCCCCGGCCTCGCGCTGATTCTTCACCGTCTCGACAATAGCCATCGCCTCGCGTCCGAACGCCTGGTACGTCAACGCGGTGGTCGCCTCCGCCTGTGCCCCGGCGAGATCACCCGCGCGCAGCCGCTCATCCGCGCGATCCACGTAGTACCGGTAGGCACGCTCCCGAATCCGCTGGCGATCGGCCTGCCCGCCGGGCAGGGTACGGTACATGGCCAGAGCCTCGTCCATCCGTTGTCCCGCAGCCTGCCACTGCCTCTGCTCGGCCAGTGCCAGGGCGTCCGCCCGGACCCGCTCGGCCTCGGCGATCCCCTGGCGCACACGCTGGCGCAGCGCCTCATACATCGGCTCCTGCGGACAGAACTTCATGCATCGCTCGATGTATCCCTGGGCCCCGCCGAGGTCCGCTCGCTCCAGGCAGTTCTGGGCCTCGCGATAGAGGAACTGACCCGCCTGCGTTTTGACCTCGGCCAGCTTGTCCCGATACTTCTCGGCGTCCTTGCGGCTATGGTGTTCCTCGGCCAGCCGGATCGCCATTTCCATCTCCGCGACCGCCTGCTCGTACTGCCCCTGGCGCGCCAGTCTCTGGCCGCGCTGGTACGCCTGCTCCTGCGCACAGCCCGCCAGCAATACCAGGACCGCTACAACGGCACTGAGTCGACACGCCCACGCCATCGGACTCGTCTTCGTCACACGTCCAGTTCTCATTTGTCCGCCTCATTCCTTTTCGGTTGCGTGTGTCTCCTGCCATCTGGGTCCCCAGACCGGCGCACCGCCCAGATTGTACCGCCCTGCGAGCACACCGCAACGATGCCTGGGGGCCCTTCGCGCAAGAGTTCCTCATACTAAGAGGCCGCCGCCCGGCCCGGCGTCACGAGTTTGTCTCACCATTTGGGACGCGGACGATCCCGCCTACGTGCAGAGCAATCCAAGCTGGAGCCCGGACGGCAAGTACATTGTCTTCGCCCGGGCCAAAGCGTGCGATCGCCAGAACATCAAGGGTAAGGGCAAGATCCTGCTGACACGGGAAGAGTGCAAGGGGTTCGTCGAAGATGGCAAGCCCTTTCTGTGCGACCTGTGCCGGATCCCGTTCAATGAAGGTAAAGGTCGCCCGTCTCCAGAAGGCCCTGGACTACGGCCGTCGCCCGGAACAAGCCGCACAGCAGTAACGCGCCTGAGGCTCGCGATCCCCAATGGGGAGAAGTTTCAGGCGTCAAGTTTCAAGTTTGAAGCAGTTCGCGCACAGACACGAATATGCTACTATACTGGTGGGGGTAGGGTGATCGTGTGTTGGGAACGGATAACGTTGGAGCCTGTAATGGGTAGTTGATGGTTGATGACCGGCCCCAGTTGCGCTTGGCCGATGCGATCCGGAGCGTTGTCTTCTTCGGCCTGCTCTACCTGTATCTATGGCGGGTGGTTGAGCCGCAGCTCATCTACAGTTGCGCAACGATCACGAACTTCCCGGTCTTCTACAAGAGCTGGCCGTTCCTGCGCGAGTGCCTGTCCTATCCGGGCGGGGTCCTGCGCTACATCAATGCACTCCTGCCCCAATTCTTCTACGTCTCCTGGCTCGGCGCCCTTGCTATCACGGCCCAGGCGTGGGCGCTCTGGGCGTGCACCGGCTGGTTCCTCCGAGCCCTCGCCGTACCGCGTTGGCGGCTATTGCGATTCGTCCCGGCCCTCATTGTGCTGGTCCCATACGCTCAGTACACCTATCACTTTCCGACCATCACCGGCGCCTTGGCTTCGCTGTTGTTTGCGTGTCTCTATGTCGCTGTCTCATCTCGTCGGAGCAGGAGCGCCCCGGCCGTTCAGGCAGGGCCAAGATGGCCCTGCGACTCATGGGCGGGACGCCCATATTGCGGCGTAGCCGTCTACCTCGTCTTGGCGGTGGTTTCTTACGTGGTCAGTGCGGCGGCGTTTCTGCCGTTCGCTCTGCTGTGTGCGATCTATGAATTGCTTTACCGGCGCCGGTATATCGTCGGCCTGGTTTGTTTGCTGGTGGCCGCGGTTCTGCCGTACGCAATTGGTGTCCTCTTCTTCCACGTCAGCCGCGTGAATGCCTATACCGATCTGCTGCCCTTGTCCTGGCAGGTGCGCGACTGGGTCGCACGCCGGAAAATGCTTGAAGCGGTGTATGGGCTGTGTCTGTTTCCGATAGCCGTGGCTCTGCTCTGGGGATTCGGGCGGGCCATCGTGGCGTGGTGGAGCTCACGCCGGACCGATGTGCAGGTTCCACCGATGAGGAAGAAGTCCGGGTCTCCTGCGGCGAAGCCGCATTGGCGCCGGTTCCGCGCGCCGGCCCTCCGCTGGACGCTGGAGTCCGCGCTTCTCTTCGGGGTCAGCGTGCCGGTGGCGCTCGTCTCGCTCGATGGATACCAAAAGGCGTTGCTGGCGGTCCACTACTACGCCTGTCAGCGCCAGTGGCCCCGGGTCCTGGAGGTGTCGCGCCGCTGCCGGGACAAGTACGTAGTGATGAACGCCATCGACCGCGCCTTGTACTACACGGGCCGTCTGAACCAGGACATGTTCGCCTGGCTGCAGCACCCGGAGGGCCTGATCTACACCGGCGAGGATCATGGTCTGTTCTACTGGCACCGGCTGGACACCCTGCTCGACCTGGGCCTGCTCAATCTGGCCGAGAAGAATTTCACCGAGTGCCTGGAGATGTTCGGCGAGCATCCCATGATCCTCCAGCGGCTGGCGCTGGTCAATCTGGCCAAGGGTAAAATCGAAGCCGGCCGGATCTATTTGGAGAAGCTGCGCCAGACGTTGTTCTTCAGCGGCTGGGCCCAGGACTATCTCCAGCGTCTGGCCGCCGACCCGACTCTCGCCGGAGATCCTCAGATGCAGCAATGGCGGGCTCACGCTCTCCGGAAAGACTTCACCGCGGGATTCTATGCGCCGGAAGTGGTGCTGTCGGCTCTCGTGGAGCAGGGTAGCGGCAACCGCATGGCCTTCGAGTACCTGATGGCCTGGTACATGATGGAGAAACGGTTGGACCAGCTCGTGAAGAACCTCGGGCGCTTGCGGGATTTCGGCTACACGGCGCTGCCGCCGCTGTATCAGGAAGCGGTCATGATCTATGCGACCAAGTACCCGGTCCCGTTGGGGGACTTTTCGATCAGCCCCGACGTTCAGCAGCGGATCAAGCAATTCAGCGATGTCTTCAACCGCTACGGCCGGGACAAGAACGCGGCCTTTCGCGAGTTGGCCGGCAACTTCGCCGGCAGTTACTTCTTCTACTTCATCTACGCGGCTTCGCCGGCACGGCAATGAGCAGGTACAAACGATATTTCATCGTGGTGTTGGCAGCGGCGCTGGGCGTCACGCTGGTGTGCCTCGCGGGTCTTGGGGCTTCCGGCCCGGCGGCGCCGGAGACGGCGATGGCCGCAGGCCGCCCGCCGCAGATCCACCCCGATTTCTCCGGGACCGTGATTCCCCCGAACATCGCGCCTTTGAACTTCCTGATCCGCGAGAGCGGGTCGCGCTACCTCGTGCGCATCCGGTCGCGGCACGGACGGCCCCTCGAGGTGGCGAGCCGGTCCGGCAAGATCGCTATTCCCGACAAGCCGTGGCATAAGCTGCTGGACGCCAACCGAGGGGGACGGCTCGAATTCGAGATCTCCCTGCGGCCCGACGGCGGGGGGGCGTGGCAGCGCTTCGACGCGTTTGGCTGCACCGTCGCGCCCGAGGACATTGACGGCTATCTGGCGTATCGGAGGATTCACCCGGTCCATTCCGCCTGGCGCGACATGGGCATCTATCAGCGCGACCTGCACGGGTTCGGGGAATCCCTCATCTTGACCGGCGAGTACTTTGGCGGCGGCTGCGTCAACTGTCATACATTCTGCAACAATCGCACCGAGACGATGCTGGTCAGCACGCGCAGCAAGGAATACAAGAACGCCGCGACGATCGTTCACGACGGCACGGTGGAGAAGGTGGACGCCACGTTCGGGTACAGCGCGTGGCACCCCTCCGGCAGGATTCTGGTGTTCCACGGGGCCAAGATTGTCATGTTCCAGCATGCGGCGGGTGCGGAAATTCGCGACGTCATAGATCTGGATTCTTACCTGGCCTGCTACGACGTGAACTCTCGGACGGTCAAGACGACGCCCGCCCTTGCCCGGAAGGACCGGCTGGAGACGTACCCGGCGTGGTCGCCTGACGGCCGCTACCTCTATTTCTGCAGCGCGCCGCTGACCTGGACGCGGCGCGACACGATTCCAGAGCAGTACGACCAGATCCGGTACGATCTGGTGCGGATTCCGTATGATATCGCGCGGGATGCGTGGGGCCCGCCGGAAACGATCCTGTCGGCGAAGGATACCGGGCAGAGCATTCTGGAGCCGCGGCTCAGCCCGGATGGGCGGTGGCTGCTGTTTTGCCTGTGCAAGTATGGGTGCTTTCCCGTCTACCAGCAAAGCAGCGACTTGTACCTGATCGATTTGCAGGCGGCCCAGCGCACCGGCCGCTATGAGTACCGGCGGCTGGAGATCAACAGCGGCGAAAGCGAGAGCTGGCACAGTTGGTCCCATAACAGTCGCTGGATCGCATTCAGCAGCAAAAGAGACAATGGCATCTTCACGCGGACATATCTGAGCTATGTCGATCCGAACGGGATCGCGCATAAGCCGCTGCTATTGCCCCAGAAGGACCCGACGTACTACGATTCCTGCCTCTGGACGTACAGTGTGCCCGAATTGACGGTCGGACCGGTGACGGTCGCCGAGGAAAACCTGGGGCGGGTCGTGAGAAGCTCGCGGGCGATCAACGTCCAGATGCCGGTGACGACGGCCACACCCCAGGCGAAGCCTCAGGAGAGCGAACCGTATATATCCACGCGGGAGTAGGTGCGGAGCAATGTACCAGCTTTCTGACGCGGACGCTGCGGCGCTCGGCGTCAGAGCGGTAGTCCCAGGGAATCCGGGCGACGCATTATTCGATCCTGAAGCGACCTCGGTGCAAGCCGGGGTCGTCCCGAAGAAGCGCTCG
>JAMCWO010000009.1:4872-23310 GCA_023481165.1 Planctomycetota bacterium | reverse complement strand
TTCGGACCCCGGAAAGTGCGGTGCGTCTCGCTGAAGTTGACCTGGGCATAGAACGGCTGATGGGTCTTGAGGTCGCTCCAGCGCGCGGAGTCGAAGGGCTTGCCTTCGTACCGGAAGTTCCAGTCGGTCTTACCGGTGCCTTTGAAGTCGCACGGCGGGGGCAACTCGCGGACGTTCGCCGTGAAGTAGCCGGCGGCCCGCATCCAGTCGCTGAGCACCTTCACCCCTTCCGGCAAGGGTTTCTTGTTGACGGTGCGATGATTATGCGCCCCGATGGTGGTGGCGTACATCCCGGTGTTGAACGCCGAGCGACTGGGCGAGCAGACGTGCCCGTTATAGAAGCGGTCGTAGCGCACCCCCTGGGAGGCCAGGCGGTCCAGGTTGGGCGTCCAGACCTCCTTGGTCCCGTAGCAACTCAGATGCTGCCCGAAATCCTCCGCGATCAGCCACAGGATATTGGGCGTCTTGAGGTTGGGCCTTTCCGCGCCCGACGCGGCCAGCGCCATGGGGCAAAGGGCCGCCAACACCAGAACACCATAAACAGGACGCAGTAACAATGACTTGATGGCTCTCATTTCTTCTCCCGTTTCGATACGGCCTTCTTCTTCGTGCTCTCCGCGACCGGGTAGCGGCGGACCTTCATGTCGTTCTTCTGTCTTGCACCCGGTGTACTGCGTCCCTCGGTGATGAGCTTCTCCATCAGGGCCCGCATTTCCGCAACGATCTGGGGTTTCTCGGCGGCGCGATTGGTCGTTTCGCTGATGTCGTCATCGAGATGGTAGAGCTGCACCTCGGTCTTGGCCCTCGGATCACGGGCCAGGATGAGTTTCCACGGGCCGCGACGCAGGCCGGGGACGCCGCTGGAGGCACAACTCACGGCGTGCTCGCGAATCGGCTTGTCCCCGCCTTGGAGCAGGGGCAGCAGACTGCAGCTGTCTTCGCCGGCATTGTCCGGCAGCTCCGCGCGGAGGATTTCAGCCACGGTAGCGATGACGTCGGCCTGATGGACCAGTTGGCCGCACAGAGTCCCCGGCTTCACCACGCCGGGCCAGCGGACGAGAAACGGAATACGGTGCCCGCCCTCGAACACATCGCCCTTGTAACCGCGCAAAGGACCGCTGGGAAAGTGACCCTTCGATTCGAGCTCCGCCGCACCGATATAGGGAGCGCAGCCGTTGTCGCTGGTGAAGAGGACAATGGTGTTCTCGGCCACCCCGCTCTCCCGTAGTGCCTCCAGCACGCGCCCCACCATCGCGTCGGTCTCCATCACGAAATCCGCATAGAGATTCAAGCCGCTCTTGCCGAGCCACGGCTCCGTCGCGGCCAAAGGCGTGTGCGGCGCCGTGAGCGGCAGGTAGAGCAGGAAGGGTTGTCTTTCCTTTGCTTGTTGCCGGATGAAGGCCGCCGCACGGTCCGCGAGCGTCGGCAGAATCGGCTCGAGCTGCCAACCCGCGAGCGCGGGCCCTTGCAGGCTGGCCTGATTCGTTTTCAGCTTCTCTGCCGACAGCAACTCGCTCGGAATGCCGACAGTGCGGTCGTTCTCGATGAAACAGTACGGCGGCCAATTGGGCACATCGGTGCCGAAGTACTCATCGAAGCCGCGCGTGGTCGGTCCCCCGGGAATCGGCTGGGAGAAGACCGCGCGCCACACGGCACGATGTTCTTCGGTGGCGGTCGTGGCGACTCGCCCCCCGCCGCCGGCCCGGCCGCCGAAGCCCGTGAAATACTTCCGCTGTTGCGCGGTAATCGGCCAGTCGCGGCCGAGGTGCCATTTGCCGATGCACGCGGTGCGGTAACCGTGCTCCTTCGCGAGGCTCGCCACCGTGAGCCGATCCGGTGCGATCAGCGGCGCTGCCCAGACCCCCACAATCCCCTGCTGGAGCCGCGTCCGCCAGTGATACCGGCCGGTCAGCAGCGCATAGCGCGACGGCGAGCACACGCCGGAACTGGAGTGGGCGTCCGTAAAGCGCATCCCCTCGCGGGCGAGACGGTCCAAGTTCGGCGTGGGGATCTTCCCCCGCTGCGGATTGTAGCACTGCACATCACCATAGCCGAGATCATCCGCGAGGATGATGAGGATATTGGGCCGGTTTGTAGTGATGCCGCGAGGCGTTTCTTCAGCTTTCAACGCCCTTACGGGCACACTACTAACGGCTAAGACAACGGTCGCCAGTGTCACAGCGATTCTCGTCATGATGACCGGCTCCTTCCGTTTTCGCGGATGCGCTGGAGCAACGCGGTCATTTCTTTGACCAGATCCGGATGCGCGGTGGCGACGTTGTTTGTTTCCCCGATGTCCTCGGCCAGATTGTAGAGTTGAGCGCCGGCGCCGTTACGTTTCTTGCCTTTCTTGCCTTTCTTGTTGGCGCCGCCGGCGGGATTCGCCGGGATCAGCTTCCACGGCCCCTTGCGAAGTGCCAGCACGTTACCGTGCTCGACCAGGTGATCGCGACACGGCTTGTCGAGCTTTTCACCGAGCAGCGCCGGCAGGACGTTGAAGCTGTCCGGACCGGCCGACTCGACGAGTCTCTGAGCGGTCAGCGCCGCCATCGAGGCGAGCATGTCCACGTGACAGATCAACGCATCCGACACCCCCGGCTTGATGTGACCGGGCCAGCGAACGATGAAAGGCACGCGGGTCCCGCCCTCGTAAGGGCTGCCCTTGCCGGCCCGCAGCGGACCATTGTGCAGATGGCCATTGTTGGTCTCCACCGTACCGCCATGCTCGACGTCCGGACCGTTGGCGTCGAGCACGCCGCCGTTGTCGCTGGTCACGATCACCAGCGTGTTGTCGGCCAGCTTCAGCCGGTCGAGGCTCGCCAGCACCTGTCCGACGGTCCCGTCGAACGAGTGGATCGTATCGCCGCGCACGCCGGCCCGCACATCAGCAAAGGGATGCGGATGCGGCACGCGCGGCACGTGGATATCATGTGTCGAAAGAAAGAGGAAGAAGCGCTTGTCCTTGTTGCGTTCGAGGAACGCCTCGGCCTTGGCGGCCAGCGTCCCGGCGATCTCCTCATCCTTCCACAGCGCGGCTTTGCCGCCGGTCTGACTGCCGATGCGCGGGATGCCGTTAACGAACGACCTCGGTTCGCCGCGTTTGACGGAATAGTCGAGCTGGATCGGGTCGTTCGGATCGAGCCCGACGACCCGATGATTCTCCACATAGACACAAGGCGTGCGGTCGCCGGTGGCGGGAATGATGAAGCAATAGTCGAAACCGACCTCCAGCGGGCCGGGCTTGATCGCGCCGTTGTAGTCGGTGGGCTCCTTCGGGCCGAGACCGAGGTGCCATTTGCCCACGATGCCCGTGGTGTAGCCGGCCTGCTTCAGCAGCGACGGCACCGTGACCCGCCCCGGCTCCACGATGAGGGACGCGATGCCAGGCAAGATGCCGGTCCCCTTCTTGCGCCAGGCATACTCGCCGGTCATGAAGGCGTAACGGGTGGGCGTACAGACCGCCGAAGGTGAGTGCGCATCAGTGAATCGCAGACCCTGGCTCGCCAGCCGGTCCACGTTCGGGGTCTTCACCTTGGTCGCGCCGTAGCAGCCGAAGTCGCCGTAACCGATATCGTCGGCGAGAATAAAGAGGATGTTGGGCGCGTTTGCAGCCCCCCAGCCGAGGGCGGCTGGGCTCCATAATGACAGCGCGCCGGCACCGGTCCACTGGAGAAAGCTGCGGCGATTCATTGCGCGTGTTGCCATGGCGGTGTTCCCTAAACCTCTGTCCATTGCCCCGGGATAGGAACGGGGAATTGACCGTTCTGATCGGCCTTGACCGGAACGGGGCTGTCGTAGTTCAAGTCGTCGAGATCGTCGCAGAACTGGAAGCGGGACTTCATCATCTGGTCCCAGTAGCAGCACTCGTCGATTTGGTGAATCAGGTTATCGACCATGTGGCCGGAGCCCACCCAGAGCAGGTGAATCTTGCCGAATTCGAGTTGGCTCAGCAACTTGTTGGCGTTTTCTCTCTGGTTGCCCAGTCCACCGCCGCCCCCGAAGCGGTTGGCGCGAATCAGCGGGATCTCGCCCATCGCTCCCTCCCGAATCTTCTCGATCAGCGCCTGCCGCGCCGGCGAGTGACGGCACTGGAGTCCGGCGGCCACTTTGACGCCTTTCTTCTCAGCCTCCTCCCCCGCGCGGAGCAGCCGGTGCAGGCCGCCTGGATCGGAGGCGAACGGCTTTTCCATGAACACGTTGATCCCTTTGCGAATAGCGTATTCCACGTGCACCGCCCGGATATAGGCCCGCGTGGTGCACAGGGCGACATCGCCCGGCCGGAGGCAGTCGATGGCCTGACGATACGCCTGGAACCCAACAAACTTGCGGTCCTCCGCGACGTCGATCTTGTCCTGGAACTTCTCTTGGAGAGCCTTGCGCTGAGCCTCCATCCGCTTTTCGTTGAGATCGGCCATGGCGTACAGCTTGATCGGCCCGCCCTTCGGGACCGACAAGGCATCTCCCACGGCGCCGGTGCCGCGTCCGCCGCAACCGATCAGGGCCAGGCGAATCGTGTCGTCACCGGCAGCAAAGAGGGTCGGTGGTAGACTCCCCAGCACCGCCGCACCTGCGGCGAGGGAACCACTGTGTTGGAGAAATTGTCGGCGGTTGACGCTGGATTTGTTGGTTGGCTGCATCATGGCTTTCTCCTCGGCTGATGGTTGGTAGTGCCCCTGCCTGCTTTATGCTTCGTAACAGCGAAATGCGCAAATCATTGTTGCTTGGCCTTCTTGGCTCGGCCACGGGGCTTCTGTCCCAGGACTTCTTGCTGGGTTGTCCCCTGCCCGGGAGGTACCGCATCTTTGAGAAAGGCTTCGAGGCGAGTGCGCATCTCTTTCACCTTCTCCGGTTGCGCTGCGACCAGATTCCTCGACTCGCCGATATCATCGGCCAAGTTGTACAGCTCTACTCTGCCCGTGGCGGTGTCCGCGCCGGCGTTGAGCAGGAGTTTCCAATCGCCCCTGCGGATGGCGATCCGCGACGGGACGGTCCCGGCCAGGAGAATGGTGTCGTGAGGGGACTTGGCGCCCTGCGTGAGCATCGGCCACACGTCGAGACCATCGACCGGGAGCTTCTGTTCGAGCGAAGCGCCGGCGCGCTGGAGCAGCGTGGGATACCAATCCACCATGTGCATCGGCTCGGCGATGGTTTTCCCGGCCGGGATGTGGCCGGGCCAAGTCGCAAAGGCACAGGCGCGAACGCCGCCTTCGTAGATGGTGCCTTTGCCCGCCCGCAGCGGCGTATTGCGAGACACTCTACCAGGACTCGGGCCGCCGTTATCGCTGGAGAAGATAATCAGTGTGTTCTTCCGCAAACCCCTCTCTTCCAGAGCCGCAGTGATTTGCCCGATCGCCTCGTCGACGGCGGCGAGCATGGCCGCCATCGTTTGCCGGTTGCCGGTGAGATTCGGGAACGCCTGCTTGTACTGGGGCGGTACCTCATACGGCGCATGGACCCCGTTGAACGGGACATAGAGGAAGAGCGGCTTGCCAGCAGGCTGCTCCCGGATCAATCGGCAGGCCTCCTTCGCAATCAGATGCGTCGTGTACCCTTCCTCCTGCAGTGGTTTGTCGTCCCGATACCAGTCAGGCTTACCATCGCGGATATGGGTAAAGTAGTCCAAAGCACCGAACATGTGGCCATACTGGTGCTCGAAGCCGCGGCGCGTCGGCAGGTACTCGGGCCGAAATTCGCCGAGATGCCATTTTCCGCAGATCGCCGTGGTGTAGCCCGCCTCGTGCAATGCCTGGGCCAAGGTGCGTTCCGCCAGGGGCAATCCCCAGGGCGCACCCGGCCGCACGACATGGTAGACGCCCGTGCGCGTCACATAGCGGCCGGTCATCAAGGTCGAACGCGTGGGCGAGCACACGGGCTGCACATAGAACGAGGTAAGGATGACACCCTCCTTGGCGAGCCGGTCGATGGTCGGCGTACGCACGTCCTTGCTGCCCATGAAGCCGACATCCGCGTACCCGAGGTCGTCGATGAGGAAGTAGACGATGTTCGGCCTGGTTGGCGCGGTCGCCGCGTGAATTCCCCCGCCGCGCGTGGTCGTGAACAGGTCGGGCAATGTGTACGGCCGCACCTTCGCTTCGTCGTAGTTCCCCCAACGCGGAATTTCGCGTTGGGGGGCCCCCGTGACACCGTCAGGCGTTTCTTGAGATGCCCGGACGGGCACACCGGGCTCCCAAACGCGACTCGTTGCGTTGGGGGACCCGCTGCAAACCGCCAGTAACATGATGGGGATGACAACCGAGATTCTGTGAGCCATATTGCGAGTCTCCTGTCCTTCCGGACGCGGCTACCGGATCTTCGCATCGGGCAGTTCCGATTTGACGCCTTCGTCGAGCGGCATCTTGTCCTTGCCGTTGCCCAAGCCGGCGGCGGTCAGCATCTCGGCGAGCCTGGCCTCCAACTGACGCCGGATCGGTGCGAAGTGCGGATCGGCCGCCAGATTGTGAAGCTCGCCGGGGTCTTGGGAGAGATCGTAGAGCTCGGGCAGATACTTGTCCGGCGTGCCGTCCCCCGGTGGATAATGCATGTACTTCCACCGGTCCGTGCGAACACCGCGAATGTTCGGCGTGTAGGGAAACTGCTTCTCGTAGTTGTACTCGTAGAACCACGCCGTGCGCCAGTCTGAGTCCCCTCCATTCACCAGCTTCTTCCACGACCGCCCCTGCACGTCTCTGATGGGCGGCGCGCCGCAGAGGTCGAGCAAGCTGGGCGCGATGTCCACCGTCAGAACCTGCTGCGTGACTGTCTTGCCTGCGGGCAGGCCTGGTCCGCACATCAGCAAAGGGATGCGGATGCTCGGCTCGTGCATCGTACGCTTGTCCACCATGCCGTGCTCACCTTCGAGCAGTCCGTTGTCGCCCAGGAAGATGATGAGGGTCCTCTGTAATTGTCCACTTTCCCGCAGGAAGGCGAGCAGCCGTCCCATGCTGTCGTCCACGCTGAGCACGGTGCCCCAGTAGGCATGGACCATGTTCTCGAAGTCTTTCACCGCTTCCGGCCGGTCGTCGGGGAAGTTCTTGCGCCACTCGAAGAGCGGCCCGTAGATCCCGTGCCAGGTCCGCAGCCGTTGGCGGATCCATTCCGGCTTGTCGTCGAGCGTGAAGGCGCTCGCCGGATAGGGCACACGGACGTTGTCGAAGACGTGTGTGTACTTCTCCTCGGGGAAATAGAACGAGTGTGTCGCCTTGTGCCCGATACACAGCGCCCACGGCCGGCCCGGCGTGCGCTGTTTCAGCCAATCGAGAGCGTAGTCCGTCACGACCGTGGTGTAGTAGCCTTTGGGCGTCTCGTGACGCCGGCCGTTCACGTTCCACTCGGTATCGAAGTACTTGCCCTGCCCCTTGTGCGTGACGAACCAGTCGAACCCGGGGCGCGGCGCATCGTTGTCCTCGCCCATGTGCCATTTGCCGATGTATGCCGTCGCATATCCCTGCTCGCGCAACCGCCCCGGCCAGTGTGGCAAAGAGGCGGGCAATTCCGTGAAGTTGTCGCGCACACCGTGCCGGTGCGCGTAGAGGCCGGTCAGAATGCTGGCCCGGCTCGGCGAGCATAGCGACGTGGTGCAGAAGGCGTTGGCAAAACGCACTCCGCCGCGCGCGAGCGCATCAATGTTCGGCGTTTTGACGCACGGTGAGCCGTAGCAGCCGAGCGCCTCGGGCCGCAAATCGTCGCAGATGATGAACAGGACATTGGGCCTGCCTGCAGCGACATCGTGAGGCGTTTGGGATGCGCTAGATGCCCTTACGGGCACACCGGGCTCCCAAACGCGACTCGTTGCGTTTGGGGACCCGCTACAAACAGCCAACAGCAGAGCCAGGAGGTATTTGGCGCTCGAGAATCTCATCTTCATAGGTTGCCTCACCGTTGATAAGGGACTCCATCGAAATACTTCTTCACAATCCAGTCCGGCTGCCACTGGTCCGGAACACGCTTACGGCCGGTCAGATCGACAAATTTCGGCGGCTTGCTCTCGGTGGGCAACTCCAACGTGTCGCCCACCTTGGCCTGCCATTGCCTCATCAGTGCCAGCAGCCGCGGAACGTGCGGGGCATACTCCGGCCGGTCGATCAGATTGGTCTTCTCGTCCGGGTCAGCCTGCAGATCGAACAGTTGCAGGTAGCCGATCTTCGGGTAACAGATCAGCTTCCAGCGCTCGTCTCGCACCGCGCGCTGGATCTGGAGGAACGGCAGGAACACCGAATCGCGGACGTGGTCTTTCTTTCCTTCCCACAGCGGCCGCA
Source organism: Planctomycetota bacterium (assembly GCA_023481165.1). Classification (GTDB taxonomy): domain Bacteria; phylum Planctomycetota; class Phycisphaerae; order Sedimentisphaerales; family Anaerobacaceae; genus PLanc-01. The sequence continues at coordinate 15,055 of JAMCWO010000009.1, read as the reverse complement.
GGCTTTCGCCTTCCAAGTCCGCGGGCGGTTGAATCCCAATCACATCGCACAGGGTGGGAAAGACATCCAGCAGGTAGCTGAACGCCGAAGAGGATTTCCCCACCGGAATGCCGGGCCCGACGAAGATCAGCGGGCAACGCATGCTGTGCTCGTAGACGCTTTGCTTGCCCAGCAAGCCGTGACTGCCCAGCGCCAGCCCCTGGTCGGCGGCGTAGATGATGATGGTGTTGTCCGCCTGGCCGGTCTGTTTCAGAGCTTCCAGAATCCGCCCGATCTGGCCGTCCAGATGCGTGATCGCTCCGTAGTATTCGGCCAGTTGGTCGCGGATGACGGCCTCGGTGCGCGGCCAAGCCGCCAGGTTCTCGTCCCGGCCCCCCTGCATCATGCCGTTGTCGAAGGGATGCTGGGGCAGGAAGTTCGCGGGCAGCGGCGGCCGAGCACGATAGTACATCTCCCGAAACGGCACAGGCGGCATCCGAGGATCGTGCGGGGCCGTGAAAGCCACATAGACAAAGAAAGGCTTCTTCCCGTCCCAGTGGTGCAGAAACTCAATCGCGACGTCCGCGAACAGCTCGCTCGAGAACTTCTCGCCCGTGCGCACGGCGGTCAGCTTGCCATCGGGCCCAAGGTCCCGCACCGGCACCTTGGTGTGATCCGCCATGCCGCCGAAGAAGATGTTCTTTCCGTGCTGGAAGGCCCGCAGCCAAGAGGGCTGACCGTTGTGCCATTTACCGGTGCCGAACGTAACATAACCGTTTTCCTGGAGCACCTCCGGGAACAGTTTCGCGCCTTTGAGCGTGGCGGTGTCGATATGGAACCACGTCTTGCCGGTCATCAGCATGGCCCGGCTGGGCATGCACACCGCGCCGCTATTACCCCCGAAACAATAATTGGTCCGAAAGGTAAAGCCGCCGGTCACGAGCTTATCGACGTTCGGGGTCTTGATGTGCGAATTGCCCAGGGCGGCGATGGTGTCGGCCCGTTGATCGTCCGCGAAAAGAAACAGGACATTGGGCCGGTTTGTAGTGGCGCCGCGAGGCGTTCCTTGGGATGCCTTTACGAGCACATTACAGACGGCCAGCAACAGGACCAGAACCCATCCGGCGCAGCGTTTCGTCCTCATTTCTTTCCCTTTCGTTTCACTTTCCCCGCCGCTTTTTGTCCCTTCGGTTTGTCTTTGTTCGCTTGCTCAAAGAGGCGGTCGAGTTCCGAAGGCCGGGCGTCTTTGAACTGGTCCAACGCACTTTGGAGCGTCTTCGCTGCCCTGGCGGCTGCGCCGTCGAGCGACCCGACGATCAGCGGTTGCCTCTCCTCCAAGTCTTTCGTGAGGTCGAAGAACTCGCCCGTCCGATAGAGCTTGTAATGTTGATTGAAGGCAAACTCGCGCACGGTCATATCCGCCGTCTGGCGCGGTGAATACCACGAATAGACCCAGTCGCGCGGCTGCCCATGGGCGCCGAGGACCTGCGGGAGAAAGGTGCGACCGTCCAGTTTCAGGCTGGCCGGCGGTGTCACACCGGCGGCATCCAACAGAGTCGGCACGAAGTCCGTGCTGTCCACGAGATCGGCGCAGACTAGGGCGTGCGGGACCTTGCCGGGCCAACTCGCGATGAGCGGCACGTGCATCCCGGCATCGGTGGTCGTTCCCTTGCCGCCGAGGACCAGTCTGTCCCCCATTCTGGAGCGTGTGCCTCGGCCGGTGCCGTTGTCGCCGACGAAGATTAGGAGCGTGTTGTCGCGGATGCCGAGCGCATCGAGCCGGGCGACCAGCTTGCCGATGAGCTTATCCATGTAGGCGACCATATCGCCGAAGTGCTTCGGGGCCGTGTTAACCTGCTCGCCCTGCGCTTTCGGATCCCAGTCCGGACTATCCGGCGTCGGCTGGTACGGGGTGTGCGTCAGCATCATCGGATAGTAAAGGAAGAATGGGCCATCTTTCTTGCGCGTAATGAAGTCCAGGGCATAGTCATTCACGAGATCGGGCCCGTATTCACCGTTGGCGTAGTCTTTCCTGACCCCGTTGATTTCGAGGCCCGGATTCGCGTAGCGCGGCGGACGGCGAATATGCTGCCAGAGACAATACTCGTCGAAGCTGAACTTCTTCGGCAGGTCCAGGTCCTGGCCGAGTTGCCATTTGCCGGCGATGCACGTGGCGTAGCCGGCCCGCTGGAGCAGAGTACCGAACGTGACCGCCTGCGGGTCCATGTTCCCGAAGTTGATGTAGTTCCGGATGTTGTAGCGGCCGGTCATGATCTGCACCCGCGTCGGCGTGCACAGCGGCTGCACGTAGCAGTGCGTGAAGCGAACGCCGGTTGCTGCGAGCCGGTCCAGCACCGGCGTCCGGTAGCTCGTACCGCCGTTGGCGCCGATGGTCTCATAGCCGAGATCGTCCGCCAGGATCAGGATGATGTTAGGCCGGCTGGCAGCGACGCCGTGAGGCGTTTCCGTGGCATGGGCTTGGAGCCCATGAATCATCGGCAGGATGCCGATGCCACAGAGTCCCACGCACAGAATGCGCGTGCCGCGGAATGCCCTTACGGGCACACTGCAAATGAGGCAAACAAGGACCGGGAGAATTCTTGTCATTGCGGCTTCTCCCTGATGGGAGAGTCGGACTTCGGCTCAAAGCCTGACCGGACCTTGCCGTCGTGGCCGATGAGCGGCTGAGGATTCTGCACCTTGCCCAAGGGCCGGCAGCCCGGCCCCAAGCCGGTGGTCCCGAGATCGTCCTTCATTTGCTCCACCAGCTTTTGCAGCCGGGCAACGATCTCCGGATGCTGGGCAGCGACGTCCGTGCTCTCGCCGATATCCGTCTTGAGGTGGAACAGGAGCGCTGTATGCACCGCCTTTGCGTTGCCTTTGGCCTTGCCCTTGGCTTTCGCCTTGCCGGCGGCATTGGCCGCAGCAACCGGCAGCATCAGCTTCCATTCCTTGTCGCGGACCGCTTCCAACTCCAGGCCCCGGAAATAGTAGAAGACCTCGTGCGGTCCCGGGGCATTGGCATCGCCCAGGAGGATGGAGCGGATGTCGGCGCCATCGAGCTTGCGGTCGCTGGGGACGGCAACGCCCGCGAGGGCCGCGCACGTGGGCAGAATGTCGAACATGCCGGAGATCGCATCGCAGGAGGTCCCCGCCGGGACTCTGCCCGGCCACCAGGCGATCGTCGGCTCGCGCATGCCACCTTCCCACGTGGAGTTCTTGAAGCCGCGCAGCGGCCGATTCACGGCACGGGGTGTGCCGCCGTTGTCGCTCGTGAAGAGAACGAAGGTCTTTTCCGCCAGCCCTTCGGTCCGCAAGGCCTTCAGCACCTCGCCCACGCTCCAGTCCACTTCCTCCACCCAGTCCCCGTAGATGCCGTTCGCGGATTTGCCGCGGAACCGATCGCCCGGATAGTAAGGGAAATGCACGGCGTTGTGCGCGAGATAGAGGAAGAAGCGCTCCCCCTTGTGCCCTCGAATGAAGCGCACCGCCTCTTGCGTGTAGCGGGTCACGAGGCGAGTCTGATCCACGGCATAGACACGCTGCACTACCGTCTCACCTTGCATCAAAGGCAGGGGCGGCTGGGGGTTCTTCCCCTCGGCCGGCAGCGGGTCGCCCCAGCTGCTCTTGACGCCATCGACGGCGGGCCCCATGTCGTTCGAATAGGGCAGACCGAACCATTGGTCAAATCCCTGGCGCGTCGGCAGCATTTCGGGTTGGTCGCCGAGATGCCACTTGCCGACGATGCACGTGGCATACCCGGCCGACTGGAGCACCTCCGCGACGGTGACCTCCGAGGGCGCCAGGCCCACGCCGTTGCCGGGAAACAGCACGTGCGGGATCGGCAGCGCCCGTTTCGGATAACAGCCGGTCATCAGGGCCGCCCGGGACGGTGAGCACACCGGCGCCCCATAGAAGCTGGTGAGTCGCCGGCCCTCTTGGGCCATCCGGTCGAGGTTCGGCGTGCGATTCCAGGTGGACCCGAAGGGCCCGATGTCCCCATACCCCATATCATCGATGTTGATGATGACCAGGTTGGGGCGCTCGGCCGGGACCTGGGATGCCCCCCCGGGCACCCTGGGCTCCCCCACGCGACTGGTCGCGTTGGGGGACCCGCTACAGGCCGCCAGCAGTACCGTGACGACGAACAGGGGCGTTCGTTTCATATTCGGTCACTCCAGAAGAAGGCCGGTGCGCTGTGTTCCATGTCACGATTATACCCTCCTGCGCCTCGGTTGGAAAATGGGATCCTTCTCGCAAGGACGAATGACTTTCTGGCCCTGCGGAGCGCCCCCGGCCCGAAGGGCCGCTGCGCGGCCGCTCCTGCGCCTCGGGGAACAAGGGCGTCATTCTTGTTGTCACCCAAGCCCTGGTTGTGCTATTGTCTGGCGGTGCGAAAGCCTGCGCGAAATCTCCTGTTGGGGGCAGGTGCCGCGGCCATCATCGTTGCCGCGGGTCTGGTAGTTTTCTCGCTTCCTGGAACGGGGCCGAACCCAGAGAAGGTGCTGAAATCTCTGGCCCGCGCGACACCACCGGGCCGGCTCGTGATGGAGTACCCGCGGGAGGGAACTCTGTTCCCGCCCGAGATCAGCGCTCCGGCCTTTCGCTGGAAGACGGTAGGGGCGAATCATCATTCGCCCCTACAGGCGGACTTGTGGCTGGTCACGATCGATTTTGCCGATGGCGGAGGACGCCTCAACGCTTTCGCGCGGCAGTCCGAATGGCGGCCGGAACCGGCCGCTTGGGAGAAGATCAAGAGCCGCTCGCGCCAGACGCCGGCGGTCGTGACCGTGATCGGGGTCGGGGCGAATCATCATTCGCCCCTACAGGCCCTGTCCGTTGGGCGTGTGACAATCAAGACCTCGTCGGACCCGGTGGGAGCACCACTGTTCTACCGGGAAGTGAATCTGCCCTTTGCTGATGCCGTCAAGGACCCCACGATGATCCGCTGGCGTTTCGGGGCAGTCTCGGCGGTGGAGCCTCCGCCGGTGGTGCTGGAAAAGCTGCCGGTGTGCGGCAATTGCCATTCGTTCTCCGCCGATGGCGCGGTGCTGGGGATGGACATCGACTACGCCAACGACAAGGGCTCCTACACCCTCGTGGCCGTCAGCCAGTCCATGACTCTCGACAAGAATGTGATCATTACCTGGAGCGACTACCAGAGGGATGAACACGAGCCGACCTTCGGACTTCTCTCCCAGGTCTCTCCCGATGGCCGCTTCGTGGTCAGCACCGTCAAGGATGAATCGGTCTTTGTGCCCAAGCCCGGCCTGGATTTCTCGCAGTTGTTCTTTCCGGTCAAGGGAATTCTGTGCGTGTACGACCGCCAGACCCGCACCTTCCAGTCGCTGCCGGGGGCGGATGACCCCAAGCTGGTCCAGAGCAATCCGACCTGGAGCCCGGATGAGAAATATATCGTCTTTGCCGCGACGGACGCGCATAAGGTACGACAGCCCGGTGACCGGCGCAAGATACTCCTGAGCCCGGAGGACTGCCGCGAATTCCTGGTGGATGGAAGGCCCTTCAAGTTCAATCTCTACCGCATCCCCTTCAATGAAGGTAAAGGCGGCAAGCCGGAGCCGCTTATGGGAGCTTCCTTCAACGGCAAGAGCAACTTCTTCCCCCGCTACTCGCCGGACGGCAAGTGGATCGTGTTCTGTCAGGCTCAGAACTACATGCTCCTTCAGCCGGACAGTGAACTGTACATCATCCCCGCCGCAGGAGGCGAAGCCCGGAGATTGCTCGCCAACACCAAACGGATGAATTCCTGGCACAGCTTCTCCCCCAATGGCAAATGGCTGGTCTTCTCGGGCAAACCGGATTCTGCCTACACACGGCTCTATCTGACTCACATCGATGAGCAGGGGGAGAGCACCCCGCCGGTTGTTCTGGATCATCTGACCGCCCCGGACCGCGCGGCCAACATTCCGGAATTTGTCAACGTGGCTCCGACCGCGATTCGGCAGATTCGCGCGCAGTTCATCGACGATGTCTCCTATGCCCGCGGGTCGCTCGAATGTCTGAGATCAGGTGATTTTGAAGGCGCCCAGCGCCAGGCCCGCAAGGCCCTGGTGCTGAATCCGAAGAATGGGGACGCTCTCCATTGCCTGGGGCTGGCCCTGCTCGGACGTGCCCAGTTCGAGGAAGCGATCCGATACTTGTCGGAGGCGGCCCAAGCCAAACCCACCGACAGCCAAGTCGAGGTTGACTTGGGTGCGGCCTTCATTGTCGCGAACCGCTTGGAGGAGGGTGTCCGCCATCTGCGCCGAGCCCTGGAGCTGGACCCGAACAATGCCGGGGCGTACTTTACTCTCGGCGTGGCGGCGGCGCGCCGCAGGGACAGACAGGAGGCTACCCGCTGCTGGTCGCGGGCGGTGGAGCTCAACCCTCAGAACGGCGAGGCTCACCACAACCTCGCCATCGCCCTGGACGAGCAGGGCCATCCGGATCAGGCCATTGAGCACTATCGCAAGGCCCTGCAGCTCAAGCCGGACGCGCTGACTCAGGCCCAATTGGGGGTTGCCCTCTGTGACACCGGGGCAATCCAGGAGGGCTTGGCCCATCTGTCCGACGCGGCGAGCGGCGATCCCGCCAACAACGCGGTCCGCTACCTGCTGGCCACGACCCTCGCTGGGCTCAAGCAGCACGACCAGGCCATCGGCCATTTCCAGCGGATTCTGCGGCTCGACCCGCGTCACATGGATGCGCTGATGGGTCTGGCGGGCAGCTACACCGAGACGCGGCAATTGGACAAGGCTCTCGGTTGTCTGGAGGAAGCACAGCGGATCGCCCAGTCCACCGGCAACCGGCGACTGGCCGAGCAGGCCGCCAAGCAGATCGAGCTGTACCGGCAGAAGCCCCGGTAGGGGTGAATGATTATTCACCCCTGTGTGTGGACGGCATGGACACGGCAGACGATGGGACAACAGTGGCATGCCGTGGGGACGCCGTTGTATAATGCCCGTCGATGGCCGGTTGTACCACCGAACGACGACACGAGATTGGGAAGGGATCAGATTATGAGTACAGACATCCGCCGGATTCGCCTCGTAAGGGCGAGGGACCCCAAACGCGATGAATCGCGTTTGGGAACCCCGAATAATCATTCGCCCCTGCAAGCGGTGGCGCAGGCCACGCGAAGAATGAGCCACACTCATGGCATTGGTGCACTGCTGCTGCTGATGCTGATGACCCATGCGGCCGGCGCCCGCGAGTTTCACGTCTCGGTCAATGGGGACGACAAGAACGATGGCTCCTCGTCGAAACCGCTCAAGACGATCTCGGCAGCCGTACAAGTGGCGCAGGCGGGCGATGTGATCCTCGTGCATGCGGGAACGTATCGGGAACGAGTGACGCCGCTGCGTGGCGGCGAATCGGATGCCAAGCGGATCGTCTATCAGGCGGCCCCCGGCGAGAAAGTCGTCCTCAAGGGGTCGGAGGTCGTCCGGGGCTGGCAGAAAGTGCAGGAGGATACCTGGAAGGCCGTGATCCCCAACAGCTTCTTCGGGACCTTCAACCCCTACCAGGACCTGATTCACGGCGACTGGTTCAGCCCCAAGGGGCGGAATCACCACACCGGGGCGGTCTATCTGAAGGGCCACTGGCTCACCGAAGCCGCCAAGCTGGAGGAGGTGCTCAAGCCCATCGGCAAGACCCCGCTGTGGTTCGGGCAGGTGGATGACACCAACACCACGCTCTGGGCCCAGTTCGCCGGCATCAATCCCAACGAGAGCGAGGTCGAGATCAACGTTCGCCAAACCGTGTTCTACCCGGACAAGCCGGGCATCAATTACCTCACCGTACGTGGCTTCACGATGATGCATGCGGCCACGCCCTGGGCGCCGCCCACCGCCGAGCAGATCGGCCTGCTCGGCACTCACTGGAGCAAAGGCTGGATCATCGAGGACAACGAGATCCGCTACTCGACCTGTGTGGGGGTCACGCTCGGCAAGTACGGCGATCAATGGGACAATACCTCCCAGAACACCGCCACGGGCTACGTCGAGACGATCAACCGGGCCTTGAAGAACGGCTGGTCGAAGGAGAACATCGGCCACCATGTCGTGCGGAACAACCGGATCTCGGATTGCGAGCAGGCAGGTATTGTCGGCAGCCTGGGCGCGGTGTTCAGCACCATCACCGGCAACGTCATCCACGACATCCATATCCGGCAACTGTTCTCGGGCGCACGCTCTTCCGATCTGGAGATGGCCGGGATCAAGATCCACGCCGCGATCGATACCGAGATCAGCCACAATCATATCTACCGCACCTGCCGGGGAATCTGGCTGGACTGGATGGCCCAGGGCACGCGCGTGACCCGCAACCTCCTGCACGACAACAACAGCTCGGAGGACCTGTTCGTGGAAGTGGACCACGGGCCGTTCCTGGTTGACAACAACCTGTTCCTCTCGCCCACTTCGCTGCTGGACATGTCGGAAGGCGGGGCCTACGTGCACAACCTGATCGCGGGCCGAATCAGCAGCCGGCCGGAGCCCGGCCGCGAGACGCCTTATCATCCGGCACACTCGACCGCCGTCGCCGGCCTGACCACGATCAAGGGAGGAGACGACCGTTTCTACAACAATATCATCCTCGCGCCTTCGGCTGAGGCCGCCGCCAGGGCCGCGTCGAATCCGCGTGCCGCGACCGGCTACGGGCTGTGGGTGTATGACGCCCGGGAGTATCCGCTGCAAACCGGCGGCAATGTCTACTATAACGGTGCCCGCCCCTATGCCAAGGAAGTGAACCCGCTCACACCTGCCGGCGTCGATCCCAAACCGCGTATCGTCGAAGAAGGCGACCACGTGTTTCTCCAAGTAACTCTCGGGCCCGAGTTGAGGCAGGCGGCCACGAAGCTTGTCACCACTGAGCTTCTCGGCAAGGCCACAGTTCCCAAACTCGCCTATGAAAATGCCGACGGCACGCCGCTGACCGTTGACACCGACTATTTCGGCGCCAAGAGAAACCCGGCGAGTCCCTCCGCGGGACCTTTCGAGAATCCCGGCTCAGGTGACCTGCGACTGGAGGTCTGGTGACCGGTTATCTCGTGGCACATACTGGGCAAGATCGGAGATTTTGCTCTTTATGTCAGTTGGATGGCGGCGGTGTCGCTGTCCGGCCGAACCGCGAACAGCACAGCGCGCAGGCCCGCGCGGATTTCCGGCAGCCGCTGCTCAAAATCCGCTGCGGCCCGTAGGTATTCCTTGCCTTGCCGGTACTGGTCGGGGAAGCTCTGGGTGAGGTCCTGAACGGCCATCTTCAGCGCCCGCAGGTTGAGTTGTTCCAGATCCCCCGGCGGATCGGCACTGGGGTTCGCTCCCTGAGCGCTGCGCACGGGTGCGCACGCGTATATAGTAGCGCAACCAGGACCGCACCCTTGGGCGCTGTACTCCTCCACTCTGGAAATCGTGACATGGCCCATCTCATCTCCCGAAGGGGTCGACGTGATCCTTTTCGAACTCCGCGCTCGGACGCAACCCACCCCGCAGCGCCGCTGCGCGTCGGGGCCCGCAGCACATTCGGACAAGCTGCACGCACCGCGATCATACCCCGATTTCAGACATTAGGAACGGCCACATTCGTGCAACAGTCCAAAACCTAAAATGCCCGCGCGTGCAGATTCTTTTATTCCTGTCCGGATAAGGACTTACGACGATTTCGCCAGCACCGGTGCGCACTTTTCCGGCACGATTCGTGCAACACGGCCCCAGGTAGGGAGGCGCATATAAGTACAGGTCTGTCCGCTTTGGTAGGACAAGGCAAAGGTAAGAAGGCAAAGGGCAAGAGTCGGGAAGCATGGCTCTCAAATCGTAAAACATCAATCATCACTCAGGAGGCTCACACATGACCACAGAAGCACAAATCGAAGCCAATCGTGCCAATGCCCAAAAGTCCACCGGACCGCGGACGGCGGAGGGCAAGGCCATTGTCTCCCGGAATGCCCTCACGCACGGCCTGCTGGCCCGCGCGGGCGTCCTTCCGGGGGAAGATGAGCACGAATTCCAAGCGCACCACCAGGGGCTGCTCCAGCAGTTGCGGCCGGGTTCGCCGCTGGAGGAGGTCCTGGCGGAGCGGGCCGTCGATCTGTCCTGGCGGCTCCAACGGGCGGCCCGGGACCAGGAAGTGGCCTATGCGGCCCTGTACCAAAAGTACATGGAAGGCCAGCCCCAGCCGCAGGAGCCGGACGCCTGGCCGACCGCCC
>JAMCWO010000009.1:0-4862 GCA_023481165.1 Planctomycetota bacterium | reverse complement strand
AGCGGTTTCTACAAGGCCCTCCACGAGCTGCGGCAGGCGGCGCATCAGCGCCAGGAGGCAGCTCTGGAAGCCCTGCTGACGCCGGCGCCGTGGGAGAAACAGGATGGGCAAGCCCAGCACGCGTGCAACAACGCCTCGTTGCCCGGTGTCGTTCCGGCAACAAAGCCAATGGCAGCGGGAGGACCCGCCCGCCCGGCGGTTTCTCCTGTCCGCATTCCGGTCCCAGGGCGGATTGGCCGGATGCTGAGGAACAATGGCGCCAAACAAAGCCAATTTCGCCGGGAGTCGCAACGGGGAAATCCCAGGTTTGGGGCGGTGAGCCTGCCGTTGGCGCTTCAGACCTGACAGGTCCTGCTTCTCAAGAAGCGCCTGGTGGCCTCACTGCGGACATGCCGGCGGACCAAACGAACCCAATTTGCGACGGCAGGGATAGCCGCCAGGGAGGTTACACACCCATCTCTCGCCGGCGCAGATGACGGGCGAGCTCCAGCGGCACAAGGGCAAGCGATTTTGGGAAAGGGAGTTATGACACAACGGATGCCATAATACCGCTGATGCCTGAGAATCTCGCGGCCAGAAGCGACCCGCATTTGACAATCCGCCGGGGGCCCGGTACTGTGCCCGCAGCGGCGCTACGCGTCGAGGGCGGCCACAGACCGACTGAGTTCCGGTGTACGTGGAGGTGACCGGCCGTGACACAATCCGGACCCCATCCCAGGCACGCCCGTCACGTGCTGTTGGGCCCCGCAAGGAACAGGCAAAGATGAGCTCCCAATCCCCTGAATCCCTGCTGCCGAGGCATGAGGCCTTCCTGCGTTGCACGAAGGTGGACCGGCCGCTGCGGGCGGCTTGGCTAGGCGGCTATTATCCGGCCGACCAGTTCCCCCACAGCCATCATGCCTGGCAAGTCGGGCAGTTGCTCCAGCCGGCCGATGTTCGCTTTGCCGCGTTTCGCGAGGACTATGAGACGCTGTATCGGGTGCACCGTGAGGCCGACGATGACTTCTTCTACGTCGGCTCCGCCTACTGGGGCATTCCCTGGCTGGAGGCCATTCTCGGATGTGCCGTTCACGTAGGCGAGACAAGCTGCTGGGCCGAGGTGCGCTCCGTGGGCCCACGCGAGTTGTCCCGGGACCATTTCGATCTGCGGGACAATGCCTGGTTCCAATGCCTCCTGCGATTCACCCAAGAGTTGTTGGAATTCGCGGCCGGGCGTTTTCCGGTTTGCCCGTCTTTGCTGCGCGGCCCCGGTGACGCCGCGTGTGCCCTGTGCGGGCCGGAGGCAGTGGCGATGGCCCTGATCGATGGTGAACGCTGGGTGAACGAGCTTCTCGCTCACTGCGCAAAGGTCCGGCTGGAGGTATGGGGGCGGCTGCAGAGTGTGATCCCCGCCTGGCACGGCACGCATGCCGTCGGGGGATATGCGTGCAAACTATGGGCGGCGCGCACGGTGGCGTATTATCAGGAAGATGCCGCCGCGGTTCTCAACCCAGCGCTCTTTGCGAACCATCTTCTGCCGCTGGCGCACCTGACAAAGCGACTGGCAGACATCCATTTCATCCACCTTCATTCGAGCTGCCTGTACATAATCGATGCGCTATTGGCGGACGATACGTTCGCGGTGATCGAGGTCAATCTGGATCATCCCGGCTCCAGCCCGCCTCTGATCCAATATCTGCCGGTGCTGCGGCGGATTCAGCAGGCGGGCCGTCCCCTGTTGCTCTGGGGTGAAATCAGCCCTTCGGACTGGGACCTTCTCCAGGAAGAGCTGTCACCCACGGGTCTGAGCATTCAACCGATCATCAAGCACCCGGAGGACATCCGCCGTTATCGCTGGCGACACGGCAATCGTGAACGTGGATAGCCGCCGAACGGAAAAACAGTTGACCGGGCATTTGCAGACGCCAAGATAGTAGGGGCGAATAATCATTCGCCCGTACAAGAGAGGGCGAATCATCATTCGCCCCTACCTTCAGTGGTGCAAGGAGAAAGGAGACTGGTGGCGTGCGCATCGTCGTCCTCGATGGCCACACGTTGAATCCCGGCGATCTCGACTGGGACGCCCTCCGGGCGCTGGGATCGTGCGAGGTTTACGACCGCACGCCGCCGGACCAAGTCGTCTCTCGCGCCCAAGGGGCGCAGATCGTCCTGACGAACAAGACAGTATTGTCGCGCGAGAGCATCGAGCACTTGCGGCAACTGAAGTATATCGGCGTTCTGGCAACCGGGTACAACGTGGTCGATGTCGAGGCGGCGAGGAGAGAGGGCATCTGCGTCACAAATGTCCCCGCCTACGGCACGCCCTCAGTGGTCCAATTGGTATTTGCCCATCTGCTGAACCTGACGCAGCATGTGGGCGAGCACGCGCAGTCGGTTCGCGCGGGGGACTGGAGCCGATGCGAGGACTTCTGCTATTGGAACTTCCCCCTCGTGGAGCTCGCCGGCCTGACGATGGGCATCGTCGGGTTCGGCCGGATCGGGCACCAGACGGCCAAGCTCGCGCACGTCTTCGGCATGAAAGTGATCTATCACGATGTCTCCCCCGTCCCGGTCCCGCCGTCTGAGGCCCGGCCGGTGGACCTCGACACGCTGTTTCGCGACAGCGATGTGGTGAGTCTGCACTGTCCACTCACGCAGGCCAACCGTGGATTCGTGAACCAGCAGCGGCTGGCGATGATGAAGCCCAGCGCGTTTCTCATCAATACCAGCCGCGGACCGCTGGTGGACGAGCCGGCCTTGGCCGAGGCGCTCAACGCGGGACGTATCGCCGGGGCGGGCCTGGATGTCCTTTGTGAAGAGCCGCCGCGCGCCGACAATCCCCTGCTGAGCGCCAGGAACTGTTATATTACGCCGCACATCGCCTGGGCAACGCGGTCCGCCCGGCAACGCCTGATGGAGATCGCGATGGCCAACGTGCGGGCTTTCCTCGAAGGGAATCCCCAGAATGTGGTCGGCAGATAGAGAAAAGGATATGATAGGCAGACTTCCAGTGGGAAGGGCAACCACCATATAGAGAGAAGGAGAAAATCATGGTGAACCACAATCCATTCAGATCCAGCACAGGCCTCGGTCTTCACAGTCACCCCTGCACCTGCTGCTCGATGTCCCGACGGTCTTTTTTGGGTGCGGCGGCGGCGTGCACCGCGGCACTGACTACCGGATGCAGCAGCCTGCAAAGCCTCCACACGACGCCGAAGTCGAACGAGGAGATCGAGGTGGCGTCCTTCCGGCCCCGGCCGAAGGTCCGGGTGATGAGCGTGGTCGCCCGCCAGAAGACGCCCTATTGGCTCGGCTGGCCGGGCACGGCGTACCCGGTCGAAAGCTATCGGGCGAAGTATACCCAAGTGATTGCGGATAGCGGCAAGCGCATCGGGGTAGAGATTGCCCAGGAGGCCCAGCCACTGGAGGACAAAGAGGCGGTCGCCGCGTTTGCCAAAAAGGTGGAGGCCGAGAAGCCCGAGGCGGTGATCGTCACGCTCCAGCACCTGAGCAGCGGCTGGCCGGCGGCGGCCGAGATCGCCAAGACCGGTGTGCCCACCATCGTCTTTGCCCCGGTCGGCACCGCCTTCACGGGGCAGGTCGATAGTCTGGCCTTCAAGCCCGGCGTCCACGTCATCTCCTCACTGGAGACGCCCGCCATCGAGCAGGCCTTACGCATGGTCCGCGCCAAGCAGCAGCTGGAAAGCACCCGCATGCTGGTCGTCAGCGGCAACGAACGCAGGGAAGGCAAGTTCGGCCTCGTGAATCTCCAGTATGTCCCCCGCGTGACCTTTGAGCAGATGTTCAGCGCGACCCCGGTCACGGAAGAAGCGAAATGGATCGCCCACCAGCGCTTCCGGGAGGCCCGCAAGGTGGTCGAGCCGACGCAAGAGGACGGCCTCAACGCCGCACGCTCGTTCATCTCCGCCAAGCAACTGCTCAAGAACGAAGGCTGCAACGCTCTGACCACCGACTGCCTGGGCATGGTCTCGCAGAAGAAGGTGCCGACCCCGCCGTGCCTGGGAGCGTCGATTTTCCAGGATAACGGGGTGACCTACGGCTGCGAGGCCGCGGTGGGACCGGCGGTGTCGCTGATGCTGACGAGCTACCTGTTCGACAAGCCGGGATTTATGAACGACCCAGTGCCCGAGACCGTCAAGAACGTCCTGATCGCGTCCCACTGCGTCAGCGGCACGCGCATCTACGGCCTCGACCATCCCAAGGAACACGCCCCGTACATTCTCCGCAGCCACTCCGAGTCCAACCTCGGCGTCTCCACGCAGGTTCTGTGGCCGGTCGGCCAGCCGGTGACCCTCGTGCAGTTCTTCAAGCCCGATGCCCTCTATCTCGACACGGGCATCGTGGTCGGCAACATCAATACGCCGCCGGCCGGCGGCTGCCGCACGAGCGTCGAGATCGATATGGACAATATCGAGGATAGCCGCGATGTGCTGGGATTCCACCAGGTAGTCTTCCTGGGCAATCACCGCCGCGACATCGAGGCCTTCTGCCAGATGTACGGGATCAACGTCGTTCACTCGCCGCGCACGCACGAGGAGACGATCAAGCCGGCGGAGAAACCCGCTCGGGCCTAATCGGAGGTAATCTGCATCAATAGGAGAGGGGCCCCAGACGCGACCCATCACGTTTGGGACCCCTCTTCATTCGTGGGATGGGAGATTGCTTGGCTTCGCTCGCAATAACATAGAGGGCGGTGCTGTCGAGAGATTTCACGTCTGCCCTGTCCCTGCTCGCCGGGTGCATGACCGTTCATGCGATGAGCCGGAGGCGATTTCGGCCTGCGGCTGGGCCGCGGGGACGATGGGCATAGAAGGCCACCCCTCGACCGTCCTCGCTGAGGTAGGCGGCGCGGCCCTGCAAGA
>JAMCWO010000294.1 GCA_023481165.1 Planctomycetota bacterium | reverse complement strand
GTGACCTATTTGGTCTAAGGGTACCTGCGCCGCGCTTTTGGCAAAATCGGGCGATGTCTGGTTCTGCTATCCGGCCCGATGCTCGTTTGGGGATCAGGGAAATCCCTGAGGGACTTCGGGGGGCCTGATCTCGTACCAGACCTCGCGACGCCGGGTTCCGGACTTTGCCGCGTTGACAGGGTGGGGCGGTTGTGGTATTATGAGACGTCAGATTGACCATTCTGGGGTGTGCGTCTGCAGGTGGCCTTGGCTTCGAGGAGGCTGGACGAGCGACCTTGCCCGCAGCGCCGCTGTGCGTCGGGGAGTGATCGGCGGCGAGGGTAATCTGTCCTGCGAACGCGACGCAGGCTTGCGAAGCACAACAGCCCGGAATGAGAGCGTGCGTTCGCGTGAAAAGACGAGAGGTGCCCCCAAACGCCACGTGTCGCGTTTGGGAAAACCCGAACAGAATCGGAGGCTGGATCATGGGTCGCTTCGGCGGGAGAGAGTCGCTGGTTGTTCTTTCGGTCGTGGGGTTGCTGTTGGGCGGTTCGGCCCTGTTCGCCGCACCGGTGGACCCGGCGCGGGTGCGGCAGGTGACGGAGGGCTTCTTGCAGGCCAAGGCTGCCAGCCGCCCGAGTTCCCCGTTGACCATTCTCAGTTCGCCTTCCCCCAGCAACTCGCTGCGTCCCATCGTCGCGGACGATGGAACAGTCCTGGCCTACGTGATGGACTTGGAGCCGAGCGGGTTCGTTGCCTTGGCGGCAGATACCGACCTGGCGCCGGTGATTGCGTATTCCTTCCGCAGTCCCTTTCCGGCCGATGGTGACAAGGCGAATCCCCTGTACCGGATGGTGCGTGAAGACCTGCGCTTGCGAATAAAGGCCCTGGCCGAACATCCCGAGCTCAAGAGCCCCGAGACCGCCCGGCAGTGGACACTTTATGCAGAAGGCGGGAAGGCGGCCCCGGCCGTAGGGGCGAATAATCATTCGCCCCGACTGCTTCAACCCGTTCAGCAGTGGCCGCCGGAAGGGAGCACCGCGACGGGGGGCTTGGTGGCGACAGCCTGGGACCAGGAGCCGCCGTACAATCAATTCTGTCCGCTGGATACCGTGGACGGCGGCCGGTCTTACGTGGGCTGTGCCGCGACGGTGATGGCGCAGATCCTGAATTTTCACCGCCAGTGCAACGTCGCGCTGGGCCCGAGCGACGCGTATACGATGTCCAACGGCATGAAGATGGATGCTGACAGCACGCTCTATGACTTCCCGTCCTTTAACACGCTCAACGACTATGTGGCGGCGATCCGGGCCAAGTACCAGGAGGGGATCGATCTGAACGATGTGGATATGGCGGCGCTGAATTTCGCCTGCGGTGTGGCGATGCACATGGACTACTCCAGCGACGGGTCCGGCGCCTCGCCCTACGCTGCCCAGGACGCCATGGTCCGAAAATTCGGGTTTGCCGGGGCGGATATGTTCGGGGGGCTCTCGGCCGAGTCCTTTCTCGTGTTGCAGGAGAACATCATCAACGGGCTGCCCGCGATGATCGGCCTGCGTCCGACCGACGGCTACGGCGGCCACGCCGTCGTCTGTGACGGCTACAACACCGACGGCGAGTACCATCTAAACTTCGGGTGGGGCAGCCTCTATCCCCAGAAGATCACCGATGTCTGGTATCGCCTGCCGACGGGGTTCTACCCCCTGGAGCTGGTCATTACGGAAAGCGTGCTGAATCTGCGGCCTGAAGAGCTCGCGATCCAGACCAATCCGGCGTCCTTGAACTTCTACGGGACTCCGGGGCAGGACTCCGACCCGCAGGTTCTGCGGATCGAGAATAATGCGGACCGCGCGACGGTGCAGTCGATCACCAGCCCGGAAGGCTTCCTCATCGCCAAACCCGATGATTTCTCCAATCAGCTTGGTTCTTTTACGCTGAGTCGTCCGAAGCAGTATGCCTCGGTCCGGGTCAAGTTTCACCCCGAGCGGGAAGGCGGCTACTACGGGACGCTCGCGATCCGCTACGATGATGGCAAGGTGCGGTACGTCATTTTGCGCGGGTGGTCCTTCGCGAGTGCGACGCAGGTCGCGGCGGGCGCCGTCTCCGGGACCTGGACGCAGGACCAGTCGCCCTATTTTGTGGGGGGCGACCTCCAGGTGCCGGCCAATGACAAGCTGACGATCGAGCCGGGCGTGAAGGTCTTCTTCCTGGGGCCGTACGGCCTGACGGTGGGCAAGAATGCGACACTGACCGCGCAGGGCAACGCCGCCCAGCCCATCGAGCTGACCGCCTGGAACCGCGAGACCGGCTGGGCCGGCCTGCGCTTCGTCGACTCCGGCAACGATGATGTGCTCCGTTACTGCTGGCTCTCCTGGGCGAAGAAGGCCACCGGCCTCATTCCCACCGAGTCCAGCGGCGAGACGGGCGTGGACGAGCCGGACAGCCACGGCGGCGCGATCTACTGCTCCCATTCGGACCCGACGCTGGAAAGCTGCCGGTTGACGAACAACGTGGGCGACGGCGGCGGGGCGATCTACTGCGTGGACAGTTCCCCGATTCTGAGCAATACGCTGATCGCGAACAACACCTCGCTGGGCGGTGTGCCGCGCTGCGGCGGCTTCTGCATCAGCCAATCCGGACTGGCGAAGCTGCGCAACTGCACCCTCGTGAACAACTCGCCCGGGGGCGTCTTCACCGCTTCCTGGGATGGCCTGACCCTGACCAACTCGATCGTCTGGGGCAACCAGATGTACCAGATTCAGACGGAGGAATCGGTGCCGCAGGTGACCTTCTGCGATGTGCAGGGCGGCTATCCGGGCGCGGGCAATCGCAGCGCTGACCCCTGTTTCTTCAGTCCCAGCGCCGGTCCCGGCATCGAGTACGATGGTGCCGCCGCCAACTGGGCGCTCCAGACCCGCTCGCCCTGTATCAACGCGGGCACCGAGGTCCAGGACCTGCCGGCACTGGACATGGCCGGGGCCGCCCGCATCGCCAGCGGCGTGCTTGATCTGGGCGCGTACGAAAACCAGTCGGAACTGCCCTTGCTGACGATCACACCGTCGGGGACAGCCGATGCGGGCTTCGTCCAAGTCGATGCGAACGAGACCATTCTGCTCGACTTCACCAACACCGGCAAGCAGGATTGCACGATCCAGAGCGTGAGCGTGTCCGAAGGCGACCAGGTATTCTCTCTCCCGACAGCGGTCGAAAACCGTGTTCTGGCGCCGGGGGCGTCGCTGTCGGTCCAGGTCGCTTTCCACCCGACACGCGAGGTGGTCTACCGGGGCAAGCTCGAGGTACGCTCGACGGCCGCCAACGCGGGGCAGATCCAGATCGCGCTGAAGGGCATGGGGGTCCTGGGGACCGTGGTCCCCGGCGGATCGGTCAGCGGCACCTGGAAGAAGGCATCCAGCCCCTATATCGTCACGGGCGATATCACGGTCCCGCGCAACAAGACCCTGACCGTCGAGCCGGGCGTCACGGTCAAGTTCGCGGGGCACTTCGGCCTGACCGTGGGCTACAAGGCCAAGCTGCTGGCCGTCGGCACGGGGGAAGATCGGATCGTCTTTACGGCCGGCGACAAGACACAGGGATGGTTTGGCCTGCGCCTGATCAACAGCGGCTCGGACGACAAGCTGCAATTCTGCACGCTCGAATACGCGCGCAAGCCCCGCACCGGCGGGGGCGGCGTGACAGGTCTGTTCGGTGGCGCCATTCTCTGCTACGGGTCCTACGACGATGACCCCGGCTTCCCGGTGCCTGGCAGCCCGACCGTCGACTCCTGCCTGCTGACGCACAACTATGCCCGCACTGGTGGGGCCATCGCGTGCCTGGAGTGCGAAGCGGTCGTCACGAACAACACGATCCTTGAGAATGCGGCGGAATACGACGGCGGCGGCATCGCCCTGTACAACACCCAGGGCACGATTGCCAATAACGTCATCGCCCGCAATTACGCCCAGGGGGGCGGGGGAATCATGAATGTCATGAGCAGCCCATCCATCCTGAACAACACCATCGTCGCCAACCGGCCCAGCGCTCTGGAGCTGGACTCCGCGCTGGTGGACTTCTTCGGTGCTGTCATGCCCGCATCCATTTTGAACAACATCGTCTGGAAGAACGAGATTTCTCTGTCGGATACGGTGGAGCCGAACGATTTCGAGATCCGCTACAACGATATCCAAGGCGGTTGGGCGGGCGCGGGCAATATCGACAAGGACCCCCTCTTCGCCGACCTGGATGCCAATGACTTCCACCTCAAGTCCCAAGCGGGCCGCTGGGACCCGGCGGCCAAGACTTGGGTTGCGGACACGGTGACCAGCCCCTGCATCGACGCGGGCGACCCCACGGCGGACTTGGCCGATGAGCCCGAGCCCAACGGCAACCGCATCAACCTGGGCGCCGACGGCGGCACTGCCCAAGCGAGCAAATCGCCCGGTTAGTAGCATGGGCGTCTCGCCCATGAGGATCACGGGCGTCCCGCCCGTGGCTCGAAGGCATCTCGCCGTCGACACGACGCGGCCACCATGGCCGCGACACAAACGCCTTACGCCGTCATTACAAACGGGTACTCGGGGCCTATCGCTCCCCATCCACACTTCGACCTGTACGCAGGCGCGGTCCGTGCATATAATGCTCTCTCGGAGACGGGTGGACGATAGCAGGGCAGTGCAAAGGTAAGCCATGGAACCTCTCATTATTGTCGGTGTGATTGCGGCGATAGCGGTCGCAGCTATCCTGGGCTACCTCAGCGCCCAGAAGCGGCGACAGGCCATGATGGCGCTGGCGGCCCGGCTTGGGCTGCAGTTTGACCCGGGCAAGAACTGGGACCTGGCCGAGCGCTATGGCTTCTTGAACAAGCTGCGGGCCGGGTCGAACCGGTACGCGTTCAACACGCTTTCGGGCAGCTATCAGGGCCACGGCGTGACGGTCTTCGATTATCACTACGAGACTCATTCCACCGACTCCAAGGGGCATCGACAGACTCATCACCATTACTTCTCCTGCTTTCTCCTGCACCTGCCGTGGTCCTTTCCGGAGTTGGTGATCGCGCGGGAGGGGTTCTTCTCGAAGGTCGCCCAGGCGTTCGGATACGACGATATCGATTTCGAATCGCACGAATTCTCCCGCAAGTTCTGTGTGCGTTCGCCGGACAAGAAGTTCGCCTACGACTTCTGCAATGCCCGCATGATGGAGTATCTCCTGGCCAACGACGACCTGACCATCGAGGTCGACCAGGACACGCTGGCGCTCACGTTCAATTCCCGGCTGGACCCGGCGCGGATCGAGCCGAACCTGAACCGGCTGGTCGCCTTGCGGTCGCGGATGCCCGAGTACCTGTTCTCCGGGAGCATGAAATGAATGGTGGTGCCATAGTGCCGCTGGTTGTCCTGGGGGTCATCGCTCTGGTGCCTCTGATCTATGTGGTCGTGACGTATAACACGCTGGTGGCCTTGCGGAACTACATCCGCGATGCGTGGGGCAACGTCGATACCGAGCTGAAACGCCGGTACGACCTGATCCCCAACCTGGTGGCGACTGTCAAAGGCTATGCGGCCCATGAGAAAGAGGTGCTCGACCGCGTCACGCAACTGCGGGTCCAGTGCATGGCCAGCCAGGGCCGGCCGGAAGAACAGGCGGTGGACGAGAACCAACTGGTCGCAGCCTTGCAGAAGATGCTGGTGGTGGTGGAGAATTATCCGCAACTGAAGGCGGACCAGAACTTCCTCCAGTTGCAGCGGGAGTTGGTCAACACGGAGGATCGTATCCAGGCCGCCCGCCGCTTCTACAATGGCAATGTCCGCGACTACCGTAACAAGTGCGAGACGTTCCCGAGCAGCCTCGTGGCGAGCGTCTTCGGCTTCGAGCCGCAAGACTATTTCCAGGTGCCGCCGTCCGTCCGCGAAGTGCCGAACGCCCAATTTGGGTAGCCCCCAGGGGCTGTAGGATTGACGATTTGTTGTCTCGATCATAAATCATAAATCGTAAATCATAGATGCGAGGCTATGGATCGAGCCGAAATCATCCGGATCTCTCCGGTAGCCACAAGGTCCTCTCACGAGGCGGTGGCGTTTATCGACCGGGACCTGGTGCAGCGGAAGGCGTACGACGCCCGGCGCAGCCCGCGCCGACGCGATATTCATGTCTTCCATCGCGGCGACGAGGACTCGCTACAACGTATGCTCAACGCCATCCAGCCGGGCAGCTATATTCGCCCCCACCGGCATCTCGACCCGCCGAAATCGGAGTCGGTGATCCTGTTGCAGGGCATGCTCGGCTACGTGTCCTTCCGTGACGACGGCACACCCCAAGACGACAGCTTCCTTCTGATCGACCTGGACTGGGGCGTCCTCGGGTGCGACATCCGCCCCGGCGTCTGGCACACGATCTTTGCCCTGGTCCCCGACACAGTGATCTTCGAGGTCAAGCCGGGTCCCTACAGTCCCGCCAACGACAAGGACTTTGCCCCGTGGGCGCCCGAAGAGTTCATTCCCGCCTCAACCGACCAAGGTCTTCCCACGCCGGGGCGGAGCCTGGCGCCGGCGGCTTTTCTGGCGGAGATTGAGGACACCTTCCGGCGTCTCTGGGGTCTGCCGCCGCGCCCCTGGCAGTTACCGGTGACGGCCGCGCTGTAGGACTACTTGGTGTCCTCGTGCGTTATCAGCAGGCCGACCGGCCCAAGAAGGCCGGAGGGCTCCGGCTTGCCGGTGCCGCGCGTGCCCCGGATGTCCCAGGCGAAACGATTCGCGAGGGAATTCGAGACAACGAGGACGAGTTCGTTCTTGTCTTTCTTCAAGTGCTCAGTCAACTCGATTCGGTAGGGCGGCCACAGCAGCGTGCCGACAGGCTTGCCATTGAGCCAGACTTCGGCACGGTGCTGAACCTGGCCCAGATCCAGCATCCAGAGCTTGCCCAAGTCGGGCTGCGGGACTTCGATCTCCATGGAACAGAGGGACAGCATACTCAATTCCCAGACCGAAATACGTACCGCGTCCTCGGAACTCCCTCCCGGCGGATCATGCGGGACTTGGGGGATACAATCCCCCGGAGACGCAGAGATACGGAAGACACTTCATCTGCTCGCACACGCCCGCTTGACCTGTCCGACCGGACCAGCTACAATTGCGGGTGCGAGTTGGAGAGAATCGCATGTTGGCAGCGCAGGAACGGCAGAAGGAGGCAAACGGAAGATGGTAGACGCGTCGCAGCAGCCGGATGGCGTAAAGACGCGCATTTGCCCCTGGTGGCTGATGAGCCTTTCCGCGTTGGCCGAGCCCCTGCGCCGGATATTCTGGCCGGCTGCTCGGATCCTCCAGCCTCTGGTGGCTGCCGGACAGATGTGTCTTGACATGGGATGCGGCATGGGGTTCTTCACCGTCCCTCTGGCACAGTTCGTCGGAGCAACCGGAAGGGTGGTGGCCGTCGATATCCAATCGAAGATGCTGGAGGGGGCGGCTCGCAGAGCCAAACGCCATGGCATGACGGACAGGATCTCCTTCTATCGACCTGAGGATTCCGAGTGGGCGACGCCACGAAAGTACGACTTCATCCTGGTGTTCTGGATGCTGCACGAGGTGCCTGATCAGCGGTCGCTGTTGGAGACTCTGCACGGAACCTTGAAGACAAGCGGGTGCATCCTTCTGGTCGAACCTCGACTCCACGTTCGCAAGCCCCAGTGGGAGGAGTCTCTTGCTTTAGCGAAAGCAGTTCATCTCGCACCTCGGGTGGGACCGCCCATCGCGTTGAGCCGAAGTGCCATCCTCCAGCCACGCAATGACGATTAACAACTGGATCAGGTGTTCGGCATGGAGACGAGGTGAGGAGACTCACACGGCTTGGCTGGATTCTGGTGCTCGCGCCGAGCGCGGCCTTTGCTCTGCTTGGCATTCTCCATCCGATGGGCGATCCCCAGGATTCCGGCAGCCTGCTGGTCCCCTTTCTGGATTACCAAGGGACTTACTGGATGCGTCACGCGATACCTTTGCCGCCTCCTTTGCTGCTGGCAGGCACCTTTCTTCTGAGCCTGGTGTGGCTACGATGCCGTATCCGCAGTGCCCGCGCCGGGGCGGTTGCAGGTCTCATCTTGCTGGGTCTGTGGTCGCTGGCTATGCTCGTACCCTTGCTCCTTCGTGTGAATTGAAGAGAATCAAGCATGCCCCTGTGAATTGCCGTCACGCGTGGATCTTCTTGAGCAGCCAGGCCATGTTTTGGCCGAGGGCTTCCATCGTGCGGAGGGCCTCCTCATCCTGCTCGACCTCGCCTTTGGCCCGGCCGATGCCGATGTTCCAGTAACTGGAACCCGGGATGATCATCTGGCCGATCAGGAAGAAGTGGTTGATCGAGTCGAAGGCGTGCATGGCTCCAGCGCGGCGGACCGCCACTACGGCGGCGCCGACCTTGCGCTGGAACATGTCCCCGTTGGCCCGGGCAACATAGCCGGCCCGATCGATCAAGGCCTTGGTCTCGGAGGTCAAGTCCGCGAAATAGGTGGGCGAGGCCAGGATGATGCCGTCGGCGGCCAGCATCTTCTCGATGCAGGCGTTGACGATGTCGTCATCGACGGCGCAGCGCTGGTTCTTGTTCTTGAAGCATTGGCCGCAAGCGGCACAGCCGTGGATGGGCTGGCCCGCCAGTTGGACCAGTTCCGTCTCGATCCCTTCCTTCTCCAACTCCGCAAACACCCGCCGGACCAGGATCGCGGTGTTGCCGTCCTGGCGGGCACTGCCGTTAAATGCGACGACTTTCATGGAGCATTCCTCCTATATGGAAGAGGAATGCTAATCTATGGCGCAGGATATCGCAAGTCAGTTGCACGACTGAGACAGGACCTGGAGCTTGCGGTCCTGGGACAGGACCTTATGGCGGAGAAACAGCGCCGCCCGGTTGTGCCACAGGAGGCCGGCGGCCCGGTCCAAGCTGTGCGCTTCCACCCGGCGGCGCAGGTCGGTCCACCGGGACCGACAGGAGCGGCAGACATCGTGCTCCTTGTCGTACCACCACAGCTCGAAGCCGCCGAAGGCGTAACAACTATCATCCCTGATCCCTAGGACGCAATCGCGATAGAGCAGTTCTTTGATCTGCTGCTTGTCGTTGACGGTGATCTGTCTCATGGCTGAACCCTCCATGAAGAACTCGGCTCGACGGCAGGCGGCTGCGCAACTCGTCTCGTAAGGGTGTCCGACGTCAGGCGCAATACGCCGCAGAACCATCCCGTGCCACGATTCCGCCGCTGTCGAACCGGCGGCCTCTCGTCTTTACTTGTTCCGTGCCCGTTGCCGGGCGGATCACCGCGGTGCTTCTACATTATTAAGGTCGCAGAAAATGCCAACGTTTCACGCTGAGAGAGCAAAATTACGGAAATTGATGGTCCGGCGGCAATAAATGTTACCGGTTTGCGACCAATCTGATGTGGCCAGAGCATGGCCGGGTAAAAGTCCATAGTGGGGTTTCCAGTGTTTTAAGGAGCGTACCATGATTCTCAGATGGGTGAAATGGGGCGTGATGGGAACGGTTGGTCTGAGCCTGTTGGGCGGTATGCTGTTTGGAAAAGACATCATCAGCTACGCCAGAAGCTCGGCCAAAGGCGTACGAGCGGCCGTCAAGGACTCAGTTCCGATCGACTTCGAGCTGCGGCGGGCGCGGGACCTGCTGGAGGGGATCATCCCCGAAATGCAGGCGAACATCCGCGTCATCGCCACGGAAGAGGTCGAAATCGCGGCCCTCAAGGGCGAGATCGCCAAGAACCGCGAGAGTCTGGATGGCGAGCAGTCGAAGATCAAGACGCTGCGGGTAGCGCTGGAGCAGCCGCGGGCCCAGTATGCCTTTGCCGGCAGGAATTACAGCCACGATGAGGTGAAGCACGATTTGGCGGCGCGATTTGAGCGGTTTAAGGAAGGCGAAGTCGTCTTGGCCAGCAAGGTCAAGGTGCTGGACGCGCGGGAGAAATCGCTGGATGCCGCCCGGCAGATGCTGGACAAAACCAGCAGCGAGAAGCGCATCCTGGAGAGCAAGATTGAGGCCCTGACCAGCCAATACCGGCTTGTCAAAGCCGCTTCCGCCGGCACCGCCAACCTCCAAATGGACAACAGCAAGCTGGCCCAGACCGAGAAGCTCATCGCCCAGATCCAGAAGCGGCTGGATGTAGCCGAGCGGGTCCTGGCCGCGGAGAGCAAGTTCGTGGAGCAGATCCCGGTGGACACGGTGGTCGAGTCGGACCTGGTGGCCCAAGTGGACGAGTACTTCGACGCCCGCCATCAGCAGCAGTCCGAGAAGGCCCCCACGACCGTTACCATGGCGGAGCACAAGGACTCGTCGCTGTAGATGGATGGTTTGCTATTGACGATTTGCCGTCCGTAAATCGAAAATCGTAAATCGTGAATCATGAATCCAGAGGGTTCTGCCGTGTTGATCCTGCGAATCAGACAAGCTGAATGTGCCTTGGCGGACGGCCGGCTCGATGAAGCCTATGAGATTGCTCAGGCGGAGGATGTGCGCCGCCATCATCACGGTCAGAGGCTCATCGGCCGGCTGGCCCGGGCCCTGATTCAGCGCGGGCAGGAGAATCTGGCCGCGCACCGGTTTCAGCCGGCCTTGGCGGACTGCAACAAGGCCGAGAAGCTCGGCGGGACCCTCCCGGAAGTGGCCCAGCTTCGCGCGGCGATCTGCGATGCCATTTTCAGGGAACAGGAAGTTCACCAGCAGGAGGCGTTGCGGGTCGCCCAGGCGAAGCAGCACATTGAAGATGGTTGGCTCTCGGTGGGCGGACGCATCCTCGAAGAGACGCCCGCGGACACCGGCCAGGTGCAACTCGCCCGACAGAAATTGGCGGCGGCCCGGCTCCAGACCGAAGACCGGATCGGTGAGTCTCCACCAGCCCTCCAGCAGGGCGATATCGAAGAGGCGATTCACATCGTCTGCGGGGCCCGGCTGGGGCAGTGCAAGGGTGGCCAGGCGGGGGAAGTCCTCCGCCAGATCCGGGGCCAGGCAGTTCAGCGCGTGCGGGCGGACCTTGAACAGGGCCGCCTCGACCGCGCGCAGACGTTTCTGCAGAGGCTCATGCCACTGGGAAAGGACGGCACAGAGGTCGCCGAGCTGACCGAGGCCCTAACCTGGTGCCGCCAGGCGGCCCAGCACGTCCTCGCCGGCCGGCCGAACGCCGCGCTGCCGCTGCTGCGCAAGGTCAAGGCGATCTGTCCCTCGGCCCGGTGGCTGGATGCGGCCTTGGCAGATGCCAAACGGGCGGCGGAAGCGTATGATGAACTGAATGCAGGCCCGCTGGGCCTGAGCACGGCGGAGGCCGCCGATCAGGTTCGTAGTGTGCCCGTAAGGGCATATGAAGAAAAGGCATATGAAGAAACGCCTTACGGCGTCACTACGAACGGGCAATCAGAGGACGTGGATATGCCGCCAAGATTCGTGTTACAGATGGATGGCGTGGGCAGCTTCATCGTGTTTCGGGAGGCCCGCGTCACGGTCGGGCCGATCAGTTCCTCCGCTCGCCCGATGCTGGCGTTGATGGCCGACCCGAGCCTGCCGGTGATCATGATCGAGCGGATGGAAGGCGATTACTTCATCCGGTCCGAGACACCCGTGGAGGTCAACGGCCAGGCAGTGACCGAGAAGCTGCTGGCCGACGGCGACCGCATCACGCTGTCGCCGCGGTGCAGTATCCGGTTCCACCTGCCCAACCCGGCCAGCACGACGGCGGTTCTGACCGTCTCCGGGGCGCGGCTGAGCCGGCCGGACATCAAGCAGTTGATCCTGATGGATCGCGATATCCTGATCGGGCCGTATGCCAACGATCACATTCGCACGGAACAGTTGAAAGAGCCCGTCGCCCTGTTTGCTCAAAATGGCCGGCTGCTTTGCCGGGCCAAAGAGAGTATACTCGTCGATGGGCGCGGTTTCGACTCAAACGTGGGTCTTGCCATGGACAAACGCGTGGAGATCGGCAAGGTCTCGCTCGTCGTGGCAAGACTCGGGGAGTAAATGGTTGACGTGTTAGTTTAATCCGGCAGAACGACAATGGACACGTACCAGTACAAATACGGAGATCGGCCGCTAGAGGGATACACGATCCAACGGGCGGCCGGCAGGGGCGGCTTCGGCGAGGTCTACTATGCCATCAGCGACAGCGGCCGCCAGGTGGCCTTGAAGGCCGTCCAGACCTACGAGCAGATCGAGCTGCGCGGCATCAGCCAGTGCATGAATCTCAAGAGCCCGCACCTCGTGACGATCTTCGATGTCAAGTACAACGACCAGGGCAAGCCCTTCGTCATCATGGAATACGTCTCGGGACCATCCTTGGCGGACCTGCTCAAGGAATCGCCGGGCGGACTGGGGACGCAGAAGGCGGCGTTTTTCCTGCGGGAGATCGGCAAGGGTCTGTCGTTTCTGCATGAGTGCGGGATCGTGCACCGGGATCTTAAGCCGGGCAACATCTTCTACGAGAACGGCTATGTGAAGATCGGCGATTACGGCCTGACCAAGGCCATCAGCGCCAGTTCTCACAGCAGCCAGACAACGATGGTTGGTACTGTGAAGTATATGGCCCCCGAAGTGGGCCGAGGCCAATACGACCGCAGCATCGACATTTATGCCCTCGGCATCCTGCTGTATGAGATGTTGACGGGCCAGGTGCCGTTCCTGGGTTCCAGTCCGGCGGAGATCCTCATGAAGCACATGACGGCCGCCCCGGACCTGACCAATATCGAAGAGCCGTTCGCCCGCGTCATTCGCAAGGCCCTGGCCAAAGACCCGGCGGAGCGCTACCAGAGTGTCCAAGAAATGGTGGAAGACGTGTTCGGCACTGAGCACGTCCGTAACAGTGTCTCCCAGTTTGCGCCGGAAGAACTGTCGGTGGTGGCCGAGCATATCGCCCAGAAGGTGCAAAGGTCTTCATCTCAAACCGATACCCCGCGCGTTCACCATGCTGAACCGCACTGCGGCTGGTGCTGTTGTAGCTGGTTCTTCCAGCGCGTATGGACAGGGAGGCTTGGGATATTCGTCGCCGTCCTGCTGATTGCCGGTATCATAGCAGCTTGGGGCTCCCTGGCAGTCTCCAGGCATGCCAGGCATCAGAGGGCGATGTTTGATAGCGATGTCCTGGAAGCCAGGAAAGCGGCAGAGGCCGGCAACATGAAGCTGGTGCTGGACATGCTCGGGAAGTATCCGGGACATACCGATCTGGTCGATCTGAGGAGGACGGCGTTCAAGAAGCTGCAACCCACTTACGTCAACGTCGCTGGCCGGCGCTCGGATCGGGAATTGGACAAGCTGCTCAATCGGCGCGTCCAGGCCCGTGGCGTCATGGTCTGGGACGTTTCACACCGGAAAGATGGCTGTTTGTGGAGTTGTATCCAGGCCCAGATGAGCGAGACGGACTATCGCTATCTGCAACTGTTCTTTCCCAAAGGGGCGGGTACGCTGGACGATTTGCAGAAGGAGGGACTGGTAAAGGGAGCGCGCGTCCAAGTGTACGGATTTCTCACCAAGGTGGACAAACACATCCTGTCGAAAGATGAATACGGCCTCAGCCCCATCGAAGCCTGGGAGGTAGCCGGCTGTCCGTGATGGGGAATATCGGCCGGGTGTTCTTGCGTGCGGTCAACGAGATTCTGCGCAGAGGTCGTACAGTTCGCGCAGGCAGGCGCGGAGATTGCCTTGGTGACGCTGGTAGAGGCTATCGAGAAACTCCGCGGAGATGGTATCGTCCGAAGTGAGGTTCCCTGCGCGATTTGGCAGTTTTTGCGTTGCGGGTCCGTAGCCGGGCGGTATCTTGGGGGAACTGAAAATGAACATCAACGTGTTAAGAATGGTGAGAATACGCCATGGCGAAGATCATCAAGGTGCAGTGCACGGGGCCGGGGCAGCATGAGAACGAGATCAATCTGGACGATATCATCGGCGAGGATGTCGTCGTCTACGGCGGCCCCATCGTCACCGGTCGGAACCTGCCCGCGCGGGTCGTGCGCCGGTGCGATATCTGCGATCAGGGCAAGGTCATCATCACCCGCGAGATGATCGAAGAGAACCTGTGAACGGAGAGCCGGCGGGTAGGGTGTGCATGGCACACCAATAATCCATTGGCATCTACTTGGCGATTCTCCTTTGCAGGTCCGGATGGAACCGACCCTCGAAAGTGCCTTCGACCGGGCCGGTCATGTGGATTTGGCTGTCGTCGCCAATCTCGATCCGTAGCGTGCCGCCGGGCATGTGGACCGTGATATCGTTGTCCACGAAGCCCAGTTTGTGACTGGCGGCCGCCGCGGCACAGGAGCTGCTGCCCGAGGCCAGCGTGTAGCCGGCCCCGCGTTCCCAGATGCGGATGTCAATGTTGGCCCGGTCGATCACACGCACAATTTGCATATTGATGCGGTTCGGGAACAGCTTGTGGTTCTCGACAAACGGCCCGATCGCACGCGCGGTTTCCTCACTGACATCTTTCATGGGGATTACGCAATGCGGGTTGCCAATAGATAAGCAACTCACCTTATATTCGGTGCCATTGATGTCCAGAGCTTCGTTCACGACCTCACGCCGAGGGCCCGCCACAGGAATCTCCGTGCTGAGGAAGGTCACCTTGCCCATGTTGATGCGGATCAGGCTGGCGGTTTTGTCCTGGACCTGCACGTCCACGATCCCGCCGAGCGTCTTGATCTTGAAGCTCTTCGACCGGACGTACTTCTTCTCGAAGAGGTACTTGGCAAAGATGCGGAGGCCATTGCCGCTCTTTTCCGCCTCGCTGCCGTCGGGATTGAAGATGCGCAGCGCCGGTACATCGTTCTCGAACGTGGGGCCATAGAGGATGCCGTCCGAGCCGACCCCGAAATTGCGGTTGCAGATCAGGCGGATATTCGCCTCGGTCATTGTGAAATCCTGCACGTTCGGGTCGATGACCAGATAGTCGTTCCCCAACCCGTGATATTTTTTGAAATGCACAGCCATAATTGCCTATCATCAGGTCTACAATTCCGACTCCAGGAACACAACGCCTGTCACCGGCACATGCTGGTACGGCGGAATCTCCCGAAAACCGAGCGACCTGTAGAGGCTCTTGGCGGGCTCCAGGACCGTGTCCAGCCGCATACGCTTATATCCGATCCGGCGGGCCTCTTCAATGATTGCCTGGGAATCAGACTCTATCCTCCACGAGCACCAACGTCACGCAATTCGTTACGGCCTTTGCCTTGTGCCCGTGTTCGTTCCCAGGCGGTATGAACAGACCATCGCCCGCCACGAAGACTTCTTGTCTTGTGTGGAAGTCTACCTCAATCACGCCCTCCAAGACATAGCCGATATGTCCTTTGACACACCAATCGGCCTCGACGAACTCCTTGGTGAATTCCGCCAGGCGCAGCCGGTTGCCGTTATGTTCCCATACCTTGAACTGCACACCCGGTGCCGGCAACTGCCACGGCAGTGACTCGAAGCCGACTCGATGGTGCTGTCCATTCAATGCCTGACGGTGGTTGCGTGGCAGGGACGGCTCTTCTGCCTCTGTCCACACGTAATGTCTGCCACGCGCATGAGTCCAGTCCTCGACGCCGAACTGCCGGATGGCGCGTAGATTGTGTCTCACGGTATCGCCATGGGCGGCGGACAGCGGTTCCAGGTGCGCGCAGGTCTCGGAGGCGGTGCACGACCAGCATCCTTCCATCCCTTTTCCGTGCGCGCAAGCCCGGATGGGGCAGTCGGGCCTGCCGCCGCCCTGGGAACAGGGTTTCGTGCAGGGAAGCGTCAGGATCGCATCGAGGACCTCTTGAAAGATTCCGAAACGATCGAACGTTCGATTCCTCTTGCTCTTGTATCTGGCGTAGTCGCCGAACCGGCATTTCTCCAACTCCTGCCGGAGCCTCTCGGCAGCGTCGAAGAGCGCCCGGTTCGCGGGGATGCAATCTCCGCAGCACAGACCGCAACAGGCAGTTTGTTCTCTATCGCTTGTCATAGCAGCCTCCCTTGCGCAATCGGGATTACCTCTCCGCCTACTTCCACGTGGATGGTTCCGCCGCGGTCCTGTGCTTTCAAGTAGATCAGCGAGGGCCGGCCGATTTCGTACCCTTGCTCGACCCGGACATCGATCCGGTCGGTGCCGACATAGCGATGCTTGGCCAGATACGCCGCGAAGCCACTGTTGGCGCTGCCGGTGCCCGCATACTTTTGTTCCGCAAAGACATCGACAATATAGAACGGTGTACTGGCCATTGTGACCTCCTTGATTTCACAGGGTTTTCTGCATCTTGAAGAAATCCAGGCGTCGATCGTTTCCCACCGGAAGGAACGCCGGCCCAAGTGTGATGTAGCCGAGCCGGTCGTAAAACGCCTTGGACGGCAGCGACGCGTCCAGTTTCACGATTACCGTTCCCTGCCAGGTGGCCGCCTCTTCGAGCTGCTGCATGATCGAGCGGCCGAACCCCTGCTTTTGGAACGTGGGGTCCACGAAGACCCTCTTGATTTCATCCTCGACCAGAGTGCCCGTGCCGAGAATTCGGCCGGCCTTATCGAGGATCACGGTGCGCCCTTTCTGAGCATCTTGGAGAATCGCCTCTTCGTTGTGGTAATCCAGGAAGAAACGAACCGCTTCCATGCCGTAGTGCCCCGGATAGCACGTGGCAATCGTCTTGTGCACCAGCGCCTTCAGGGCCGGCAAGTCCGCTCTCTGAAACTCTCGTATCGTTGCCCCGATTTCTCTTGCCATCGTCCAGACTCCTGAGCTGATGCGCCATGTCCTCAGCGTAGTTGTTGCGCGGCGGCGGTCAAACGCTTCGTCGACATCGTCCCCGACTTCCTCGTGCAGACATACCCATCATAGCGCCTTGCCACGAAGAGGTTGTTGAAGTTCACGCCGCAGCATTTCCTCTCGTCGTACCGCCCCACGGGGCCGCGGGCCGCCTCGACGGTTCGAGCATAATAACGATAGAAGCCGATGTCCATTTCTCTCACTCCGATCATGGAACACACCTTTCACATCCTCGCAAAGCCGCCGCTTTGCCGGTCCGGCGACAACAAAAAAGCCTTCCAGGGTTTGCTGCTCCCTGAAAGGCTTTTCCAAACTCGAAGGTTCGCGATCTGGTCCTTTTAGGGAGCCGCCTCCTTTCCCTGGGCTACGATCATGACCATACCGTTTGTCATGATCCCGCCCGCCGTCAGGTCGGCGCACACAAGCACCGTGGCCACCAGGTGGCAGGTCAGACGCTTGTGCTTGTGTTCCCTAATCTGAACCATGGAGAGTTCCGCTCAACTCACAGTCGACCGTAATCCTAAAGAATCGGACCATCGTTGTCAAGAGAGAATATAGAGGAAATTCCCGCGGATGCCAGATCGGATCAGCTCAGGAATCTGCAGATGACGTTCTTGAAGAGATCGGCGGCCGCCTGCAGATCGGCGAGTTCGATGTGCTCGTCGGTTTGGTGACAAAGATCGGGTTTGCCGGGGCCGTAGATCACGATGGGCACGCCGAGCGGTGCGAGGTGAGGCGCATCGGTCGTAAAGGCGATGGCATTGGTCAGGTCAACGCCGACGGCCGAACAGAAGATCGTAACGAAGGGACATTCGGGGTCGGTCTCCATCGCGCCGGCCCAGCGCTCGACGGCCAGCTCGGCCTCGAACTGGGGCACACTGGCCGTGAGCCTCGCGAGGATACGCTCGAAGTCGTACCGGATAGCTTCCGGGTCCTGACCCGGCAGTGTGCGGACGTCCACCCCCAGCGTGCAGTGATCGGGCACGATGTTCATCGCCACGCCGCCGTCGATCCTATTGATGCTCATCGAGGATTGGCCCAACTGCCGGTGCGGCGGGAACTCGATCCGGTAGTGCTCCAGCTCATCGAGCACACGCTTCATCGAGCTGATCGCGTTGACGCCACGCTCTGCCATGGAGCTGTGGACCGCTTTGCCTCGGGTCGTGACCTTGAGCCAGAACAGGCCCCGATGTGCCGTGACAACCGCCAGGTCGGTCGGCTCGGGGACGATGATGCCGGCGAGCTTGGGCAGCCAGGCCCGGTCCTGCATGAATCGTTGGATGCCGGTGCTGTCGGTTTCCTCGCCGGCCGTGGCGGCGAAGATGATGTCTCCCGTCAGAGTCGTCTTTGCCTGCACCACTTCACAGATGGCCGCGACCACGGCGGCAATGGGGCCTTTCATATCCACGGTGCCCCGGCCGTAGATTCTGGCATTTTCCTCGAACCCGGCGAACGGCGGATGCCGCCAGGACTCCTCGCCCGGACCGACGACGTCAAGATGACACACGAACAGCAGGGCGGGGCGTTGGCCGATCGTCTTGACGTGGGCGATCACATTGCTCCGCTGACCGTCCCATCGGTCGATCCGGCTGTCGATCCCATGCTCTTGAAAATGCCTGGCGATCACTGCCGCGGCGGCCAATTCCCCCCGGGCCGCCGTCGAATCGGCTTGGATGAGCTGCTTCAATAAGTCCTTCATGGCACGGCAATTATATCGCCGGCTTCCGTTGGGTCAATCGCGGGAAGCTGCTCTTCGTAGGTCGTGGCCCCGCGCAGACGGAGGATGCCCGTGCCCCTGTAGGCGACTGGGGACGCTCGTCCTGCGACCACGGATGGAAAAATGTCAGTCGCCTCGCCAATTTTCGGTTGCGGACCGTCCGCTGACGAGACATAATACAAGATTCATAACTTTGGCTCTGGGGCCGTGGCAGCGGAGGCCCGCCGGCCGGGGCCAAAAGGAGAGTACATGGGACCGATACTGAATGGTCTGATAAAACTTCAGAGTGTGGAAAATCGTTTGCGGGCCGCCAAGGCCAAACTTGCCCGCAGCCGGAGGAGCGTCATCGTTCAGGAGAACCAGGTCCGAAGCCTTCAGAGTGCCCTGGAAGCCAAGAAAGAAGAGCTGCAACTGACCAAAGTGCAGTCGAATCGTCTTGAGTTGGAGCTCAAGAGTCGCGATGAGGAAGTCAGCAAGCTCCGGGCGGCCTTGAACACCTCCAAGAGCAACAAGGAGTATGCCGCCGTCCTGACCCAGCTCAATACCACCCGCGCCGACAATGCCAAGATCGAGAACCAGATCCTGGACCTGATGAAGGCGATGGAGACGGACGAGGCGGAGTGCGAGAACATCCGCAAGCAGATCGAAGAGCAGAAGCAGCAGCTCGAGCAGACCCGCAAGAAGTCCGAGGCGGCGGCCGGAGAGCAGGAAGCGGAGATCAAGAAAATTCAGGCGGAATGGAACGAGGTGGCCAAGACGATCCCCGCCGAGCCCCTGAAGGTCTTCAAACGCGTCGCCGAGACCTATGACGGCGAGGCGGTGGCCCAAGTGGAGGGGCAGGAGGGCCGGAATGGGGCGTTCAGTTGCGGCGGCTGCTTCATGGGCATCACGGCGGAGAGCGTGAATCTGTTGATGACCCGCGACGAGATTATCCGCTGTCCCAACTGTACCAGGATCCTGGTGCTCAGCAGCGCGCAGATGCAGGTATGAAGGTAATCATTCATACGGACGGCGGCAGCCGGGGCAATCCCGGTCCCGCCGCGGCCGGCTTCGTCCTCGAAGACCCCGACGGCCGACGGTTGCAGGCGAAGGCGTTCTTCCTGGGCGAGACCACGAATAACGTCGCCGAGTATACGGCTTTGATCAAGGCCCTGGAGGCGGCCCGGAAGCTCGGCGCCGATCAGGTGGTGGTCCATACCGATAGCGAACTGATGGTCCGGCAGCTCAGCGGCGCGTACAAAGTCAAGAGCGAGGCAATCCGACCGCTATTCCAGCATGTCAACGAGCTGCGGTCGCAATTCGAGAGCTGCCTCGTCCGGCATGTGGTGCGCGAGAAGAACGAGGAAGCCGACCGGCTGGTCAACCAGGCGCTGGACGCCCGCCGCAACATC
Organism: Planctomycetota bacterium; assembly: GCA_023481165.1. Taxonomy (GTDB): domain Bacteria; phylum Planctomycetota; class Phycisphaerae; order Sedimentisphaerales; family Anaerobacaceae; genus PLanc-01. The sequence goes on along the minus strand of JAMCWO010000294.1, from coordinate 3,504 downwards.
GAAGAGAAGCCCGTTCCCCAAGAGCATCAGGTTTCGCACGGTGCTTCCAAGCGCGACGAGTCGCGTTTGGGACTCTTTGACACTGCCGCTCAGAAGAGGAGAATTCGGGTCGCAATCCTCATCAGCGGCGGCGGCCGCACGATGCTCAACATCCACGATGCCATCCAGCGCGGCGAACTCCACGCCGACGTCGCGCTGGTCATCAGCTCGCTCTCGGCGGTCGCCGGGGTCGATAGGGCGCGCCGCGCGGATTTGCCTCTGAAGATCATCCGCAAGAAGGATTGTGCCGACATCAACGCCTTCAGCAAGCAGATCGTAGAGGCGCTCGATGCCGCCCAGGTGGACCTGGTTGTCCAAGGCGGCTGGTTATGCCTCTGGAAGATTCCGCCGCAATACGAAAACCGCGTGATGAACATCCACCCGGCGCTGCTGCCGTGCTTCGGCGGGCGGGGCATGTGGGGCCATCATGTGCACGAGGCGGTCCTGGCCGCCGGCTGCAAAGTCAGCGGCTGCACCGTGCACTTCTGCACGAACGAATATGACAAAGGCCCGATCATCGTGCAGCGAACCTGTCCGGTGCAGGACGACGATACGGCAGACACCCTGGCCGACCGGGTCTTCGAGCAGGAATGCCTCGCCTACCCCGAGGCGATCCGCCTCTTCGCCGAAGGCCGCCTGCGCGTCGAAGGCAACCGGGTCCGAATCCGACGGTAGGACGGCGTTGACACCGGTTGCGAGAGAGTGCGTGTAACGAAAAGAAGAAGGCCGTGCGTCCGTTTCCGGAGGCACGGCCTTTGGGTTCTCATCATGGCCTTGGTGGGGTCGCGCTATTTGGAGGGCACGACTTCCTTGGCCTTGGGTTTCTCGGGCTCTTTGACCTCTTCGCCCTCGAACTTCAGGTGCTCCTCATCCTGGACATCGATCCGGACGAGGTTCTTGCCGCGGAATTGGCCGGCGAGCATCGCCTCGGAGAGCGGGTCCTCGATGTAGTGCTCGATCGCCCGCCGCAGCGGCCGCGCGCCGAACTCCGGATTGTAGCCTTTGTCAATCAGGAATTCCTTGGTCGCCGGCGTCAGCACGAGCTTGAGCCCGTGCTCGGTCAGCCGCTTGAACACCTTGTTCAACTCGTAATCGACGATGGTCGTCAAATCTTCGCGCGTCAGCGGATGGAAGACGATCGTGTCATCGACGCGGTTGAGGAACTCCGGCCGGAAGTGACGCTCCACTTCCTTCGACAGGATTTCCTTCATCTTCTCGTACGTGGACTCGGCCGATTTCTTGCCGAAGCCGAACCCGCCCTGGTTCTTGATCAGTTCCGCACCGATGTTGCTGGTCATGATCAAGATCACGTTCTTGAAGTCGATGCCGCGCCCGAAGCTGTCCGTCAGGCGGCCTTCATCCATGATCTGCAACAGCATGTTGTAGACATCCGGATGGGCCTTCTCGATCTCGTCGAGCAACAGCACCGCGTACGGCCGGCGCCGGATGCGCTCAGTCAACTGCCCGCCTTCCTCGTAGCCGACGTAGCCTGGAGGCGCGCCGACGAGCCGGCTGACGTTGTGCTTCTCCATGAACTCGCTCATGTCGAGCCGGACCAAGGCGTTGCGGTCGCTGAACATGAACTCCGCGAGCGCCTGGGCGAGCAAGGTCTTGCCGACGCCGCTGGGTCCGAGGAAGATGAAGCAGCCCATCGGGCGGTTCGGGTCCTTCATGCCGCTGCGGCTGCGCCGCACGGCTTTGGCCACCGCCGTGATCGCGTCATGCTGCGAGACCACCGTCTTGTGCAGCTCGTTCTCGAGCTCCAGCAATCTCTGGGTCTCCTTCTTTTCCAGCCGCGTCAGCGGCACGCCGGTCATATTGCTGACGACCTCGGCGATGATCTCGGTATCGACCAGGCCGGTCGTCTCCTTGTTCTGCTCGTACCAGCGCTTCTGGAGCTGCGACTTCTCTTCGAGGAGCTGCTGTTGCTCATCGCGGAGCGACGCGGCACGCTCATAGTCCGCCGCCCGGACGGCCTCATCTTTTTCCCGGCCGAGTTGCTCGATGCGGCTCTCGATCTTGGTCAGGTCCGGCGGGGGCGTCATGTTCTTGAGCCGGACGCGCGCCCCGGCCTCATCGACCACGTCGATCGCCTTATCCGGCAGGCAACGTCCCGTGATGTACCGGGTCGAAAGCTCGACCGCCTGGTACAGGGCCTCGTTCGTGAACCGCACCCGGTGGTGCGCCTCGTACCGGTCCTGCAAGCCGCGCAGAATCTCGAAGGTCTCTTCCTTGGACGGCGGCTCGACGATGATCGTCTGGAACCGGCGCTCCAAAGCGCCGTCTTTTTCGATGTATTTGCGGTACTCGTCGAGGGTGGTAGCGCCGATGCACTGCACTTCGCCGCGGGCGAGGGCGGGTTTCAGGACGTTCGAGGCGTCGATCGCGCCTTCCGCGCCGCCGGCGCCGACGAGCGTATGCAACTCATCCACGAAAAGGATGACGTTGCTGGCCCGCCGGACCTCGTTGATGACCGCCTTGATGCGCTCTTCGAACTGCCCGCGGTACTTCGTCCCGGCGACCATCATCGCCAAGTCGAGGACCACGATGCGTTTCTCTTTGAGGATCTCGGGCACCTGCTTGTTGACGATCTGCTGGCTGAGCCCTTCGACGATAGCAGTCTTGCCGACACCGGCTTCGCCCAGAAGCACGGGGTTGTTCTTCGTCCGGCGGCAGAGAATCTGGATCAGCCGTTCGATCTCGCGCGTGCGGCCGATAACCGGATCGAGTTCGCCGTTGATCGCCAACTGGGTCAGGTCGCGGCCGAAACTGTCCAGCGCGGGCGTCTTGCTCTTGGTCTTGCGACCGACGGTGCCCGGGGGCATCTTCAAGCCGAGATCGTTGGGAGCGTCTTCCACGCCGGCGCCCAACAGGTTGAGGACCTCCTGCCGGACGTCTTCTAACTTCAGACCCAGGTTCATCAGCACCTGGGCGGCGATGCCTTCGCTCTCCCGGAGCAGGCCCAGCAGGATGTGCTCGGTCCCGACATAGTTATGGTTCAGGGCCCGTGCTTCCTCGATGGCGTACTCGATGACCTTCTTGGCCCGCGGCGTCTGCGGCAGCTTGCCCATCGTGACCATATCCGGGCCACTCTTGACCAGCTTTTCCACTTCCAGACGGAGCTTCTTGATGTCCACGTCCAGGTTCTTGAGAACCGTGGCGCCGACACCGCTGCCTTCCTTCACCAAGCCCAGGAGGATGTGCTCGGTCCCGATGTATTCGTGGTTGAAGCGTTGGGGCTCTTGATTGGCCAACGCCATCACTTTCCGCGCTCGATCTGTAAAACGCTCAAACATCTCGTCTATGACCTACTCCAAAGAATTCCCTTGCCTTGTTGTTGCCGCTTTTATCACAAACCAGGTTTCCGATAGCCTCCACCTTATCTCATAGTTCTGCTCGCCTGTCAACTCCGTCAGATCAACGTCGGCCTCGTTCTGCGACAAAACATATAAGACAGGAGTGCGT
>JAMCWO010000204.1 GCA_023481165.1 Planctomycetota bacterium | reverse complement strand
ATAAGCGGCTTGCTGGGAACGATCGACGCGGAAACCTCGGCCGTCTTGCTGGGGGAAATGGACAGACTGCTCAAGTCCGCGGAAGCCGACGTGGTATTCTTCCACTACCTGAGGGCCGACTCGCCTTTCTTGCGCAGTGCCTGTGGCAGGGTCCCTGGTCTATGCCGCAGCCATTTCAACCGCCAGGACGTTCATCGGACCATGACGTTGCCCGAAAACATGGAGGCCTTCTATCAGTCGTGCTCGAAGAAACACCGAGCGAATCTGCGCCGATACCTGCGGCGCATGGAAGAGCAATATGGGCAGCGGGCCGTCGTCGTGCGCTATCTGGGGCAGGACGGTGTCGATCCTTTCCTGGAGGCCGCTTCGCAAGTGTCGGTCAAGACCTACCAGCAAGCCCTCGGCTGCGGCTTGGGGAAGGACGAGCGCACGCGGGATCTCCTCGGGCAGCTTGCGCAGGAGGGCTGGCTGCGCAGCTATGTGTTGTTTCTGGACGGCACACCGTGCGCCTTTCAGCACGGCGCGGTGTACCGGGGCAGCTACTTCCTCGAACAGATCGGCTTCGACCCGAAGTGGAAGGAGTTCAACGTGGGCACGGTCCTGTTTCTGCGAGCCCTGGAGGATCTCTGTCAGGACCGCAATGGGACCAAGATCATCGACTTTGGCTTTGGGGAGGCGGATTACAAACGTTGCTACGGCGACAACTGCTGGACCGACGTCCAGTTCTACCTCTTTGCGCCGCGCGTGCGTCCGATCCTGGCGAATCTCGTATTCTCAGGCACGAGGGGTCTGTCCGCGGGGCTAGCCCGCGTCCTGGCCCGGACGGGTCTTATTCGTCGGGTCAAACGGCTTTGGCGGGACCGGCTCCGGCAGGAGAGCGAATCCCCCAATTGACGCGCAAGATCGGGAGTTTCTCCACGGCGTATTGCCCGGCACAGGAAGGACGGTTGCGGTCGGCATCGACACACGATATCGAGGCACTGGTGGAAATCTGCCGCGCGGGCTTCCCTCGGAGCCTGCGCTGGCAGGGCTTTCGAGCGGGGGCGGCGCGGTGGTGGCAGGCCGTCCTGGCGACGCCCGGAGCCGAAACCTGGGTCTTCGAATCGGGTGGTGCCGTCCGCGCGTTCTGTGTCCTGGTTGTGGATATGAAGATCTGGTCCCAGGAGAAGGCCCGGCGGAGGCTCCCCCTCTTCTGGGCATTGTTGTCCGTCGTCCGACGGCCGGGGGTCGCGGGCGCGAAAGCCTGGGGCAGGCTCGCCGCCGCGGTGGAAGGGCGAACGGCGGCGGTCCCGAAGGCGGCTGACAAGCCTGAGCCGCGGACTTGGATCGAGCTTGATTGGCGTACAGCCTGCCACGCGGGGCCGCGGTGTGGCCGGGGAGTTGCTCGCAGCGTGCGAGGCAAGGACGCAGGAACTGGGGGGGCGGGCCATTGGGCTATCGGTGAACATGGGGAACACGCAGGCAGTCCGACTGTACGAGAGAACAGGATATGTCAGGGTCTCGCGGGTCGGCTGCAACTGGATCTACGTGAAGGCGTTGTCCGGCGGCGTGTCACCGCTCGGTGCGGACGGCACGCGGACCGGCGGTGGGAACGGCGCCTTGGGAAGGGATTTCCGAGAATAAGGTAGTACCTGACAAGGTTGGCACGGATGCGTAGTGTTTTCGTACCAGAGGTGGCCAGCTTCGACCGGCCGTCTGTTGCGATCTCCCGGTTGGTCACGACGGGAGGCGGCACGCCGACGTACGATGTCTCTTCCGACCAACATCTTGAGGTCCTGCCTGATATGATGCTTCTGTGGGAATCCCTGACCGCTCTCGTGGTGGGGGCAGGTCTTTCGTATTTCGGTATTCCTTATGCTTACGGCCGCTGGAAACGGCGACAGTTGCACCGGCTCGCGGTGAAACAGAACTGTGTGGTTCTGACGCTGGATGATGGGCCGGGAGGCCGGCTGACGGCCGCGGTTCTCCAACTGCTGGCCGCGCGCGGGGTCAAGGCCACGTTCTTCCTGCTCGGCTGCCGCGTCCGGGAGAACGAGGATCTCGTCCGGCGGATTCGCGCCCAAGGACACGAGATCGGTTCGCACACGTACGATCACCTGCATCCCTGGAAGGTGGCTCCCTGGCGCAGTCTGTCGGATATTCGGCGCGGCTTCCGCGCGATCGACGACGCGCTCGGTACGCAGGCGGGCCGCTATGTGTTCCGCCCCCCCTATGGGAAGCTGAACCTGCTCACCATGCTGTATCTCTTCGCACGGCGGATTCCCATCGCCTTCTGGACGGTGGATTGCCGCGACACCTGGGGAAAGAGGGCGGCCGTCAAACCGAACGTGGCGCAGTGGTTCCGCGCGGCCCGGGGCGGCGTCGTGCTGGCGCACGACTTCGACCGGGAGGGGGATGCCATGCACCAGTACGTCTTGCACACCTTGCGGTCCACGTTGAGCGTGGCCGAGGAATGTGGTCTGATGTTGTCTACCTTCTCCCAACTCCAATGTCCCCTTGGGGAATCCCAACGTGAATTCGGCGGTCGTCTCCATCCTGGTCGTAAGCTGGAATACTCGTGAGGTCCTGCGGGACTGTCTGCGGACGGTCCACGAGCAGACCCGGCAGACGGCCTTCGAGGTGATCGTGGTCGACAACGCCTCCACGGATGGTTCGGTGGAGATGATCCGGACCGAGTTTCCTCAGGTGCGTCTGCTGGCGAATGCCAGCAATCGTGGCTTCGCCGCCGCCAACAACCAGGGCATCAAGGTGGCGCAAGGACGGTACGTCCTGCTGCTGAACTCGGACACGCTGGTCCTGGACGGCGCGATCGACAAGACCATCGCCTTCGCGGAGGCCCATGCGGAAGCCGCGGCGGTGGCGTGCCGTGTTTTGAATCCGGACCGGACATGGCAGCCTACGTGCTTCATGTTCCCTTCCGCGCTGAACCTCTTGATCGGGGCGCTGTATCTGAACAAGGTTTTTCCGCGGAGCCGATTCTGGGGCCGGGAGCGCATGACGTGGTGGGATGGTCTGGACACGCGCGAGGTCGATGTCGTGACCGGTTGCTTCATCCTCGTCCGACGCGAAGCGATCGAACAGGTCGGTGTGTTGGATGAGAGCTACTTCATGTACGGCGAGGAGGCGGACTGGTGTTACCGTTTCCACCAAGCCGGAGGGAAGGTCCTTTTCACGCCCGGCGCTCAGATCGTGCACCTGGGAGGAGTCAGCAGCGCCCAACGCAAAGGTCCCATGTGTCTTCAACTCCGGGCGAGCCTCCTCTTGTTTCTGCGGAAGCACCGAGGCAGGGCATCCTACAGCGCGGGCTGTGCGTTTGTGAGCCTGTTCTTTCTGCTGCGGCTCCCCTTGTGGCTGGCGACGGCGGCTGCCGCCCGCGGGGCGGGGGCGGAGAACTGGGAGATGGTGCGGACGTATGCGGCCGGTTTCTGGCGGGCGCTCTATGGGTGGAAGGCGCTGCGTGTCCGGGAGCAGGCGAAGGCTCCCGCGTGCCCATGAGAGGGCGGGCAAGATGATGGACCCCGGGGGCAGCGTGCCCGGCCAGATCTACGTTTTAATCACACCGGCCTACAACGAAGGCCGGTTCATCGCCCGGACGATTGACAGTGTGCTGGCCCAGACACGACAGCCGTTGCGGTGGGTCATTGTGGATGACGGATCTACCGACGATACCTGGGACGTGGTGGGCCGGTACGCGGCACGAGGCGGATTCATCGAGGGTTGTCAGCGTCAACGGGAGGCCGGCGCGACCTACTACGGCAGCAACGTGCAGGCAATCCTCCAGGGCTACGCCAGGGTGAAAGACCTGGAGTTCGATTACCTGGGCATTCTGGATGCCGACATGGTTCTTGGTCCCCGCTATTATGAGGAGATCCTGCGGCGGTTCGAGGCGAATCACGAGCTCGGGATCGCCGCGGGGACGTACGTGGAAGAGGTCGCCGGACGCTGGCAGGAAGCCTTCATCGACCGGCGCTCCACGCCGAAGGCTCTGCAGGTCTTTCGGCGGGCGTGCTATGGGCAAATTGGCGGGTATGTGCCGTGCCCCCATGGGGGCGAGGACACGTACACGGAGATCCTGGCGCGCCTGCACGGCTGGCAGACCTGGTCGTTCCCCGACCTCCGGGCGGTCCATCAAAAGCCGGTGGGGACGGGAGACGGGAGAAGCATTTGGCGTGCGAAATTCCGGCAGGGACTGACCGATTACTGCCTGGCGACCCACCCGCTCTTCATGATGGCCAAGTGCGCCCGACGCTGTTTCAAGGAAAGACCCTACGGTGTGGCGGGCCTGGCCCGGCTGGCGGGCTTCGCCTATGGATATCTGGTGCACGAGCAGCGGCAGATTGTCGCTGACGCCCGGCGCTACGTGCGGAAGGAGCAGATGAAAAGGCTGCGGGCCAGTCTCGGGCTGGGGCCGCGGCTCTGGCAACCCGTGCTCTCGGGTCATTGAGGACCGCCTATGTGTGGGATCGCCGGCATTGTGAATCTGATAGGGAGGCCGCCCGACCGGGGCATCGTCCAGGGCATGCTGGATGTCATGCGCCATCGCGGCCCGGATGGAGAAGGAATCTACCGCGACCCGCAGGCGGCTCTCGGCCACGTCCGGTTGAGCATCATCGACGTCGCGGGCAGCCGCCAGCCTTTGTGCAATGAGGATGAAACCATTTGGGTGACCTTCAACGGCGAGATCTACAACTATCGGGAGCTGCGCGACGAGTTGCAGGGCCGGGGCCATCGCCTCCAAACACAGGGCGACACGGAGACCCTCGTGCATTTGTATGAAGAGTGCGGGCCGCAGATGGTGGACCGCCTGATCGGGATGTTTGCCTTTGCGATCTGGGACAAGAAGCGTCGGCAGTTGTTCCTGGCGCGCGACCGCCTGGGGATCAAGCCCCTGTATTACTGGCGGCGGGGCGGGGAGTTCGTGTTCGCCTCCGAGAGCAAGGCTTTTCTGGAGCACCCCCAGATCACGCCGCGGCCGAACCGGGCGGGGATCTGGAACTATCTGACGTATCGCTCCGTGCCGTCTCCGGCGACCCTGCTGGAGGATATCCTCAAGGTCCGGCCGGGCCACTGCCTGACCCTGACGGAACAGGGTCTCAGCACCCGGTGTTATTGGGATATTCCGCTGCGCTCGCCGCAGGCCATTGCCCGGGAGGCGCCGGGCCTGGAACAGATCCAGGAGCAGGTGGAGGCACGCCTGCGGACCGCCGTGCAGCGTCGGCTGATCAGCGATGTGCCGGTCGGGGCCTTCTTGAGCGGCGGCGTCGATTCCAGTCTCATCGTGGCGCTGATGACCACGCTGACCGCAGCGCAGGTGCGCACCTACTCAGTGGGTTTTCACCACGCGCCTGCCTCCGAGTTGCCCTATGCCGGTCTGGTGGCCCGGCAATATCATACCGATCACCACGAGCTCGTGCTGGAGGAGGATGGCTTTGCGGATCACCTCGAGAAGCTCACCTGGATTCGGGACAGCCCCCTCAGTGAGCCGGCCGATGTCCCGCTGTACCTGCTTTCGCAGATGGCGCGCCGGGACGTCAAAGTCCTGTTGTCCGGGGAAGGCAGCGACGAACTGTTCGGGGGGTACCCGAAGTATGCCTATGACCGTTTTGCTCCCCTGGTCGGCCTGTTGCCCGGGGGACTCAACCGTTTCATGAGCGAGGCGTTGCCCGGACGACTGCGGCGGATGGAAGTGGCGCTGCGGAGCCTGGGACAGCCCCAGCGGGCCGCACGCTGGGCCCAGTGGTTTGCCCCGTTCACGTCCCGAGAAAAAGCGATTCTCATGCCGGACCATGAAGCCTGGCCCAATCCGACGCAGGAGTACATCGAGCGCGCCGACGGCGCTGGAGCCCTCGACGCGATGCTCTACACCGACTGTAAGCTGTGGCTGCCGGACAATCTCCTCGATCGCGGGGACCGGATGACGATGGGAGCCTCCATCGAGGGGCGCGTGCCTTTTCTGGATCATGAGCTGGTCGAATATGCGTTCTCCCTGCCCCCGCGCGTGAAAGTGCACGGGTTCACCCGCAAGTACCTGATCAAGCGGATCGCGGCGAAGTACCTGCCCCGGAGCATCGTGCATCGTCCGAAGGTGGGTTTTCGGCTGCCGTTGACCCAATGGTTTCGCGGCCGCTTGCGCGACATGTGCTACGACAGAATCTGTGCCGCCCATGGTCCTTTGACATCATTGCTGGACGGCGGTGCGCTGCGGCGACTGCTGGACGATCATAGCTCGGGGCGAAAGGACAACTGGCTGCAGATCTGGACATTGCTCGGCCTGTCGATCTGGAATGAGCTCTTTTGTCGTCGTCCGATCTCGGCGGCCAAAGCGTGTTTCAGTGTGACGCGGAGATCGGTGGCGTGAGGAAGAAGGAGGCAGCGCTAAAGCTTTGCCTGGTCGCCTCGGCGGGAGGGCACCTGAGCCAACTGCTCAAGATCGCGCCGGCCGTGGAGGGATATGAGGCGTTTGTCATCACGACATCGGAGGCGGTGCGGAAGAACCTGACGCGATTCGGCCGGGTGTACGTGGTGGGCGAATGCAATCGGCAGCACGGCCTGAAGGTCATCCAGGTCTTCCTGGCGTGTTGGCGGATTCTGCGTCGCGAGAAGCCCGATGTGGTCCTGAGCACGGGGGCGGCCGCCGGCTGCATGTGCTGTTTTCTGGGCAAGCTCCACGGCGCACGAGTGGTCTGGGTCGATAGCATCACGAACGTGGACCGCCTGTCGTTGTCCGGCTGGTTGGTCCGTCACGTCGCCGATCTGTTCCTGGTTCAATGGGCGGCTCTGGCGCAGAAATACCCCGGCACGGAGTATGCGGGAACCATCGTGTGATCTTCCTGACCGTCGGCACGCAATTTCCGTTTGACCGCCTGGTCCAGGCGATCGACCACCTGTTGGAGGAGGGCCTGATCGCGGAGGACGTTTTCGGCCAGGTCGGGCAGAGTACCTACGCGCCGCGTCATTTCCCGGCCGTCGCGTCCCTGGAGAAGAAGGCGTATGATGAGCGTTTCCGACAGGCTTCCGCGATCATCAGTCATGCCGGCATGGGCGCTATTATGATGGCTCTCGATCAGGGCAAGCCTCTGCTCGTCATGCCACGGCAGAAGAAGTACAAGGAGGTCGTCAACGATCATCAGGGGGCTCTGGCTGACAAGTTCGAGGCGCTCGGGCACATTCTTGTGGCTCGGGACGAGACCCAGTTGCGGGAGAAAGTGGCCCAACTCCGATCCTTTGTTCCTCGACCTCGTAAGGCGGAACCTGAGGCCGTAGCGCGGAAGGTCCGCCAGTTTCTGGAGCTTTGCGGTGGCACGAAGCGGGTCTCGTGATCCTGGATTATCGGCCCACACCGGAGGCGCAGACATTCTATATGCGGACGGCGTCCCGGTGTCTGCGGAATCCCCCAAAGCGGCGGCGGACGGTTGCCGACGAATAGGGCGGGGCGGCCGTTGGGCCGACCCCGTGCCCGTTATGGGACTCGACAATCCTGCGAGGGCAGCCGGATGGACCCGGCGACAGCGTAAGTGTCGGCGCGAGTTCCGTGTTGGCCGGCCCTGTCGCGGGAGGTCTGGCTGTGCTTGGGAATTATCCAATGTTGATGGCAAGGTGGTCGCGTGAGAGAAAACCGGAGATGTGAGAACGCGCCTTTGCAGGAGCAGCGAGGAAGCTGATTGGAAACCGCCAAGGAGATGATATCCCGGAATCGACTCCACGGACTGGAGGTCCGCGCGGTCGTGCTGGTCGGCGGGCGTGATTTCGGACGTTGTCCGTTGGCGGCGCATCTACCGACGGCGCTCTGGCCGACGGCGAACAAGCCGGTTCTGGTCCATCTCTTGGATCATCTCGCCAAGGCGGGATTCAGGCAGGCGGCGGTATGCTGCGCCGAACACGATGCGGCCGCGGTGGAGGCTGTCTGCCGGGAGGCCGCCTTGAAGGTTGGGCTCGTCGTCGAGGAACTGACCGCCGGAACCGCGGGCTGTCTTCGAGATGCGGTAGGTTCGGACCCGGGGGATCTTATCCTCGTGCTGTCGGCCGGGATGCTGGCTCCACCGGCGCTGGAGGATTTGATCGAGGCTCACCAAGCCGGCGGAGCGGACTTGACTATGGTCTTCAATCCGGGCCCGGACCGTGGGGGCTCGTCTGGTGGTCCCGCGGAGATCTACCTGTGCCGGCCCGGGGTTCTGCCTCATATTCCGCGCGCCGGGTACTGCGACATCAAGGAGGGGCTGATTCCCTCTCTGCTGCGTGCCGGGGGCATCATTCATCCGGTGGTGCTGGACCGGGACGTGGGTAATTTCCACAATCGCGCCGGATACCTTGGCGCTCTGGAAGTCCTCTTTTCCCGGGAAACACCGGAGAGTAGATCAGCTCTGTCGTGCCAACGATCTCCGGAGGCACCCGTGGTCACGGGCGCAGAAGCCGTGATTCATCCGACCGCCCGGATCTGCGGACCTGCTCTCATCGGAGACTATGCGCGGCTGGCGGAGGGTGTTGTGGTGGTTGGTCCTGCTCTCATTGGACCCCGCGTGGCGGTGGGTGCCGAGAGCCTGGTCGTCCGGAGTGCTGTGTGGGCCGAGGCGCAAGTGGGGGTCCGGTGTGAAGTTCGCGACTCCATCGTGGATTGTCGTGCGGTGTTGCCGGACGGCGCCCAGGTCGTGGAGAAGGCAGCGTCGCCGGGTCTGTCGGACCGGGGTTCGTTGGTCGGCCGTTGGGCGGCTCGGCTGCCGGAGTTGACGCCTCGCTCCGCGCGTCCGTTGGCCTATGCGGCGGGGGGCATCATCGTTCTGGCGGCGTTCCTCTGGTCTTACTGGCCGACCTTCACGAATCTCGTCGCCGTGTGGCGCAGAAGCGACGAATACTCGTCCGGTTTGCTCGTTCCCTTCCTGGCGGCTTATGTCCTCTGGTTGCGTCGTCAGGATCTGCGGCTTACCCCGGTGCAACCGGCGCTGCTGTTGGGCCTGGGCGCCTTTCTCTTCGCCCAAGCGGTGCGCGCGATGGGCTTGGACTTCTATTCTTCCGCCGAGAGATTGTCCGTGATCCTGTCGGTGGCCGCGCTGGTCCTGATGATGCTGGGCTGGAAGTACCTGGCGAAAGTGGCGCCGGTGCTGCTGTTTTTGTGCCTGATGCTGCCTTGGCCGAACCGCGTTCAGAACGCCCTCACGCTTCCGCTCCAGAGATGGTCCACGACTTCGGCGGTCTTCTGCCTGGAGTTGGTGGGCTATGAAGTGCGGCAGGACGGCAATGTAATTCATATGGGCGACGCCAGCGTCGCCGTGGCGGAGGCCTGCAATGGGCTGCGCATGATCATGGCCTTTTTCGTCATCAGCGGGTTGGTGGCGCTTCTGGTCAAACGCGCCTGGTGGGAGAAACTGGTCATCCTGGTATCCAGTCTGCCGATCGCCTTTCTCTGCAATACCCTGCGACTGGCGACGACGGCTTTATTCTTTACGTTCGTCCGAGAGGAGAAGTGGGAGCAGTGGTTTCATGACTGGGGTGGCTACGCCATGATGCCGCTGGCCTTGGCTCTGGTCGTGGGGGAGTTGTGGCTGCTCACGCGGCTGACCACGCCTCCCCTCCTACGGGAGCCGGCCATCATCTCCCGGCGACACACACCGCACATATCAGGCCCTTAATAATGGGAGAACAGGCGTATGAATAATCTGGAAAAGTACCTGGATCAGGTCATCGAGCCCAAACCGGTCGTCTACGAGACGCCGGTCGAAGCCCCGCAGCCGCCGCAACCGGAGACGCCGACCGTCAATCTGTTGGCCAGTGTGCGGAAACGATGGTACCTCGTGGTCGTCGTGACCCTTGTCCTTTCGGCGGTGGCCTTGCCGGCGGTCTGGCTGCTCGTCGAGCCGCACTACCTCGTCCAGGGAGCGGTGAAGGTCAGCCCCGTGATCGAGGGTGTGCTGGGTTCGTACACCACCCCCACCGAACTCGGCGGCTACAGCGACTTCGTCAACACGGAGGCGGCGATGCTTACCAGCAGCAACCCCGTGCTGCAGTTGATCGCGGACGACCTGGCGGGTCGGAATCTCCCCTTCATTCGCGGGGAGCCCCAGAATCGAATCGAGCAACTCGTGGCCCGTGTCTGGCCGATGAAACGCAATGTCGGTCCGATGCGGATTCTCCGGGAGGCCATCGCCGACCGGACGATTACGGCGGGGGCCGTGCCGCGCACCCAACTGCTGGCGGTGGCCATGCGGAGCACGAACCTCGAGGAAGCCAAGACGATCGTGGATTCGTTCCTGCGCAACTATGTGGCGCACTACGCCAGTAATGTCGTCACCGAGGATGCCAAGAAGCTCAACCATCTGGAGACGCAGGCCAAGGAGTCTCTCAAGTCCATCATGGATCAGCGGGAACAAATCCGCGCCCTCGCCGACGAATTTGGGACCGTCACGTTGGCGCCCCGCCAGGAGATGGAATTCGACGTGCAGGCCCGACTGATGACGGAACTGATCCAACTGGAGGCCCAGCGGATCGCCGCCGAAGCGAACGTCGGTCTGCTGGAAAAAGCCAAGAAAGTGGATCTGTCGCCGGAGCAGGCGGTGAACCTGCGGCGCGACTACGTGAACTCGAACCCGCTGGTGTCCGAACTGTCGAAAAGCGTAGTGGCGATGGAGCAGGAACTGATCGTGGCGCAGCAGAGGCACCAGCCGGGGTACCCGGCGCTCGTCCAGAGTCAGGCGACGCTGGAGGCTTTCAATAAGCGGCTGGACGAGCAGCGTCAGAAGTTGGAGCAGGAGTATGACAGCGGGATGGAGAGCCGCCTGGAAGAGGCGGCCCGGCAGCGGTTAATCGCCGCCAAGATGGACCTCGAACGGATCAATGCGCACTACCAGGCGCTCAAGGATCGGGTGAATCAGCAGGATGTCCGGGCGCAGAAGACCGGGCGCAAAAACCTGGATATTCAGGACCGGCAATTCAAGTTACAGGTGGACCAGGAGATGTATGATACTCTGGCACGCCGGGTCAAGACGCTCCAGATGGAGCAGCAACGGTCGCCCCGGGTCGAGCCCGCCTATTGGGCGGACGTGGCCGAGACAAACGACCGGCGCGTTCAGCTCGCCACCGCGGCGGTGATCGGCGCCCTGGCCTGCGGATTCGGCCTGGCCTTCCTCCGCGACCGGATGGACAAGACCCTGCAAACGCCCGAAGATGTCGCGCGGCACCTCGATTTGCCGGTGCTCGGGACCACCACCAGCTCGCGCACCCTCAAGCCGGCCTTGTTCGCCGAGCAGATTGCCGGAGACTATCAGACGATTCGGACCAATCTCGGGCTGTCGTACGATGGGGGATTGCCGCGGAAGCTCGTGGTCAGCAGTGCCGGCACGCGGGAGGGCAAGACGACGTTTGCCGTCAACCTCGCCACGAGCCTGGCCAAATCGGGCAAGAAAGTGCTGCTCATTGACGGGGACCTGCGGAAGCCGGACGTGGGCCAGATGCTGAACGTTCCCAAGGACGCGGGCTATCTCCAGGAGGTGCTGCTCGGCGGCGACCCCGGCGGCAGCATCTACGTGTCGCCCGCGAGCGGTCTGCACATTCTGGCGGCCAATCCGCGGCACATGGCCGACCCGTACGAACTGTTGTCGTCCTCGACCGCGGCCGAGCAGATCGAGAGGCTGGCGCGCGAATACGACCACGTCATCATTGACAGCCCGCCGGCTCTGGCCTTCCCGGATGCCCTGGTCTGGGCCAGGTTGGCGGACGCCGTGGTTCTCGTCGGCTATGCCGGCCAGACGACGGCCCCCGATCTCAAGGAAGCCCGGGAACGATTCGTCCGCGGGCGGGCCCGGGTCCTCGGTGCCGTGCTGAGCAATGTCCCCGTCGATCAGAGCCTGTACCGCTACGCCTACACCTACCGGGTGCGGGGCACGCCGGCCGGCAAAGCGCAGAAGTCCAAGAAATTATTGCTCGCCAGCCGCAAGCCCGACGACGGCGGCGGCGCCCTGTAGACGTCGATCCGGGGCGACCGCAGCGTGAAATCCCCGAAGAGCTGCGTTTCGAAGCTGTTATGCAGTGGATTATCGTTCGAGAGCCACAAGACCGTAGCGCCGAGCAGGGGGTGGACCTCTTGCGGTACGCTCTATCCACACCCCCTCTGCCGCGCGTGGTCCTGGATGGTCTGCGGCATCTGGCGTCCCGCGGCGCCGGCGACCACGGGGCGGGGCGAATCGGTGGGACGAAGCCGGACGAATCGCTCTGGGTCCTGCCCGGCCACTGGCAGGCCAACCTGGGCATCGTCCCGGGCCGCGCGGTCTTCTTCGACGAGGCACTCCACCTGGAGGTCCTACCGCGGCAGAAGCGGGGCCGGGGATCATGGCACGTCATCGCGAACGGCCGCTTTGCCGCCTATATCGACCCCCAGTTGCTGGGGCAATTCCTGGAAACCGGCGGCGCGGATGTCATCGCCGTGACGGCGGCCCCGGATCTGCTGGCCTGCGGGGAGCGGGTCCGATTGACGTCGGACAATAAAGTGGTCGGTTACCGGCGGTTGTATGCGGATGCTTTGTCTCCGGCGCCACTGCCGGCAGATTGGCCGCATTTGCTCTTCGTGCGTCAGGAAGTCTCTGCTGGAGTCCTGAACAGCGGTTTGCTCTCGAGCTTCGGAGTCTGGATTGACGAGTGTCGGGCGGCGGGACTGCGCTGGCAGAGCCTGGCGGTGGCCGGCTCCGCATACGATCTGGGGTCGGTGGAGGGTATCTTGGCGGTGTCCGGAGCGGCCCTGAGTTGTTCCGCGCGCTGGGGGCAGGTGCAACGAGTATCGCCTCCCGGAGAGGGGGGCGGGGTCTCCCCCGAGGCGCACGTGATTGGCCCGGTGCTTCTGGGCCGGCAGGTGACCGTTGCGGCGGACGTCGTCCTTGTGGGACCGGCTGTTTTGTGCGACGGCAGTACGGTGGGGCGCGGCGCCCTGGTCGATTCCTCCATTGTGGGCTCAGGCGTCTCGGTCGAGCCGAAGCAATCGCTGCGGGCCTGTGTTGTCACGGCATCTCCCGCGGGACGTGTCGTGGGACGCGCCAGTGCCGGCGCGGGCAGGCCGCGGCAGGAGCACCCGGGCGGGCAGCGGGACGGCGCGTTTCGGGTCTGGCCGAGACTTTCCTACGCACGCTGCTTCAAGCGGATCGCGGACATCGTGGCCGCCGTCTTCATCCTGGTCCTTTTTGCCCCCGTGATTCCCCTGATCGCGCTGGCTGTCAAGATCGGCTCGCCCGGCCCCGCGTTCTTTGCGGATAAGCGTCAGGGGCTCCACGGGCGGCCTTTTCGTTGCATCAAGTTCCGGACCATGAAGCAGGGCGCGGATAAGATTCAGGACAAGCTGCGGTTTGCCAGCGAAGTGGACGGCCCGCAGTTCAAGATGGCGGACGATCCGCGCATCACCACGATGGGCCGGTTCCTGCGGGAAACGTATCTCGATGAAATCCCGCAGTTTCTCAACGTCCTGCGAGGACAGATGAGCGTGGTGGGGCCGCGGCCTTCGCCCGAAGCGGAGAACACCCTGTGTCCCTCCTGGCGCGATGCCCGGCTTTCCGTGCGGCCGGGGATTACCGGCTTGTGGCAGGTGTACTGCACACGCGACCCTCAGAAGGACTTTCAGGAATGGATTCAGTATGACATGCAGTATGTCCGGGATTTCTCTGTTGGCTTGGACTTGTGGATTTGTTGGCGGACGTTCATGAAGATGGTCGGGACTTTCGTCCGCCAGTTTTAGAGAGGATGCAGGCAATGGCTCCGAGATACTTCAACTGGAAGCTGGCAACGGTTCTGATGGTGGCGGCCGTGATTCTCGTCGCCGCGGCATATGCGCTGCATCGATGGCAGAGAACCAACCGCGCGGTCCAGGCACTGCCGCCGGGCGAGGCGGCGTATGCGAAACAAGACTACGACGGGGCGGCGCGACTGCTGGGCAGCTATCTGGCCGTCCATCGGGACAATGTGGAGGTCCTGGTCAAATATGCCGATGCGCAGCTCCAGAGACGGCCGCGTACATCCAACAACGTGCAACAGGCCATCGCCGCGTACCGCGACGTGCTGCGTCTGGAGGGCCGCCATCGCGAGGCGACGCGGCGTCTGGTCGAGGTCTACCTGGGGGGCGCGCCCGGCGAGGCGGAGCTGATCGCGCGGCGCTATCTGGAGTTCGAGGACGACGTCACCGTCCGCCGGATGCTGGCCGATGCCTACGCGCTCCAGCGCAAGCCAAAGGAGGCGGCGGCCGAATTGACAACCATCCTGCAAAAGCACCCGGAGGATGTTTTATCCTACGAGCGGATGGGCGCGTTGGCGGAGCAGAATCCGGACACGGTCGGCAAGCCTGCCGCGGCCTGGTATGACGAGGCCGTCGCCCGGAACCCCCAAGCGGCTCTGGCCTACACGGTGCGCGCCGGCTTCCACCTGCAACAGAGCAATCGCTACCAGGCCATGGCCAATCAGGAGCAGGCGCGGAAGGAGCGCGACCAGGCTCGAATCCATCTGGAGCAGGCGCGCAAGGAACGGGAACAGGCCTTGGCGGATCTGGAGCAGGCGCAAAAACACGATTGTCCGGACACGGAAACGGGGCTGCGCCTCGTGGCCGAGCTGGTCCGCGCGAACCTGCTGGACAGGGCCCGGGAGCGTCTGCAGATGCTGCAGGCCAAAGACCCGACGGACCTGTCGCTCTGGCGGTACCGGGCGGACCTAGCCGTGCGGGGCAAATCCGCGGAAGAAATGTGCACGGTGGCGGAAGCCGGCTTGAAGGCTCTGGCGGCCCAGCCGTGGGACTTCATGTCGGCGGCCGCCGAGTTGTTGATCCGGTCCGGCCGCGTGGAGGAAGCCAATGAGTGCATCTCCCGCATGCGAACGAAGGATGTAGACCCTCCGACAGTGGCTCTTCTGGAAGGGCTCTTGGCGGACAAGCAGGGCCGCTTGCGCGACGCCATCGCCGCTTGGCGCAAGGCCGTCACGCTCGGCTACCGCCAGCCAGCGGTCCGTTTGCAGTTGGCGTACGCCTTGAGCCGCGTGGGCGATATCCAGGCGGCGATCGATCAGCTTCGCCTCCTGGTCGTCGATGCTCCCAATAATGTGGAAGGGCACCTGGCTTTGGCGCAACTCCTGGCGCAGACGGGGAATTGGCCCGAGGCGCAGGAGCAGGCCCTCCTCGTCCAGCAGCTCGTCCCCGATCATCCGGACGCCGTCCTGCTGGAGCTGCAGGCCCGTATGCAAGCGCTGGCGTCGGCTACCGCGCCGGCCGAGGAACGAGAGAAAGCCTGGCAGGAGATTGATACCCGCCTGACGGCGTTGGACAAGAAGGACGCCGGGAATACCGTGGTCAAGCTTCTCCAGGCACAGGCGGCCATGGTGCGCGGCAAATTCCCGGAGATGGCGGTCCTGCTGAAGGAGATGGAGGTGAAGGATCCCAACAATATGAAGGTGGTCCTGCTCCGGGCGGATCTATGTGCGGCGCAGGGCCAGAAAGAGGAAGCACAGACCCGGTTGCGGGACGCAGTAAAGAGATTCCCTCAGGCCCTTGAGCCTGTCCGGGGGCTGGCCAGCCTCCTTGATCAGCAGAACCAGCGGCAGGCCTGTGAAGCGGTCCTCCAGCAAAGCATGCAGCGGATCAAAGAGCCGGCCGTGCGACGGAACGTGGGCCTGCTCCTGGCCGAGTTCTACCGGCGGTGGGACGAGCAGGGCAAGCTGGCGGACTGGCTGAGGGAACTGAGCGCCAGGTTCCCCAGCGACATTCAGCTCAAGCGGATGCTTCTGACGCGCGAGGAAATCGGCAAAGACGCGCCGCAGGCCCAGAAGATCGTGGACGAGATTCACGGGCTGGAGGGCGAGGAAGGCTGGCAGTGGCGGTACGAGCAGGCGCGGCTGTGGAGCCGTGGCAGCGCGGAGGACTTCAAGGCCCGCTATCCGCAGATGGTCAAGCTTCTGCAGGAGAACCTGCAGATCAACGCCAAAGATCCTGAGAGTCGGCTGCTCCTGGCGGAAACCTACGAGCGGGCCAACGAGCTGCCGCTGGCCGCCAATACGTACCGGGAACTCCAGAATCTGTTGCCCGATAACCTGCCTCTTCTCGTACGCACGGCCGTGACTCTGAATCGGGTGAAGGACTTTGACGGAGTCCGCCGCCTGCTCGACCAAGCGGATCAGAAGAACCTGCATGATCCTCTCTTGGACCGATTGCGGCTGCAGGACAACCTGCGAACCGGCCAACTGGAGGGAGCCGTGGACGCTCTGGAGAAGATGGCCCAGCAGGACCCCAACGACACCTCCCTTCGTTTGCGCCTGGCCTCGCTGCGTGTGCGGGAGAAGAAGTATGAAGAGGCCCAGAAGGTCCTCGATGAGCTCCAGGCCAAGACGCCGGACTCGATGCCGGTGATCAGGACCCAGATCAACTTGTATGTGCAGCAGGGCAAGGGGGCCGAGGCGATCGGGCTGTGCGACCGGATGGTGGAGAGACTCCATAATGCCCCGGCGTATCTTCTGCGCGCGCAGACCTACATTGCCCTGAAGCAGAACGATAAGGCGCTGGAGGACTACGGCCGCGTCATCGCGCTGGATCCCCAGCAGGCTCTGAGCTGGGCGGCGCGGGCCGATTTCTATCGTCTGACCGGTCGCGTGCGCGACGGAATTGCCGATATCCAGCAAGCCGCGGCCCTGGCGCCCGACAATACGGCCGTTCAGAGACTGCAAGTCGTCCTGTTCCTGGCTTCCGGAGAGGTGTCGTTGGTGGGCCGTGCCGGGGCGATCGTGGACAAGGCCCTCGCCGCGTTGGCGAAGCCGCCGGCGGCGCACGGGGAGGATCCCAAGGCGGCGGAGTACACGCAACTGCGGCTGCTCAAGGCCCAGGTTCTCCTGCTCCGAGGCACGGGTCCGAGTGTCGAGAGCGCCCGCCGCATCCTGCACGAGGTGACCAGCAGCGAGCCAACGTTGGCGCAGGCCTGGCAAGGCCTGGCGCAATTGGAACTGAGTCAGGAAGACCCGGCCAGGGCGCTGGATGCGGCCCGGCGCGGGCTGGCGCATAACCCCGATGATGCAACGCTGCTCCTGCTCAAGGCGCGAGCCGAGAAGGTGCGCTCGCCCACCGTCGCGGCCCTGACGCTCAAGGGGCTGTTGGAGAAGAATCCCCAGAACGTGGAGGTCGTGATCGAGCTGGCCGACGCGTATGCCCGTTCCGGGCGGGCCCAACAGGCGGTCGATCTGCTGCACGAAAAGCTGCCGGCGTTCGAGGGACGGGACCGTCGGCGCTGTGAAATCGCGCAAGCCGAAGCCTGGTACGTCAACGGGCAAAAGGAGGAGGCCAAGGCGCTGTTCGACCAACTGATGCAGGCCGAGCCGAACGATCCGACCCCGGCGATGACGCTGGCGCAGCAATTGCGCAAAGAAAGACGGTGGGGCGAGATGAACGGGTTGGTGCAGCGCTGGCTGACGGCCCATCCCCGGGACGCGGGCGTGGCCACGATCATTGCCCGAGCGCTGGCCGCGACGGGCGACAAGCAGGCCCTCTCGGTCGGCGAGGACATTCTGCGCACGACCCTGGATCGCAACCCGCAATCTCTGCCGGCCCTGATGCTGCTGGGCATGATGATGCAGGACACGGGCCGGAACGAGGAATCCGCGGAACGCAACCGCCAGGTTCTCGCGCTCGACCCCAACAATGTGATTGCCATGAACAACCTCGCCTGGGCGCTCTGCGAGGGGGAAAATCCGCCGTCCGTCTACCAGGAGGCCCTCGCCTTGACCGAGAAGGGGCTCCGGCTCGCGCCGGATTACGTGGACCTCCTCGACACCAGGGGGTATGCGTTCTTCCGGCTGAACAATTTCGACAAAGCGGTGGCGGATTTCGTCCATTGTACCGAATTGTATCCGCCGAATTCCCCGTCGGTCGCCACCCCCCGTTACCACTTGGCCAAGACCTACGAGGCAATGAAGCGGAGGGCAGAGGCTCAGGAGCAACTACGGATGGCCTTGGACTTGAACGCGGCCAGCCTCCGGTTGGCGAAAGAACAGGCCGATAGCGGACGCACCACCTATGCGATCAAGGTATTCAGGGATGCCCTCGCGCTGCAGACGCAGATGGAGCTGCTGAAGGCGGCTTTGGGCCTGTCGGGACAGGCGAACGGTCCTTCGCCGCAGGACGTGACGGAGGCGAAGGCCTTCCTGGATCAATTGCAGAAGGACACCTACTGATTCAACCCTAGCGGACGGTCAGGATCGACATTTCGTGCCTCCCTCCCAGGGCGTGGAAACGCCGGGGAAGGGAGGCGTTTTTGTATCGACCCAGGGGAAACGCTGGGCGTTTTCAGTCCAGGGAAGGTCGGCGCCAATCCCCCACTCCATCCCACCAATAGGAGAGGTAGTCCGCCGGCGCCGCAGGGCCGTCCTTCTCTTGGTGGACTTGGAGCGCCAGCTCACGGAGGTGGCGCATGCAACTGAGACCGCCGAGACGCCAGGCTTCCGCGCCGATGTCCACCGCCTCGCGTTCGGCGCGAGCGAATTCGTCGGCGTTGCAGGCGAGAAGGGCCGCCAGTCGTTGCGCCTGGGATTGCAGCTTCTGCTGCCATTGCTGGCGATTCCGCTCTTCCCGGGCCAGCGCCTCCGCCAGCAAGCGCTCTCTCTTCTCCTGACGGGCGCGCCGCAGGGCCTCCGCCTGCGCCAGCCGCTGCGCTCGATGCCGGCGGCTGGCCGGCAGGAGCATTTCCAGCACTCCCACCACCGGATCGATCCCCACCCAGACGGCGAAGGTCGTGCCGAGCGTCCCGAGGGCGACCCCCGAAAGGAACCGCATCGGCTCGGTCACTCCCATCATGCCCAGAATGCCGGCCACCCCCCCCAGAAGGGGAGCCGCCACGTACAGAGCCATGTAATAGCTTGTCGTCGTGAGCGGGTGCTCGACCTCGATCTTCTGCGCTTCCCCGATCCCTTGGTACAGGGCGAACAGGTAGAGGCTGATCAGCAGAAACACGACCAGAGCGAGAGGGGGACCCGACAGGGAAATCTGCCACCACTGGAAGCCCGCTTGCCGCAGCGCCAGCACGAGGATATAGCCGATGCACGCGACGAACCAGATCGTGCTCACCAAGTGGATCCGTCGCAAAGCACGTCGTTGGGTCATACGTCCCCTTTATCGGGCCGACCCCGGATGCAGTTCCGAACGCCGGCGCTGCAAACCCTCACGTTGGCAGTCTTTCCCCTACGCGTGACGGTCCGCAGGGAGGATTCCCTTCCTAGCGATAGTAGCCACCGCCGTAGGGCGAGTAGCCCGTCGATGTTCCGGGCGGATTCTGGACGAGATACGCCCCGTAGAAGGCCCGGGCGACCGGCGAGATGAATTCCTCGAGCACCATGGCGATCGCCGCCAGAACGGTCGGCGGCACGTAGACGATATCCCCTTCCTGCAACAGGACGTCCTTGCTCGTATCGCCGTCGATGACCATCTTCTTGTAGTTGATTTCGAAGATGAAGGGCTGCGCGCCTTCCTGGGCCGCCGGCCGGACCACCTGGATTCGTTTCTGCCAGGCCATCGTGTTGGGCTGCGCCTCGCTGATGGCGGTCAGGGTGCTGTCTCGCCCCGTGTAGTTCCTGGGGCCCGGTCGCGTGACCTGTCCCACCACATAGTAGACGTGGCTGGTAAACGTGGCGACTCGGACATCGACGGCGTGCTCGCCCGGCAGCGTGTACAACTCTTTGATCCGCTTCTCGACGTCGGCGGAAATCTCCTCCGGGGTCTTGCCGGCGACCTCGAAATCGCCCAGCACTTCAAAGCTGATCTTGCCGTCGGGCCGGACGCGTTGTCGCTGCATGTTGACTTCCGGGACCTGGGCACACCGCAACTCCAGCTCGTCCGGCGGCTGCACCACGTAGCGTTCGGCCGTGACGTTGGTCTCATACGGCTTGACCCACGCTTGGATATCCTCCGGGTGAGAGTTATAACATCCTGTCAGCAGGGTACTGCAGATCAGCCATCCTGCCGGGCCCAGCGTCTTCGCTCGATTCATGCCGCATCTCCTTTTTCCACGGATTTACCGGACTTCCCTGCGTAATCCCCCCCCGGGGGACGCATCACATGGGAGACCCCGGTCCTGCGTCTGATCCCGTGGACTCCCCGCGCAGTTGTGCGAGTCCTTATAGCGTACATCGTTCAGCGCGTCAAGAGCCTTGAGAAAAAAGGGCATTCTGACCGTCCTATATAAAGAAATTCATGAAATCCCTTGACGGGCAGCGGCAAAAATGAGAAGGTTGGCGTGTGACAATGCGGAGCTTCGAACGCAGGGGTTTCCACTTTGGGAGGAGTTCGCGATGACCCCAAAAACAGCGCCGGACAGCATCAAGAAGCGAGATGGTTCCATCGTTCCTTTTGATGACTCCAAGATCGAGCGCGCGATCCAGCGGGCGGCCCTGGAGGTGCTCCAGGACCCGCGCCGCGCCGACGAGATCGCCCGGCGCGTGGGCGCCCTCGTGGTGGACGGGCTCGGGCGGGCGTACCCGGGCAAGATCCCCGGCGTGGAGGAGGTTCAGGACGCCATCGAGACCACGTTGATGGAAGAAGGCTACGGGGCGATCGCCAAGAGCTATATTCTGTATCGCGAGAACCGCTCGCAGGTGCGCCTCGCGAAATCGGCCCTGGGGCTGAAGGACGATTTGAAGCTGCCGGTCAACGCCGTCGAGGTTCTCAAGCGGCGCTATCTGCTCAAGGACGACCAGCGGCAGATCGTGGAGACGCCGAGCGAATTGTTCCGCCGGGTGGCCCATCATGTCGTCCAAGCCGAGGCCAATTACGGCTCGGATGCCGAGATCAGCGAGGTGGAAGAAGCCTTCTACCGGATGATGCGGAACCTGGAATTCGTGCCGAACTCGCCGACTTTGATGAACGCCGGCACAGCGCTGGGACAGCTCTCCGCCTGCTTCGTGCTGCCCGTGGACGATTCGATCGAAGGCATCTTCCAGACACTGGCCGACATGGCGTGCATCCATCAAACCGGCGGCGGCACCGGCTTTGATTTCTCCCGCCTGCGTCCGCGGGGCGACCTCGTGGGCTCGACCAAAGGGCACGCCTCCGGTCCGCTCTCGTTCATGAGTATCTTCGACAAGGCGACAGAGGTAATTGTACAGGGCGGCCGACGCCGGGGCGCGAATATGGGCGTCCTGCGCTGCGATCATCCGGATATCGTTGATTTCGTCGAAGCCAAAGTGGGCTCGAATGCGTTTCGGAATTTCAATCTGTCCGTAGGTGTCACGGACGCGTTTTTGCGGGCCGTCGCGAACGACCGGCCCTTCGATCTGGTGAGTCCCCGCACCGGCCAAAGCGTCCGGCAGCTTGGCGCACGCTCGCTCTTCGACCTGATCGTCAACGCCGCCTGGCGCACGGGGGACCCGGGCCTGATCTTCCTCGACCACGTCAACCGGCGCAATCCGACGCCGGCCGTCGGTCGGATCGAGGCGACCAATCCCTGTGGCGAGGTGCCGCTGCTGCCGTACGAGAGCTGCATCCTGGCCTCGATCAATCTGGACAAGATGACGAAGGACAGAAAAGGAGACGGCGAGACGGTGGGCGGGGCGGCCGTGGAATGGGGCAAGCTGCGGGACCGCATCCATTGGGGTATCCGTTTTCTCGATGACGTCATTGACGTGAACCGCTATCCGCTGGAATCCATCGAGGCCGCGACTGTGGGCAACCGCAAGATCGGTCTCGGGGTCATGGGTTTCGCCGACCTGCTCATCCGGCTGGGCATCCCGTACAACTCGCACGAGGCCATCGCGTTCGCGGCGAAACTGATGCGCTTCATTCATAAAGAGTCGCTGGCCGCCTCGGAAAAGCTGGCGGCCGAAAGGGGAGTCTTTCCGAATTTTCGCACGTCCAGGTACGCCCAAGAGGGCCGCAAGCTGCGGAATGCCACGGTTAATACCATTGCCCCCACCGGCACGATCAGCATCATCGCCGGCTGCTCCAGCGGGATCGAGCCGCTGTTCGCGATCAGCTTCGTGCGCAACGTCCTGTCCGGGACGCGGCTCCTGGAAACCAACCCGCTCTTCGAGAAAGCGGCCAAAGAGCTCGGTTTCTACCGCCGCGAGTTGCTGGCCGAAGTGGCGAAACGCTCGTCCCTGGCCAAGGTCAAGGGTATCCCCGCCGGCATCAAGAAGCTCTTCGTGACGGCCTTTGACGTTTCCGGCCACCAGCATCTCGCGATTCAGGCCGCCTTCCAGCGGTATACCGACAACGCTGTCTCCAAGACGATCAATCTGCCGGCGGACGCGACCGTCGAGGATGTCCGCGCGATCTACCTGGAGGCGCATCGTCTCAAGTGCAAAGGCATCACGATCTATCGCTACGGCTCCAAGCCCAGCCAGGTCCTGTCCGTCAGCGAAGAGGAAGAGTCTCGGCCGGAGGAATCGCCCGATCTGGTCGCCGTCGATGCCGAATATGCCGGCGGCTGCATCGGCGGCGTCTGCGATCTCTGAGATCAGCACAGGCATCTTGCCCCTGATTGGGTTCGTTTTGTACATTTCACCCTCCGGGGCCCCGGCGGATGGGTGAAATCGGCTTTGTTTCACACGCATGTCCAATCCACCATAACCTTTTGCCCAGCAAGCACTTTTCAAATCATGAATCCTAATTCACAAATCATAACTCGCAGGGGGCTGCCCCGGGGCAGAGTATCCCTCTACCCTTGCCTCGTGTTGCACGAATCGTGCCGAAATCCTGTGTACGCGTCACGTCCGAAGCCACGTAACTCCTTGCGCCAAAAGGGATAAAGAATTTCTCACTCGCCGGGCGTTTCATGTTTTCCACTGTTGCACGAACGTGGTCGTTCGTAGGGTGAGGGAGCCCAAACGCGATGTATCGCGTTTGGGAGCCCTGCGCTGTGCCCACCAATTCCCCGGAAGGGGTTCCGTGCGATGGATGGTGGGCACAGCCCACCCTACGGGGCCTCGCCGGAGGCCGCCAGCGTGAAGGACGTCATTGCGAGCGAAGCGAAGCAATCTGCCATCCGGCGGATTGAGATTGCCGCGTCGCTGCACTCCTCGCAATGACATATACACGCTCATTCTGTTAGAGGAATTGAACGTGTCAGGTACGTTCGGAGTCGCGACAGCGATAATTCTCGCCTGTCAGCCTTCGGCGCGTCGGACGGCTCTGGAAGGTGACCGACGCCAAAGACAACAACTCCGTCGTCAACCACTACTGGGCGACGGCTCGCGGAAGGAGGTCGAGGACGCCAAGGGGGAATTCCGGGAATTCCCCGGATATATCGGGTGATCGCTGGTTCTTCTATCCGGCGGGACGCCGGTTTTCGCATCGGGGACTCTCCGATGCGTCCCTCCCCACGGGTCCCGGATTGCACCCGCCGGATCATTCACCCTAACTCGCAGGTCATGGGCCAGGAGGCGGGCCCCAGCGGCAGTTCCAGGCTCTTTTGTGCTCCGGGTCGGTCAAAACCTGGCTCCGAGTGCGGATCGTTCATGCCCGGAAAGAAGTCGCCGGAGACTCGCC
>JAMCWO010000310.1 GCA_023481165.1 Planctomycetota bacterium | reverse complement strand
CTCTATTGCGAGAAGCCCCTGTGCCGCACGGTCCACGAGACCCGTGTCGTCACGGAGGCCGCCCGCAAGGCCGGTGTCGCTACACAGCTTGGCAACTTCGGCCACTCCAGCGAGGATATCCGCCTGACCTGCGAATGGATCTGGGACGGCGCGATCGGCGATGTCCGCGAGGTGCACGCCTGGACCAGCACGGGGGCCCGCCGCTGGACCGATCTGACGGAGCGGCCGAAAGAAACGCCGCCCGTCCCGGCCGGCTTCGACTGGCCGCGTTGGCTGGAGCCGGTGCCGCCCCGCCCCTATCATCCTGCTTACGCGCCGGTTCGCTGGCGTTCCTGGTGGCAGTTCGGCTCCGGCACGATCGGCGATTTCGCCTGCCATCATCTGGACCCGGCCTTCTGGGCCTTGAAGCTGGATCAGGCCGAGCGCTTCCAGGTCGAGGCGAGTTCCTACGGGACGACCGAGGAGGTCTGCCCCGCCGCTTCGTTGATCTATTTCGACTTCCCCGCCCGCGCCGGCATGGCCTCGGTGCGTATCACCTGGTACGAAGGCGGCCTGATGCCCCCGCGTCCCACCGAGTTGGAGCCGGGCCGCAATGTCGAGGACAACGGCATCCTTTTCGTCGGCACCAAGGGCGCCATCCTCGGCGAAGGCTGGGGCCGCTCACCCCGCCTCATCCCCGAGAAGAAAATGCAAGCCTACCGCCGCCCGCCCCAGACCCTGCCGCGCGTGGCGGAGCACCATCGCAACTGGCTCGACGCCTGCCAGGGCAAAGGCTCCTCCAGCACGCCCTTCGGCTACGGTGGCCCGCTGACGGAATTCGTCCTGATGGGCAATGTGGCCCTGTGTGCCGGCAAGAAGCTGGACTTCGACTGGAAGAAGATGACCATCACGAACGTCCCCGACGCCAACCAGTTCCTCCAGCCGAACTATCGTGAGGGACGCAGCATTTGATCGATAAAGGATGATTGATCATTGCGGATTGACGGGCGATACTCCGGGTCGCTCCATCGGTGCGAGCGGTTGAGAGGTGCGGGTGAATGCTGTGCCGTGAAAATGAGCTTGGGTGGCGACTCATCACTCTCGGCTCTACCCGCCGGCCAGCTCGCGCGAAATGATCACCACGCCCGTAGCGCCGGCATCCGCGACCACCTGCCCCTGCAAGCGTCGCTCGGTGCCCGGACTGGCATCGACGCGGAGGTTCACCTTGCCCGGACAGACACGCGCGAGCGTGAAGCGGCCCCGCGCATCCGTCTGGGCACTGAGTCTGAGCGGCTGACCTTCGCCCCAGCCATAGACCGTGGCATAAGCGATCGGACTGCCCGAGGCGTCCAGAACCCAGCCGGTGACGGCGAGATTCGCCGGCGGCAGCGTCACGGTCCCGAGGTCAAAGGAAAGGCCGTTGGCGGTCTTGATCGGCACATCCGTGTCCCTGCTGCCATACGCCTCCGCGTTGCTGTGGAGAGTGCACTGGCTGATCGGGGGGACAGCCCGAATCCGGAAGCGTCCATCGGCGCCGGTCACCGCGATCTCCTCCGACAGGGGCGTGTCGCCCCAGTTGGGCACGCGCACATCGTGACATAAGCCCCCGCGCCGGCGATACCTTGGCCGCTGGGGTCCGTGAGCCGGCCGGCCAGCGGCGGGCAGTCCTGGAGCTTCACCTCAAGCCAGGTCGTATACCTCCCGATGACCATCGTCGTCGCGAGATTCCGCAGTTCCTGCTGGGCCACCAGGACAAAGCTGACAGCATTGCGGAACTGATACTGCCGGTCCCAGGCAATCTCGAATCGGCCCTGTTGGTTCGACAGGGCCTCCTCGCGTCCAGCGCCCACGATCCGGACCCGCGCGCCGGGGACCGGCCGCCCTTGCGGATCGCGCACTACGCCCCGCACCGTGGGCGTGAGGATCAGAGCCACACGCCGGGTCTCGCCTTCCTCGATCGCGACGGCCTGGCTGGGCCCATCGTAGGCGTAGCCCTCGCACGAGACGCCCTCGATCTCGTATTCGCCCGGCAGCAGTCGAACACGGGCCACACCGGTGGCATCGGAGAGAATGCTCATCCCGCTGGCGAGGTCGGCCCGCTCGCGAATACTCATGCGGGCCTGCGCCACCGGCTTGTTGGTGGCCTCCTCCGCCAGGACGATCTCGCAGAGCCCCCCGCTGCGGGCCTCGATGCGGGCCTCCACATCCTGCCCCGGACCCAGTCGCAGGGACACAGGCTCAGCCACCCATTGGGCCGCCTGGTCCCTGGGCGTCGCCAATTGCAGAGTGTATTGGCCGCCCGGTACGCTGAACGAGAAAGATCCATCTCCCCGGGCCACGGTCTCTCCGACCGAGACCAGCGTCGAGGAATAGAAGCTGTCGTCGTAGGTCCCCCGGTACAGCCGAACCCGCACATTTTCGAGGGCCGCTCCCGTGGCGTCCACGACCCGGCCCCGGATGATGGCCGACCCCGACCATCGAGCTTGCACCCACCCGGACGGTGCCACCCCAAGGAACGAAAGAAGACACACCAGACATGCGATCCAGCGTTTGCTGCCTCGCTGCATAGAACTCCTCCGATCAGGCAGGCAGGCACCACCCTGCCCCTTACCATACAACAGAATGCCGGCCTCCGTGCCCCCCATGGGATTTGGTCCGGCGGACGACGAAGAGCCCACCTGACCGACCCTACCCTACTGTGCCACACCCATCCTATTTTGTAACGCGCGCCCGCAAATAATGTGAGACCCGCGTGGACCTGTCGTCCAGTAATGCATACGGTGGGAATAGGAAATGGTGCGGTTGTGACGGAGCAAAAAGACGAGGATTTGGCCCAGAGGTCTGAACCTTGGGACGCTATCCCCGAGGGCGCTGTTTTCAATCCGGGACGATTCAGCGCTCGGCTTTGACGGTGATCGTGTGACGGACGGGGGCGAAGACGGCCTTGACGGCGTCGGCCAAGGGGGTGCGGACCTTCTCGGTCAGAGCGGCTGTCATGGCGATGTCCGCACGCCCTTCCGGGCCGTGAAAGAGATCCTTGATCTGACGCGTCTCGTAGGCCTGCTTCTTCGCCACGGCCCCGTCCACGCGTTGGAAGGCCTCGCTGAAGGGATTCGTCTCGAAGTCCGCCCGTCTCGAAGTCCGCCGCCAAGTTGATGCCCTGGGCCAGTTCCTGAGCCGGGTAGGTCTTGGACGTCTCGCCCCAGGTGACCGTGCAGCGGTCGGACGGAGCATGGCGGACCACGAGCAGGAAACGGTTCAACTCCTTATTGAATGGGACAAGGGTCATGCCGGAGCGAATGCTGGAATCCTCGTTGACGGGACCGGTCGCGCAGAACGGATAGCGGCTGCTCTCCACCTCGATCCGCCCCGCTTCCGCCGCGAGGACCTTATGTCCCGCCGAGGCGGTCGCCTGGCCGGTCGTCATATCCAGGGTGATCGTGCCGATCCGGCCGTCCAAGCCCATCGCCTTGAGGAAGGCGTAGGCCATCACGAGGTGGCCCGCCCAGCCGGGATGGACGCCGTCCTTGCCGGAGATCATGTAGTCCGGGCCACACCGCCGTCTGGCCTCGAACCCGCCGACCAGCATCGGACAAAAGACATCCGCAAAGGCCACGTGCTCCTCGGCGGCGAGCCGGACGCCGAGATTGCGGAATTCCGCCAGGCTGTGGTTGAGGTCCTCGACGGTGCCGCTGGCCCGCTTGACCCAGGCCGGCATCTTTCCCACGGTGCCGGGGGAACCCTGAATCACCCGCACGCCGTGCTGTTGGAAGAGCCGGACCACCGCGCGGGACATATCGAGATATTCGCG
Source organism: Planctomycetota bacterium (assembly GCA_023481165.1). GTDB lineage: Bacteria > Planctomycetota > Phycisphaerae > Sedimentisphaerales > Anaerobacaceae > PLanc-01. Next base: position 19,785 of record JAMCWO010000310.1, on the reverse strand, counting down.
ACCATACTGCTCCTGATAAGGCTGGTAGTTGTGGTCGTTCATCCCGTAGCAGGTCGTCGCGACCGTCGGCTCAAAACGCAGAACGTCGTTCTCCATGCGGGCCAGGAAACCGGGGGCCTTCTCGCCGCTCCAGCCGAACTGGCGGACCGTGACCTGCAACTGCGGCACGCACACGGTCAGATATGTCTCCATGATGCGCGAGTACATCTTCTGCTCGGTGATCGAATCGCCGCAGATGGCCACGCGGTCACCGGTCTTGAGCAACACCCCCTCGGGCGCGGGCGATTGGAGCGGTTTATAGGTCGCGAAGTAGGGATCGGCCGGCAGCGTCTCCAACTGTTGCGCCGTCAACGGCGCAACCAGGGACACCACGACGATAAACAAAGTTGTCATGGGATTCTTCATGAGGGTGACTATAGCGGTTCGCTCCAGGGGCGACAAGCAAAAAAGGGTCTGTGACGACCTGCGCCACCCCCCTCATTTCCCGATGTCCCTTGTCCCCCTCGAAGCGCCACGGCTGGCCATCCGCCGGGAAATCACACTTTCACGATTGCTGTATCTCCTTTATTCTTCCTAACTTCCGAACGCGTCCCATAAGGAGTGAAGGTTTTGAAATCGGTCAGTCGATGAAAGATGCGGGTGGGTGGCTCTTTTCAGTACTGATACCATGACTCAGAAAGGAATCGCGATGAAGAGACGAAGGGGATTGGACACCAGACGACGCGTCGTAATGGTCATCTTTTTCTGTGCGTTGGCGCTCCCGCTTTTCGCGGTAGCCGGCTGCGGCAAACAACTGGCCCGGATGGAAGACAACCAGATCAAGCTGCAGGCAATGGTGGCGGCCAACGCCCGGGACCTGGCCACGATCTCCTCCCAGCTTGACACCGGCCAGGGCAAGATCAACGAGAGCATTCGGACCCTCGATGGGGACACGCAGCAGGTGGCCGGCAATGTCACCTCGGTTCGGGACGAGCAGCGCCAGTTCCGTGACGCCGTGGCGGCGGGCCACGAAGGACTCAACCGCCGGATCGGCAATGTGGAGGACAAGCAGCGGTCGCTGCAGGACAGCGTCGCCCAAGTCTCCGACGTGACCCAGCGCACGGCGGCGGATCTCACGTCGCTCGCCCGGGAGCACGCCGCGTTGCAGCAGACGGTGCAGGCCAATCAGCAGGAGATCACCGGCAGCTTCCGCGCCGTCGCCAACGGCCAGCAGCGAATCGTCACCGGCATTGGCGCCCTGCACGAGGCGAACAAGGAACTGGCCGCCGGCAACTCGTCGCTGAAAGAGCAGGTCGCCGCCGGCCAGCAGACGGTCACGGCGCAAATCGCCGGATTGTCCACGCGCCAGCAGCAGTTCCAAGCCTCCCTCGACACCCTCGGGACCAAGTCGGATCAGACGGCGGCGGACCTCGCGGATACGCGCTCGTCGTTACAGGGAACACTCCAAGCCAGCCGGGAGGCCCTGACCGGCCGGATCGACGGACTGGCTGCCGGCCAACAGAACCTTCAGACCTCCGTGAGCACTCTCGACACGAAGGCGGATCGGACGACGGCCGACCTTGCCGACACCAGATCGTCTTTGCAGGACACGCTCCGGGTCAGCCGGGAAGTCCTGACCGGCCAGATCGCCGCCAGCCTGCAAAATCAGCAGGCTCTGCAAAGCGAGGTTCGCGACCTCAATGATAAAGCAGATAAGCTGACCACGAATATCGGTGATGTTTCCAGCGAGCAGACGGCGCTGCACGCGACGGTGCGGACCAATCACGACGCCGTCGTCGCCGCGATGACCGGCCTCGCCGGGCACCAGGAGACCCTCCGCAACGGCATCGAGAAACTGGATGGCAAGGCCGACCGCGCCGCCGACGGCATCGCGTCCCTGGCCGCGCAACAGCAGTCTCTCTATGAATCCGCCAAGGCTAATCAGGATAGTGTTGTCGCGAAGCTCGCGGAGGTGGCCACGACTACCGGGCAAACGGCCCGCGATGTGACCACCCTGAACAATGGCCAAGCCACTCTGCAACAGAGCGTCCAGGCAGGCAATGCGGCGCTCGCGAACCGTGCGACGGAACTCGCGGAAAGCCAACAGGCTCTTCAGAATAGGATCGACAACCTCGGCCAGGCGGCGCAGCAGGTCGCCGCGGATGTCGCCAAGATCACCGCCGGGCAGGATGCCCTGCACCAGACCTTCAAGACCCACAGCGACAAAACGGATCAGCAGGCGGCGAGCCTCGCCGGTGTTCAGGAAGAAATGCGAACGAGCCTGGACACCCTGACCGCCACGGCGGGTCAGACGGATCTCGATATCATCGCCATGACGACACGACAGGATGCGCTCCAAGCGGCGTTCCAGAGCCATAAGGAGACCCTGGGCACCCAGATGACCCAACTCGCGGACAACCAGCAGCAGATGCAGAGCAGTCTCGACACCGTCACGGCGACGACAAGCCAAGCTGCCCTCGACATCCTCGGCATGACGAAATGGCAAGACGCGATCCGGGCGGCCCTTCAGAGCCAGAATGAGACCTTGGGCACCCAGATGACTCAGCTCACGGACAACCAGCAGCAGATGCAAAGCAGTCTCGACACCGTGACGGCGACGACAGGCCAGGCCTCGCTGGACGCCCTCGCCCTGAATAACGGCCAGAGCCGGCTGGGGCAGGCCGTCCAAGCCGGCCGCCAGGAGATGGCCGACAAATTGGCCGACGTGGCGCAGGGCCAGCAGAAGTGGTCCGAGCGCCTCGATGCCGCCCAGGCAAGGGTCGCAACGATCGGCGAGAGCGTTGCTGCGCTGGAGCAGCGGATCGCCAAACTGCAGGAACTCCTGCAGACGAGCGTTCAGACCACAACCGCCGCTTTAGGCACGACCAGCCAGCAGCGGCTGCAATTTGAGGCGAAGGTCAGTCAGGACATGCAGGCGGTGATCGATTCGCTCGCCCAGCTCCATCAGACGCAGACCTCACTCCAGGAGCAGATCACCCAGGTGCAAAAGAGCACCCAAGGTCAGGCCGACAGCCTCCGCTCGGTCATCGAGCAGATGAAGACGTCGCCCAATGCGACGAATCGTGTCCGGGACGAGGCTCCGGCTGTGCAGGACGCTGTCGGAGCTTCCCAAGCCGCGCCGGCCCCCGCCGAGGTCCAGGTCAGCCATGCGGCGGACGTCGCGCCGGCCCCGGAAGCGCCGCAAGCCGCAGAATAGGAATCCGGTCGAACCCCGACGCGCAGCAGCGCTGCGGGCGTGAATCGGTCCGGATAAGCCAGGGACGGCTATGAACAAGGGGATGGCATCGAGCCATCCCCTTCTTTTTTGCGCGCCGGCTACAACAGAGGCACCCCGGCCGCCTTGCACCGCTCGATCATCCACGCCGGCCAGACGCTCGCCTGGACCTCGCCCACGTGCAGCTTGCGCAGGAAGAACATGCATAGACGCGACTGGCCGATCCCTCCGCCGATGCTCAGGGGCAACTCGCCCGCCAGCAGCCGTTTGTGCCACGGGAACTCGCGCCGCTGCGACAGGCCGCGAATCTCCAATTGCTGCGTCAGCGCATCCTGGTTGACCCGGATGCCCATCGAGCTGATCTCGAACGCCCGGCCCAGCACGGGGTAGCGCAGAATGATATCGCCGTTGAGCCCTTGGCAGCCGTTGCGGGTCGGCGTGATCCAGTCATCATAGTCCGGGGCGCGGCCGTCGTGCAGTGTGCCGTCGGCGAGGGTCCCGCCGATGCCGATCACGAAAACAGGGCCCAGCTCCTCCGTGATCCGATTCTCGCGTTCTCTCGGCCCGATATCCGGCCACCGTTCCTGGAGCTCTTCCGCATGCACGAAACTGATCTGCTTCGCCAGGATCGGCACGATTTGCGGGTACCTGGCGTGGACCGCCGCCTCCGTGTCGTGCAGCACGCCATAGATCGTGCGGACGATCTCCTGCAAGAAGCCGAGATTCCGCTGCCCCGCGGTGATGACCCGCTCCCAATCCCACTGGTCCACGTAGACCGAGTGCAGATTATCCAGGCACTCCTCGTCCGGCCGGATCGCGTTCATATCGGTATAGAGGCCCTCGCCGGGCTGGAAGCCGTAATCCGCCAGAACCATCCGCTTCCACTTCGCCAGCGAGAACAGGCACTCCGCCTCCGCGTAGCCATCGTCCTTGATGCGAAACGCCGCCTTGGCCTCCACGCCGTTGAGGTCGTCGTTGATCCCCGACCCCTTCTTCAGGAACAGTGGCGCCGACACCCGCTGCAAATTCAGGGCCGCCGCCAAATGCTCCTGGAAGTAATCCTTGATGAACTTGATGGCCCGTTCCGTCTCGCGCAATCCCAGAATGGGCCTGTAATCCCCGTTCAAAACCAAGTCCGGCATTGAGACCTCCCAACGATCTATTGATTTCGGCTCCCACGCGACGGATCCGCCGCGATGGCGGCCTAACCATACTCCATCGGCTCCACCCGGTCAAAACAAAAGCCGAACCCTTGGCCGCTTGCGTACGACTACGTTCTGTGGGGGTCTCCCCCCCTTGTCATGCTGAACGAAGTGAAGCATCTGGCCAACGAACGTAACCGATGCTTGTTACCTGCTTGGCCCAGATCCTTCGCTAACGCTCAGGATGACAGGCGGGGGGCGCATAAGCGCCACGAGACTTGGTCGCACCCCGCTTCCGCGGAGCAAGAGAAAGATGTCTGACAATTTCGATTAGGGCACTACAATTGGATCCATGAGTGGCATTGTGGGTCATACGCTTTACGCGCTGCTGGGCTTGCGCGCGGCCGAGGCGAGGAATCTGCCCATCGCGGCCCTCCTTCATCGTCACCTGGCCAGCTACCTAGCAGGCGCTTACCTCGGCTGTGATATTCAGGCCATGCCGGAAGCCGTCTGTGTCGAGACAGGCGAGGAGGTCGGCTTCGGCACAGTGCCGGTGGAGAAGAGCCCCTACACAGGCGGCCCCGTCCGGCCTTTTCGGCTCTCTGTCCGCGGGGCGGAATTCACGCCGCGACAGATCCATGAGCTATTCTACGGCCGGTCTCATCTCGTCCTCGGATGGACGAAGAAAGACCGCCAACTGGCGGTCCCCTGGGACCGGCTGCCGGCCTATTTTGCCGCCGTGGTCCGGGATGGGCTCGACTCCTACGGCCCCGGCGAGCGACCCCTGGCCTATGTATTCGGTTGGATCGTCCACGTCGTGAGCGACGCCCTGGTCAAGGGTGTGCAACCGGGCTTGAACCTTCACCTGCTGGATGGCCAATACACGCCGCGGAACCGCCCCATCCAAGACCTGGTGAGCTTTCACGAAATCGGCTACAAGGAACTGCGCCTCAACTGGGCGGCCCTGTTGACTGACTTAGCCGAAACCCCGGTCGAGCCGGTTCAATCACACTACATGCGGGTCGGTATCCCCGATGGCACCTTGGGCCGGGACTTCGGCGACGCCTGGACCCCCGAGAAGGCTTGGCTATTGGAGGCGGTGCTGTCGGAGAACCGTCGTTTCCTGCGCCGCTATGTCCCTTCCGTCCTCGCCGACATGGAACTACGCGAGACGCCCGCCGGCCTTGACTGCAACGAAGCCCTCCGCAAAACGGCCGGCCTCTCCTATCCCGAAATGGTCGACCTGGCCCGCAAGGCGGACTTCCACCACACTCTCTGGCAGGTCGGCGTAGCCGTAGCGGACATGTTCGCGTCCGTCGTCGGACGAGAGCCACGCTTGTCCGACCTGCATGCCGACCGTACCCCATCTTGGGGAGAACTCTCCAGACGTTGGCGAGAAACCACTCCATGAACGGAGTTGGAGGACCACACGCCACCTCGCCGTTTCCGGGGGATCTGGGGGAAGCCTTGCTCCTTGCGACTTCAGACACTGACCAGCCGTGAGAACGCCCTTGCGGCGACTGGGCAACAGCGGTACTCTGGAAGCGTGGCGCAGCCGGTTTCGGCCTCGGCTGCGCGGAGGGGCAAGGGCTTATGGGAAAAGCGAAATATGCAGGTGTGCCCTCATTTCCGGCCACTGGGAGTTCCTAATGATGGTGCATATCCAGAGAACCGTGGCTGTCTTATTCTTGGCCGTAGCAAGTCTGGGCGGCACGCGGTCACTTGCAGACGAGGCGCTGGAGATCTATCCCATCGGCAGCGAACAGCGAGTCGTGGACTCTCTCGAGGCCTCGACACCGAAGGTCTCGGTGCCCCCCGGTCTCAATATCCTCGATTCCGCTTACGCGGCCGTGATGGCCAAGGCCTATCCCAAACCGCACGCATCGACGTTGGCCGCCCAAACGATTGCCGCTGTCTGTGAGGAATTCCGACGCCAGACGGGCAAGGAATTGCCCGCGGCCCGCTGCGAGTCGCTGAGTGCGGCGGCCGCGCGCGCCGGGGGATTTGAGAATGTCCTACGCGAATTGCAGACCGAGAGCCCGCAGGAGCTTGACAGGGATCGTCTGATTGAGGCGGGCCTGGTGGGCATGTTATCCGGCCCGCAGCCGCCGGCATGGTTGGTAACCAAGGACTTTGCCGCCCAGTTCAAGGAAATGATTCTGGCTCGTAAGGAGGCTAAACTGGAGCAAGGGTTCGTGGGGCTGAACCTGGCGAACTGGCCGACGGCAAACGTCTCGCCGGGTGGACCTGCGCAGGAAGCGGGATTACAGAACGGCGATGTAATCGTGCGGATCGACAGCGTGGATGCCAATAGCCTGCGATCCGGCGTGGAAGCCAAGAACGTATTGGCCGGTCCCGCGGGCGGCACGGTTACCCTCACGATCCGCCGTGGGAACCAGAAAATGGAGTTTCGTCTCCGCCGCGCCAGCCTGGGCGCGACGCAGGTTCGCGCAGAAAGGTTGAAGCCGGGCATCCTTCGCATTTCCGTCCCCATGCTGGAAGGTTCCGGGATTGCCGCTCGCGTCGAGCGTCTGCTGGCCGATTCCGAAGAGTCGAACCGGACCCTCCTGCTGGACCTGAGGGACAATCCCGGCGGCCGTCTCGAGGAGGCGAACGCGATTGCCAATCTTTTTCTGGACGGCAAATTGCTGGAAATTCTCGAGTTGCGAGAGGGCCGGCGCATTGCTTTCCGGGCGGCGGCAGGCAGGCTTGCGCTGCGCGTGGTGGTGCTGGTCAACCGCCAGACGGGCAGCAGTGCGGAGATCCTGGCCATGGCCTTGCGGGACAATGCCGCCACCGTGATCGTGGGAGAGCCGACGGCGGGTTTCCTCTATGGAAAAGAGTTCGAGCCCCTGAAGGACGGACGGGCGCTGTGGATTCGAATCGCACCGCTGATTCTCTCCCCCAGCGGCAAGGATTATGTGCCGGGAGGAGTCGCTCCGGACATTCCCGTGCCCGACGATAAAAGAAATGGCCATGACAACATACTCGATCAGGCCCTGCGCCATGCGCTGGAAGCCCCCTGAAGCGGGTCGAGCAGCTTGGTATTCCCAGGGACATCTCACTTATCTCATCTCGAATTGAGTATGGCGTCGCCAGATTACCGAGACGGCGTTCCTGGCGGCGGCGGGTATGAACGGGAGATCAAGAACCTTCACGGACGGTGAGATGTGCTGCGCGAAGGGTTGCCGGGCGCTACACCGGGGTGATGCCGGAGGAGGAGACGGACTTTACCGGATTGCCTCTTTCATACACTTTTCGGGCCATGCGCTGGATGCGCCAGGGCCAGTTGCCGCCCCAGCCTTCCGCTTCCGCCTGCTTGCACAGATCGATCGCAGGCTCGAGCCTGCCCTCCTGTTCCAGCAGGGCGCTGGCCTGTACATAGCCCAGATGGGTCGGGAGCGGCTTGTCCGGCCGCAACTTCCGCAGCGCTCGGGCGGCGTCCGACGCCAAGGCGATCTGCTTGTGGCAGGCGGCGAAGATCAGATCCACCGCATTGGGGAACTCGCTCTTCCACTTGCTGTACAGGCGGATCATCTGATGATACACGAAATACCGCCCGAGTACATCCCCCTCCGCCATCGCCCTTTCCTCGGCCTGGACGAGGACTTTGGCGGCCAGACCCCGATCCTCCACCTTTTCACTGAGCCGATCCGCCAGAACGGTCAGCAGTGAGGCCGCCGTCGGGTAGTTGACCAAGCCGCGGTCCCGGGTCAGAGGTTTGGCACGGGCCGGCAGTCCGGCGGCGCAAAACGTCTCTTCCATGTAGCTGCGCTCGGCCGCCGAGAACGAAGATGTCCACCACCCCGTGAGACCGAAGTATCCAAGTTCGCCCGTGCTTTGGTGGTTTCGACTCAAGATTTTGTCGAGGATACGCATGTCGGCCCTGGTCTCCCGCCTGGTAACGTCCAAATAGAACTTAACAAGTCCGGCTGAAAAGGCCAAATCGCCGTCGGAGAAGTCCCATATCATCGACCCTCCTTTGGCGCGAATCGGGAGGTTTCAAGGGACAGGAGAAGATTAGGTCAAACGCGGCCGCGGCGGGGCAGAAAGGGAGGCACATTGGCGCTGGGCGCGGTATCCTATGGCCGGTGAAGGACGACCACGTTTGGATGCCATGCCCGTGGCTGTCCCGTGACAAAGATCACCTTCTGAGAGGAGAACGCCATGATGAGGTCAGCGATCGTCACGTTCGGGCTCTTGATGCCTTTGTCGGTCGCGGCGGCGCAGAGCGGGCCGGCCCGCGGGCCTGCGGACGCTGCCGGTCGCCGCGAGACGCAGATCGGATGGTGGCGCGAGGGGCGGTTTGGGATGTTCCTTCATTGGGGGCCGGTCAGTCTAACGGGTTTGGAGATCAGTTGGTCGCGGGCCAACTCGAATCCGAAATGTCCCAATAAAGGCCCGACGCCGGTCGAGGTCTATGACCATCTCTATCAGAAATTCAATCCGGTCCGGTTCGATGCGCGCGAGTGGGTGGCGACGGCCCGCGCTGGCGGTATGAAGTACATGGTGCTCACGGCGAAGCACTGCGACGGCTTTCTGCTCTGGCACTCGCAGGCCGATAGCTACAACATCGGGAATACGCCGTTCCAGCGGGATGTCTGCGGGGAATTGGCGCAGGCCGCGCATGAGGCGGGGATGAGGCTGGGCTGGTATTTCTCGCCGATGGACTGGCGCGATCCCGATTTTCGCACGGAGCGCAATGCGGCGTTCGTCAGCCGGATGCAGAAGGAAGTCCAAGAAGTGCTGGGCAACTACGGACGCATCGATCTGCTCTGGTTCGATTGGGACGGCCGGGAGCCGCTGTACGACCAGCCCAACACGTACGCGCTCGTACGGAAGCTGCAACCGGATATCGTCATCAACAACCGCCTTGACCTCGGCACCGGCAACAAGAACACCGAGATCCGCAATCCGAACGCGGACTACTACACGCCGGAACAGCAGATCGGCAAATACGATGACCAGCGCCCGTGGGAGACCTGCATGACACTCGGCACGCAGTGGTCCTGGAAGCCGAATGATACGATCAAATCCACGAGGGAAGTCATCCACATTCTCGCCCGCGTCGTCGGGGGCGATGGGAACCTGCTGCTCAACGTCGGTCCCATGCCCGATGGGCGCATCGAGCCGCGACAGGCGGAAGTGCTCCGGCAAGTTGGGTCCTGGCTGCAGGCCAACGGCGAAAGCATCTACGGCACGCGCGGCGGGCCCTTCAAACCCACTTCCGCCCTGGTCAGCACCCGCAAAGGAAACGCCATCTACATCCACGTTCTGAAATGGGCCGGGGAGAAGATAATGCTGCCGCCCCTGCCGAAGAAGATCGTCAAGAGCGAGTTGCTCACGGGCGGCACGGTGTCCGTGACGGAGACCGATTCCGGCCTCACCTTGACTATCCCACAGGCGGATTCCCGGAACGCCGACACGGTCATCAAGCTAACGCTGGACGGTTCGGCCCAGGAGATCCCCGCTCTGGACGTGACGCATCCCGGCGTGATCAAGCCGAACATGAAAGCCACCGCCTCGAATGTCTACCGACGCAATTCGGCGTACGGCCCCAGCAAGGCGATTGACGGCGACGATGAGACCCGATGGTCGACGGACGGCGGCACGAAACAGGCGTGGCTGGAAGTGGACCTTGGACAGCCGGTCACATTCGACGCACTCGAGATCGACGAAGCATACGCCCGCGTGCAATCCTTCAAGCTGGAATACCAGGACGCCCAACAGTGGAAGACGTTCTATCAGGGCACCACGCTCGGTGAGCAGTTCTCCGCCAAGTTCGACCCCGTCACCGCTCAGCGTGTCCGGCTGAACGTTCTCAGTGCCATTCGGGTCTGCCCTGAATGGCACTTCCATAAACCCTATGTTGCACTGAGTAGGCGTGCTTTGGCAACGGTTCGAGGCTCGTTCAAGTATACCTGTTTCTTGCGTCGTTTCACCGCCCGCGGCTCCACGCGGTCCGGGCGGTCATTGACCCGATGGGTGGCCACCGCCCGCAGAACCGCCGCATACAACTCGTTCCTGCGCTCGGGACAGGACCAGCCCGCGGCCGCGAAAGCAACCAGGGTCTGCAAGGTCCCTTTGAAGCTGAGGTCGCGAGGACAAACCCCGACCGTGGCCGCCGCTTGGGCCATCAGCCTGCGGATCAAATTATAGGCCAGCAGGTGCATCCAAATCTCTTTGCGAACCATCGCCGGACTCTTGCACCGCAGCACGTCCATCTGCATCACGGCCTTGATCGAACGCAAATCCAGCTCCGCCTGCCAGCGGCAACGGAACGCCGTCGCCAGTTCCTGCCGGGGGTAGACTTGGGCGTCCAAGAGCGTGGTGACCAACCGTAGATGTCGACAGCGAAAACCCTTTTGCGTCACCTCCATCTGAGTCTCGCGAATTGGCAGGGTGTCCGGCAGACGGTGGTAGAGCTTTCGACTCATCCACGACGGCCGGTGTGGTTTGGACCAGGACACGACGTGATCCGAACGGCCCAGCCGTTGGCCCTGACGGAAATCCAGCCGACGCCTACCCCCGTGGCGACCGAGGAAATCCACGCCCCGTTCGAGCAACAGGGCAATGGTCCAGTAGTTGGAGAAGATGGCGTCGGCGAGCAGAATGTCCTCTGCCTCCAGGCGGTCCAACACCTGCCGCAGGAGAGCCGTCTCGCCGGTCCGCTTGCCGTGATAGGGTGCCGTGGCGACGTCCAAGACGGCGCCGCACGCGAAGCTAATCAGCCCCACCAAACGCAGGATGGGAAAGCCCAAGCCCTTCTTCTGAGCGGACTGCTGTGGATACGCCTTTTGATTCGCCGGGGTGTCCGGCATGCTCACCGTGCTGCCGTCAGCGATCTTGAGGGGTCGTCCCCGTAGGAGCTTCGGGGCCGGGACCTCCCGCTGCAATTGCGCCCCGCTTTGGCGGGTCAAGTCGGCCAAGAGCGCCTCGGGCAGACGCGCCCGGGCCTTGCAGTAGGGGTCGGTCTTGGCACTGCCCGCCTGCTTCCCGCCGACGCACAAGAAGGCCAGCAGACGGGCGACCGCCGCCCGGCAGGATTGATCCGAAGAAAGCACCTGGTACAGAAACGTCCAGATCGTCACCAGCGGCGTGTACAACCGTTTGCGATAACGGACTTGATGTTGCTCCAGAGCTGCTTCCACCTGCTCCTGAGGCAACAGTTTCGTGAAGTACACATCTTGCTCTTGCAGCACCTGCCGCCGATACTGGTGAACGCGGCGGGCTTGGCTGGCCATCCGTCCTTGGGTATACTGGTCCATGATAGACCTCCTTGTGAGTAGATTGCCGTGACAACAATCTTCTCGGCTTGGAGGTCTATTCTTCTACACTCTTATCGGTCGTTGGGGGCCGCTTATGGAAGTGCCATTCGGGTCTGCCCTTATTTTAATCTTTAGCGAGACTTCACGAGGGCAGAGGCGGCGAGAATCGCGGTTCAGCCAATTCTTGCGAACTCGGCTTGGGGACGAGTACCGGTACCGGTAAGGCGTCCAACGCAGCGGCCCGGCGGAAGGCCGGATTGCCGCATCTTCCTCCCGGGGGTTCCCAGGTATCTCGATGGGCGAATGGTTATTCGCCCCTACGGTCCTCCGTCGTCCGTCCTCTGATTGCTCCGGGCTGGGTTGGTCCGGCGAAGAAAATTCCTGGGTAAATGTTGATCTTTATGAAACATACGGGCCTCGATGCGCGTCTATGTAGGACAGAAGCGTGGTTGCCCGCAGCGGTGGCGGCCGTTGGAATCACCACAGCCGCAGCATGTTGTCTTGCCGGTAAGAGACGTAGCTCACTGTTCTCTTTGTGCTTCTTGTCACAATAATGAGAGGTCAACATGGAGAGGAGTTCCAAGCTTTAAGTCTCAAGTGTTAGGAAGAGGAAAGGCCGTGCTCAGGACTTCACACTTCCAACTCGGCCGAAGGCCGTTCGTGCGAAACAAAGCCAATTTCGGCGGGAGCCAAAGTGAAGCTAAGCCGTTTGCAGGAAAAGAGTTATGTCGTATGGAGCCGCCTCATCGGTTCGGAAAGACAAAGCCAATTTCCCGCCGGGACCGGATGGGGCGTGGCCTGGGGGACGCGGGGCGTGGGGTGTTGTACAAACAAACCAATTACTGCCACTATGCCGATCCGGAGATCGGCGTTCCCGGGAGGGACAATCGTGCCAAACAAAGCCAATCGGCAGGGACGCAACGTAAGAGGCAAGTCCTTTAAGAGGAAAGAGTTATCGTGAATTGTACACACAAAAGACTTCAGCGAAACAAAGCCAATCGGCCCCCCTGGAAGGAGTCGGGCGGGACGCCCAACCCACGAAGAGCCGACGCGCAATCGTGCGAAACAAAGCCAATTTCGCACCCGTCAGGCCGGCCCGGTGCACTTGGAGTGCGCTGCATGCCGGGCACACCCATCCCGAGCCGTCGACGGCGGCAAGGTTGACCGGTTTCGTGGCGGTCCGTAGAATGGGCTCGTGTGACAGACAACTGTGCAGAAAGGGCAAATCAAAAGGAGGATAGCCCCATGAAGATGTGGATCGGTCTGGTTGCCCTCGTGGCGCTCGCGGGGGGCGGGACGGTGTGGGCGGCCCCGGCCAAGCTCAATGTCCTGTTCATCGCCGTGGACGACATGAATAATGACCTCGGGTGCTTCGGTCATCCGCTGGTCAAGTCCCCGAGTATCGACCGGCTCGCGGCCCGCGGCGTGCGGTTCGACCGGGCCTACTGCCAGTTTCCGCTGTGCAGTCCGAGCCGCTCTTCCCTGTTGACGGGTCTGCGTCCGGACAGCACGCGGGTGTTCGACCTGCAATACCATTTCCGCCAGGACCTACCCGTGCTGGTGACGCTGCCGCAGATGTTCATGCGCAACGGCTACTACGTGGCCCGTGTCGGCAAGATGTATCACTACGGCAACCCGGGGGACATCGGCACTAACGGCCTGGATGACCGCGTGTCGTGGCTGGAGCGTTTCAATCCGGCGGGACGCGACAAGACCACCCTTGAGCTTGACATCATCAATTATACACCGAAGCGTGGCCTGGGCTCCGCCATGGCGTTTCTGGCGGACCCGACCGGGACCGATCCCCAGCACACGGACGGCAAGGTGACCGATCAGGCGATCCAATTGCTCGAGGCCCACAAGGACAAGCCCTTCTTCATCGCGGCCGGTTACTACAAGCCGCACTGCCCGTGGGTTACCCCGAAGAAATACTTCGATCTCTATCCGATGGACCCGATCGCGCTGCCGAAGATTACGCCGCAGACTCCGGACGATTATCCGGCCCCGGCCCGATTATCCGGCCCCGGCCCTGGCCTCAACCCGGCCGTGGCCCTATTTCGGCATCACGCCGGACCAGGCCCGCGAGTGCAAGCGGGCGTACTATGCGGCCATCTCCTTTGTCGACGCCCAGATCGGGCGGCTGCTCGACGCCGTGGATCGGTTGGGCCTGCGCGACAACACCATCATCGTGTTCTGGAGCGACCACGGCTATCACCTCGGGGAGCATGGGCTGTGGTTCAAGCAAAGCTGCTTCGAGGAGTCCGCCCGCGTGCCGCTGATCATCTCCGTGCCGGGACGCAAGACCGCGGGCCAGGCGAGCGCGCGTCCCGTGGAGCTTGTCGACCTGTATCCTACCTTGGCCGACCTGGCGGGTCTGACGCCGCCAAAGCATTTGCAGGGCTTCAGCGTGCGGCCGCTGCTCGACGATCCGCAGGCCCGATGGGACCACCCGGCCTATACCCAGGTCCAGCGCGGCGATGGTCCGGGCCACAGCGTGCGGACCGAGCGTTGGCGGTACACCGAGTGGGCCTTCGGAAAGAAGGGCCGGGAGCTCTACGATCACGAAAACGACCCCCAGGAACTGCACAATCTGGCCAACGACGCGAAACATGCCGACGTGGTGGCGCAGATGAAGAGCCTGCTCAAGCAAGTGCACCCGGCGCCCGTCGCAGGCGGCAAAGCCGAACCGGGCACGAGACAGAAATTTTCCAACTGATGCTCAGCAATATTGAGGCCCGAGGAGCGACTAAGAGTGTGTAGGGTGGGGCTTGCCCCACCTTACGGGGCTTGAGGGCTATGGGAGATTGCCTATGAGAACTGGTGCGCTGGTCAAGATGAGCGTCGCTACGGGTCTGGTCGCGTTGCTGCTGGGTGGCTGCGTGATCTACACCGGCGGGTACAAGGCCGAGTTCAGCCGGAGCGAGGATTTGACTGTTCCGGCGACGGATATCACGGCCCTGGATGTGACCACCAACGTCGGCAAAATCCAACTGGAGACGGCGGAGGCGGCCGAAGTGCGCATTGCGGCCGCGATCAAGGTCAAGGCCCGGACGGAGGAAAAGGCGCAGGAGTTGGCCGAGCAGGTCCGCCTCGTGGCCGAGCCCGCGGGCCAAACGCTCACGATCAAGGCGATCAAACCGCCGGATCTTGGCCGCAACCAGTGGAGCGTCGATTTCACCATCAAGGCCCCCGCCGCGCTCGCCCTCCGTTGCACCACGAATGTCGGCGACATTCGCATCGACGGTTTTACCAAGCGGGTGCAGGCCTCCGCGGATGTCGGGACCATCGTCTGTTCCGGTCTGCGCGACGAGGTCGATCTGCACGCCAACGTCGGCGATCTCCGGGCCACGTACGCCTCCGATGCGCCGGCCGCTCTGAACGCGAGGATGGAGACCAACGTCGGCTCCCTCGAATTCACCGGCCCGCCGGAGATTTCGGCCGACCTGACCGCCAAGGCGAACGTCGGCGAGATCAACACGAGCCGCCCCCTCACCGTCAGGGGATCGCTCAACCGGCACTCGGTGCGGGCCTCGCTCGGCAACGGCGAAGGCCGGGTGAATCTGGACACCAACGTCGGCTCGATCCGCATCCGGTGATCCGCTACCGCGTCAGGAGGGCGATTGCGAAGCCCGCCCCGGCCACGCCTAGCGCCGGCGGCAGCACTTTCATGATGATCCGTAACAGCGGCGTGTCGAAATAGCTCGCGGACAAGGCCAGGCACAAGTGAATCGGGCTGATCGCCAATCCGAAGACGATGCCGGCAAAGGCCAGGGTCTCCACGCCCAGCGACAGTCCGCCCGGCGTTCGGATGAAAGGCATCAGGAAGGGATACGTAATCGCCACCGTCGGTGTCGTCACGCCCGTGCTGAAACTGACGAGAAAAGGCAGCACGAACAGCACCAGCAGCGGCGGCATGTGCATCTGGTGGAAGAACGTCACGACATCGCCGACCGCCCCGCTGGCCTCCAGGTTCAGCTTGAACCACAAGGCCCCGAACAACAGCAGCACCATGTCCGGCTCGCGGGCGGCTTTGAAGATGCCGCCCCACCGCCGCACATCTACGCGATGCAGCAGGAGCAGCCCGAGGATCGCGAGGAGCACCCCCAGCGCCGGCGGCACGTGCCACTTGACGTACAGCACGCCCGTGAACAGGATCGGCCACAGGGCGTGCAGAAAGTCCTTCGCGTGGGAGCCGAGGCTCCCTTGGACCTCCATGTGTTCCGCGAGCCGCGGCGGGATGCCGACCAGCAGCAGAGCCATCACGCCGCCCACGATGCCCGCGATGCTCAGGGCCGCGTGGTATCCGATCACCCGGCCCGCGGGCACGCCCAGCATGTCCACAATCAGCGGCACCGCCGGAAACAGCGGCCAGACCGGCTCCCATTGGTGCCGGAAGAAGAAGTTGATCGCGGCCAGGCGGCTCCGTTCGACGCCGATCTTGTCACCCGCCTCGCGCACCATCGGGGCCGAGAGCATGATCCCGCCCGGCGTTGGCAGCATGCCCATCAGCAGCGGGATCGTCGCCAGGGCCACGCGCCGGCTGCGGAACAGGCCGTGCAGCGCCGGCACCAGCCGGGCGGAGAGGCCGATCTGGCCCATCGCTTCGCCCACCACGTTGACCAACAGCAGCAGCGCCGTCAGCGAGACGAACAGATACGGCGTCGTCTCCGTCAAAGGTCGGTTGTGCCACTCGGCGGCCAACTGGCTGCCCATCGCGCCGGGCGTCACGCGGAGCAACACGGCCAGCAGAAACGCCGACGCCATCATCGCCAGCCCGATGCGGATCCCCAACCGCAGCAGAACGACCAGCACGGCCAGTGCCACGAAAATCATGATCAAGGCATACATAGGTAGGATGCCATCTCCAACGCAGGTGCGCAGAACCTCTTCTTCTTTCCGACTGAGCGATCCGGGGAATTCCAGTGTGCCAGAGGGACAAGATAGGACTATGATACACGCAGACCGGCCCCTGGATCAAGGGTTGGGCCTCCGTTTTCCTCCACCGCGGGTCTTGGCCCGCGCTTTCACGCCAGAAGGAGCGGCACTACTGGAGGTAGCCGAACTTGCCCCAGATGCCGATTTGTACCCATTGGACATCGGCAATGCCATCTTCCGTGACGGGTCCCCAGATTCCCGGATGAGAGCGGATATTGGCTTGACCCTTCTTCACCGTCTCGCTGCCGATCCACTTGTGGTAGTCCGAATGTCCGTCTGCATAAGAGAAGGTCGTCCCATCGCCGTGGCGTATCGTGGGTTGATCCCACCACTGCTTGGTGGTGTACCGCACGGAATAGGCGTCCGGGCTCGCCAGGCCCTCATCGATGTAGAGCAACCGTTGGGCGGGCTGCGGCACCAGGATCCTCTTCTTCCAGACCGGGCTGCCATCGACCGAGCGGCCGTTGCTGGCGATCATCATCCCATACGTCAGCAACTCCCCCCGGAATCCCGTCGGACATTGGTACAGACCGAGTTCCCTGACATAGGGCCACAACGCCCCGGTCTGGATGCCCCGGATTTGATCGGCCTCCGGCAACTGCCCGCCGGTGGCCCAGGTGCTGGCCCAGGTGACGCCGACCCAGGGTTCGCCGTACTGGCTCCGCCACGACCCGCCGGCTTCGCTGCTGACGACCCGGTCATCGTTCTCATCGGCGTACAGAATCCATGCCAGTGCCAGTTGCTTGAGATTGCTCAGACATACCGCCCGCTGGCCGTTCTCCCGCGCCCGCCTCAAGGCCGGCATCAGGACCGCCATGAGAATCGCGATGATCGCGATCACGACCAGCAATTCGATGAGCGTAAACGCCTTTTGCCTGTCCATAGTACCCTCCAATCTGGACTCAGCCATCAGAACGACCACTCTCATCATAAGCGGGCAGGCGTGAATAGTAAATGGTCAGCCGGCGGAACCCGCCAGCCTGGCTCCCAGGCGGTACGCCTCCTCCAGCCGCTCCGGGTGTTTCAGAATGTCTCCTTTCTTGCCTACGCCGGGCACGATGATGGTTCCAGCCGACTTCATCTCCAGGTACGCCAGGCTCTTCTCGAAGAACTCGACGACCGGCCGCCACGTCGACTCGTGCGTCTCTTCCAGCACGATGGCCACCGCCGCGCGTTTGCCCCGGATCATCGGCCGGTTCGCTTCGCAGTTGAAATAGACAAAACGGTCGATGAACGCCTTCAGCAAGGCGGTCGGACCATACCAGTACACCGGCGTCCCGAAGACAATCGCGTCATTGGCGGCAATCTTTGGAAAGAGGGCAAGCATATCATCCTTCTTGCTGCATGGCCGGCCCTTCCAGCATGCATGACAGCCGTCGCACTCGCGAATCTGCAATTCGCCCAAGCGAACCACTTCCACCTGAGCGCCCGCCGTCACAGCTCCTTCGGCGATCCGGGAAACCAGGAGGTCCGTGTTCCCACCCTTACGCGGACTGCCAACCACCGCCAGGATCTTCGTCATCGCGATCTCCGATATTCCTCTGCCAGAGGCTTGCCGACGGTCGGCCGGCCGAGATACAATCCTCTTGCCTGGAACAGGGGGAAAACTATGCCAACCGTTTACGCCATCGGCCATTCTACCAGAACCATCGACGAGTTCATAGAGATCCTCCAGGCGCACTCCATCTCGATGCTGGTGGACATTCGGACCATCCCTAAGTCCAGGCACAATCCGCAGTTCAATGAGGATGAACTGAAGAATAGCCTTGAGAGCAAGTGCATCATGTACATGCACTTTCGGGACTTGGGCGGTTTGCGAAAGGCGAGAAAGGATTCGGTCAACACGGGCTGGCAGAACGCGAGCTTTCGGGGGTTTGCGGATTATATGCAGACACGGGAGTTTGCCTCCGCCATCCGAAAGCTTATGCAGCTTGCGAAACAGGGCCGCGTGGCCATCATGTGCGCCGAGGGCAACCCGTTCCGATGCCACCGCTCGCTGGTCGCGGACGCCTTGACCGTCAGGAAAGTGCGCGTCCTGCACATTGCCAGCAAGACCTCCGTCCGGGAGCATACCTTGACGAAGTTCGCCAAAGCGAGCGGCACGAAAATCACCTACCCGTGAGGATCTCCGGCCGCGGAGGCCGCCGGGCAGTTGACAGCGATGCCACCCGCCGGTAGCCTGTGGTATCTTTTGGAGATGTAAGTATGGAATTGAGCTCCATTAACAAGTTGCGGATCGCCGCGGTCGCCGCCTTGGGCATCGTCGTCCTAGGCTTGCTGGCTTGGCCACTGGCCGCACCGGTCGATCCCTTGGCTCCCGTGCGGGCCTGGAGCATAGGTCCTTCGGGAACGTTGGCCCTGCTGGTTCTGGCATTTGGACTGGGATTCGTCGGCTATTTCATCGCTTGGCCGCACGGGCGCGAGATCGGGATTCTGGCGGTACCTTTCGGCTTGACCATCTGGGCCGGGCGCAGCGGTCCCATGCGCGTCTTGATGCAGGCCTACAGAGAGCCTGCCGAACGCGAGGCGCTGGCGTCTTCGCTCCGCTTCGAGCCGATCTACTGGCTGCTGCTCGTGGCGGCGGGTTTTGCCGGCGTGCTGCTGGCCCAATACATGCGCTCTCCTTCCGCCCAGCCGGTCGAGGAGCCGGCGACTCCGAACCGCCCCGGCGGCGGTATTTACGTGACCGTCGCGCTCGCCGTGGCGGGCACGGTCCTGATTGCCAACTTCCTCTTGGGCGTCTTCGCGCAGGACGTCGCGACGTCCCGTAATATGGCTCCCACCCAGCCCCCGGTCGGCCAGATCCTCTTCGCCGTGGTCGCGGCCTTCGCGACTACGGCCTTTCTCGTCAAAAAACTCACCGACCTCAGCTACCTGTGGCCGGCCCTCGCCTCCGCGCTCGTGCTCGGCTTCGCGCAGGCGTTCTACGATGGCGCACAGATCCTGCGGCAATTCGCCGAGACGCGTCCCGCCACCTCCTTCCCGCACAGCACCCTGGCGATTTTGCCCGTGCAACTGGTCCCCCTGGGGACACTCGGCTCCATCCTCGGTTACTGGCTGGCGGTCCGGTATGATTGGTGGCGCAAGCACGAAGCGGTCGGATAACTTTCCGCCTCGGCCGTTTTTTTCGGCCTGGTTCAATTCCGTTCACTTTGTGGTCACAGCCACGGATGGGATGGGTGGCACCGACAAAGGGTTGCCCAAGGTGGCTTATTCCGTGGCATCG
>JAMCWO010000086.1 GCA_023481165.1 Planctomycetota bacterium | reverse complement strand
CCGCCACTGAGTCTGTAACGCCTCGCTATAAGCGGTCACGTTCGACGCCACGGTTTGCACGTTGCCCGCCAGCCGGGCCACGTTGTCCTGCAAAAGGTGCTGGTCTCCTTTCTCCTGCAAAGTCCTGGCGTTGAGTTCCGGAAAGATCAGGGGCAGAATCCACTTCGCCACCTCATCGTCCCCGACGTTCAAATCGTCGAGAATGTCCATAGGAGTGCTTGCCTCTCTCATGACCAACCCCCTTTTCGTTATGCGTGAACGAGAACCAATCGCAAGTCCTGCGAGGTATTTCATCGGCCGGATTTGCGTGGGGATTCACATCCGGCCCGGGACTATCCGAAGGGAATGCCACAGACCCGGCAGTAAGGCATGTTCAGCCGCACGTCTTCCGTGCAGAACGTCCGAAAAAACGCGGATCACCCTCCCATGATTCCGAGCACAGTCCTATCCCACACCCACTTTCAGGAGGGGTTCCTGGAACACAGACCCTCCTGTCGTGAACACGCAGGATTGTCTCTTTGCGAAATGCGGCGCGATCGCTACTTGGCGGCCAACTCGGCCTTCAGTTGCCGCTCGGCCTCAAACCAGTGCTCCTGGTCCAAGCCATGGCGACACCCTTGCTTGACCCAAATCTCGTGTGCCCGCCGGGCAATCTGCTCGTGCGTGATCTTCACGCTCGCCGCTGCCGGCCGCGGCTTCGTGCCGGTCCGACGCGGCGGGGCAACGGTTGCACCGCCAGTCTGAGGGTTACTTGCGAAGATGTTGCTTTGTCCGGTCGTCTGTTGACCCATTCCAGGCCTCCTTACTGCCTCAATCAAACACGTATTGCTGGTGCCGTTACTCCAGTACCGACGGAGTTGCCACCGAGGCATCTTCTCGCCGGGGCACCCATAATAGTGCTCGTGACACAGCCAATCACGGCTCTGGTTCGTCCCTTCGGGGCGTATCCCGGATTCTTCCGACCCCAATCCACCAGTCTGGCGGCCATGGCCGACGTCATCCCTGGTGTCGTGGGCTCCTGTGTGTATTATGTATTATCGGCCGTTCGCACCGTCGGCTTGAGAGAAATCCGGGGCGAGCGGTGGGCTCGGCATGGCCCTATGCCGGGAAGCGTTGGGGCCCTCGCCTTCTGAAAGAGCTCGAATCTGCCATCAAGGGCCACCCTCCGGATGGTTGGTTGACTGGCCGAATTAGGACTTGTGGCGCGGCGGGCGGTGGTATATACATGGATACGCATGGTGAGTGGACACGGACCTTCTGAGGAGATCGAATATGCAACGGCGTGAGTTTCTGGCGAAATCGTGTGCGGCGGGCGTGGCGGCGGCGAGCGGCGGGGCCTTGCTGGCGGAAGAGCAATCCACTAATCTGCAGCGGAATCCCGGGGAGAGCGATGTGGCCTATCGCGCCCGGCTGGCCCAGGTCCGGGAGGCCCAGCAGGCGGCGAAACTATCCGGCGCTGCGGTACTGCAGCGTCAGCCTGGCGAGAGCGATGCCGCGTACCGAGCTCGGCTGGCCCAGTTCCGCGCGGCACAGAGGAACGCGAATGCGGCCGCCGGACGGATAGGGACCTATTATGAGTTGCGGCGGTATGAGATCGAGACCGAGGCGCAGAAGGCCGGCTTGGACAAGTTCCTGAGCGGGGCGGCCATCGACGCGTGGAACGGCCTGGGGATCCAGCCGGTCGGGGTGTTCTACCCGAGCGAGGGCCTGAGCCCGATTTATGTCCTGTTGCCGCACCCCTCCGCCGCATCTTTCGTCACGCTTACGCAGACGCTGGCCGAAGATCAGAAGTTCCAGCAGAAGGGGGCGGAGTTCATCAATGCTCCGGCGGACAAGCCCGCGTACAAGACTATGGAGGTCCAGTTCATGGCCGCCTTCGAGGCAATGCCCCGGCTGGAGCGGCCGACGGAGGCGCCGACACGCATCTTCCAACTGCGGACCTACGAGAGCCCCAGCGAGAAGACCGGCCTCAAGAAGATCGAGATGTTCAACACGGCCGAGATTGCCATCTTCCGCAGGGTGGGTCTGCACCCGGTCTTCTTCGGCCAGACCCTGGCGGGCACGAAGATGCCCAACCTGACGTACATGCTCGGTTTCCAGGACATGGAAGAGAGCAAGGCCAACTGGAAGAAGTTCGGGGGCGATCCCGACTGGAAGAAGCTGTCGAAGATGCCCGAGTATATGGACAAGGCGATCCTCCGCAATAAAGGGATCACCAACCTGTATCTCAAGCCGGCGAGCTATTCGCAGATCTGAGGACAGGCACCGCTCAGCAAATCTGCGCCGCGATTGCGGCAAAACACTGACTTGCCTGCGCCCGCGCTGCCTCCTTACATTCGTCCAAAGGACGACACATAGGAGGAAGAAAGGCTATGTTCAATGATGTCCATATTCTGCTCGCGTGGTTCGGGTTCATGTTCCTGATGCTGTTGGGTAGAGCACCGTTCCTCGCGGCCAGAAGGCGGAAAGGCCCATAGCAACGTCCATCTTTGGAGGAGATACGCCATGTCCACTCGCGCGAGCATTCACCGCCACCCCATTCACCCGATGCTGGTCGTCTTCCCGCTAGGTTTGTGGATCTTCGCCTTTGTCTGCTATGTGGTTTATTTCGCCAACGCGGGAGCTTCGTGGCGCATCGCCTCACTGTACGCGATGGCGGGGGGGATCATCGGCGCCGTTCTGGCTGCCGTGCCGGGTCTGATCGACCTGCTGACGCTGTGGAAGTCCCGGGTCTGGATCACGGGCCTGTCGCACATGATCGCCAACGTCACGGGGCTGGTCCTTTTCATTATCGCGTTCGTCCTAGGCATCAGCCGTGCCGCGCCTTCTGTGGCGACCCTGGTGCTGAGCATTCTCGGCCTGATCGCGATTAGCATCGGAGGCTGGCTGGGCGGTGCGATGGTATACGTACACGGTGTTGGTGTCGCGAGGAGGCAGCCTCAGGAGGCCCCGGAATTGCAGGAAGTGCAGAGAGTTCCATAGAGACGGATGAACAAGGAGATCGGCATGACGGATCTGCAAGACAAAGTCGTCGTGGTCACGGGGGGTTCGGCCGGCGTCGGGCGGGCCACCGCGGAGGCGTTCGCCCGGGAAGGAGCCAACGTCGCGGTGCTGGCGCGGGGCCAGAAACGCCTGAGCGAGACCGTGCAGGAGCTGCAGCGGCTCGGCGCGCAGGCGATGAGCGTTTCGGTGGATGTGGCCGATCCGCAGCAGGTGGAGAACGCCGCACAACAGGTGGAAGAGCAGCTTGGCCCCATCGCCATCTGGGTGAACGACGCGATGACCACAATCTTCGCGCCGTTCAAGCTGATGACGCCGGAGGACTTTCGCCGGGTGACCGAGGTGACGTACCTGGGCTTCGTTTACGGCACGATGGCGGCCCTGAAACGGATGCTGCCGCGGGACCGCGGCGTGATCGTCCAGGTGGGCTCGGCCCTGTCCGACCGGAGCATCCCGCTGCAATCGGCGTACTGCGGGGCCAAACATGCCATTCGCGGGTTCACCGACTCGATCCGCTCCGAGCTGATTCACGACAACAGCAATGTCCATATCACGATGGTGCAACTGCCCGGCATGAACACGCCCCAGTTCGACTGGTGCAAATCGCTCATGCCCCGCAAGGCCCGGCCCATGCCACCGATCTACGAGCCGGAGATTGCGGCCGGGGCGATCGTACACGCCGCCACGCACCATCAACGGGAGTACTACGTCGGTTGGCCGACGGTGGAGGCCATGTGGGGCAACAAGTTCATTGCGGGCTGGCTGGACCGGTTCCTGGCCCGCACGAACTATCAGGCCCAGCAGACGGACGAGCCCGAGAACCCGTCCCGCCCCGATAATCTGCGGGAGCCGGTCCCGGGCGACTACGGCGCCCACGGCCGGTTCGACGACCGCGCCAAGAACGAGAGCGTCCAGGTATGGGCGACGGAGCACATCGGCTGGTACCGGGGCGTGGCCGCCGTAGCCGTCATCACCGTGGCCGCCGCGGTCGGAGGCGCGCTGACGTTGCTATGCCAGGGGCGCGACAGGGGCCGGCGGGGGTGAACTGAGCAAGGCCCGCAGGCGGCTGCCGGCGCGGCCGATAGCGGGCTCGTGGCGGCCGCAGACCCCGGGAGCAGGGAAGCAGGCATGTCCCGACCCGGCCATCGACGCACGGAGGGTGAGACTTTTGGCGAAATCAAATCAGGGAAGCCCCTAATCACGCTCCCTTGCAGGGCCCGTAGACTACTTTGTAAGACGTAATCAATATTGACAACAGGAATCGACCATGGGCTTGTTGGGGTGGGCATTGATCTTCCTGACGGTGGCCGGGGTGGCCGCGATCGTGGGTTTCGGCGGCATGGCGACGGCGGCCGCGGGTGTTGCGAAGCTGCTCTTCTTCGTGTTCCTGGCCATTTTCGTCGTCTTGTTCATCGCCGGCATGCTCGGTGCTGGGGCGGCCACGGCATGAGAGTTCGCAGGACGCGCGGGACCTTTCCTGCGCTCCTCCCTGGGGTAAAACGTCGGTTTCCTGTCTGGAGCCAAGCAGGTCCGACCTAGCGGCGGACAACGAAAGGAGCGAACAGATGGCCATGACCACAGATGAGACCAGAAGCGGCGAGATCGACAAGATCAAGAGCGACCTGCAGCAACTGCGGGACGATCTCGGAAAGTTGCTGGGACATATCGGATCGTACGGCAAAGGAAAACTGGGCGGCACACGCGAGAAAGTCGGTGCGGCGGTGGAGGATTGGCAGGAGCGGGCCCATGACCGCTTTCAGGGGACCGGCCAGCAGGTGACGGAGCGAAGCCGGCAGGCCTTGGACGCCTCCCGCGATGCGGTGCAACAGAAGCCCCTGACGTACATCGTCGCGGCGTTTGTGGCCGGTATGATTCTGGCATCCCTTTTTGAATGGAAGAGATCATGAGCTTGCTGGGAGACCTACTGAAAACAGCCGGCGACGCACTGCGGCTGTCCAGTGATGTGATCCGCTATCAGATGGAGAGCAAAAGGCAGGCCGTCAAGCGGGGCGTCAGCCGCGTCGCGCTTTGTATTGGCATGGGCTTGGTTGCCCTGGGCTTCGTCGGGGCCGGGATGGGACTGCTCATCTACGGGTCCTATCTCATGGTGGCTCATGAACTGGGCCGGGGGCCGTCCGGCATGCTCATCGGCTTCGGGTGCATCCTGGTGGCAGGTCTTCTCATGCTGCTGGCCTGCCGCGGAGGTGGCCGGTCGTAGAGATCGGAAGAGCACACGTCTG
>JAMCWO010000145.1 GCA_023481165.1 Planctomycetota bacterium | reverse complement strand
GCATACCACCTGTTGTGTACGCGCCGCCGGACAGGACCAACGGCTTTTTCTGCCACGTCATGTTGCCACCTGTAGCGAGCAGCCGGTACAAGCGTCCAATTATAGGACGAAATCATGTCGGTTGATCCTACGGGCAGGGGAACATGGCGATCTCGCTCAAAAAGGCCAAAATATGCAAAAAAGTTATTGCCACTTGAGCGTTTGACGATTATCATAACGACTTTGGTGAAACAGGTTAACGGCTACCACAGCCATGGACACAGGTAGTGTAGGTACAGGAATGAGCTGGGAACGGACTGTAAAAGGTGCGGCGGCGTGAGTGTATAAGCTATGAAGAACGCTGCGTTTGCACAAGTGGTGGCTGCGGAATCGATGTTTCTGCTTCAACGTTGTAGCGCCATTGAGGTTGAAGGGGCCCCCAAACGCGATGAGTCGCGTTGGGGAAGGGCTCCCGGGTGCAGAATATCGCACTTGGGGACCCGAGCCCGAGATGAGGTTTGGCCCTTTGAGCAGGGTGCCAGGTCAAACCGCTGTCGGAGGCGACTGATGTAGCGAAGGGCAGATGACAACCTCAAGCGGGCACGGGCGTTAGGGAAGTGGAAACTGTAAGGGTTTCCACTTTTTGTTTGGGCCCTGTGAAGCAGGCTTTCTATTGACGGGATCGGACGATGAACCAGGAACTGCTGAGGATTGTGGACAATATAGCCCGCGACAAGAATATCGACAAGGAGTCGATCTTCGCCGACTTGGAAGAGGCGATGGTCTCGGCAGTTCGCAAGCATTTCGGGGATACTGAGAGCCAGATCGCCGTCCAGATCGACCGGGCCTCGGGTAAAGTGACCGCCTTCAAGGACGGCCAGGCGATTGACATCAAGACGCTGGGGCGAATCCCCGCGCAGACCGCCAAGCAGGTCATGATCCAGAAGATCCGGGCGGATGAGCGGGACAGCATCTTCAGCGAGTTCGTCCAGCGCAAGGGCCAGCTTGTCAGCGGGGCCGTCGTGCGCTACGAAGGTGGGACGCTGATTGTCAATCTGGATCATTCCACGGAAAGCTACATGCCCAAGGGCGAGCAGATCATGGGTCAGACGCATCGCCCCGGCGAGCGGATCCGGTGCCTGATCCTCGATGTGAAGGAATATGCCAGCCAGGTGAAGATCATCCTGTCGCGAACGCATCCGGACTTCATCCGGCGGCTGTTCGAGTCCGAGGTGCCCGAAATTGCCGAAGGCATCATTGAGATTCGTGCCCTGGCTCGCGAGGCGGGTTACCGCAGCAAGGTCGCCGTCATGTCCTATGACGACAAGGTCGATCCCGTGGGGGCCTGCGTCGGGGTGCGCGGCAGCCGGATTAAGAACATCGTCGATGAATTGGGCGGCGAGAAGATCGACATCGTGCGCTGGAACGATTCGTCGCAGGTCCTGGTGGCGAACGCCCTGATGCCGGCGAAGGTGAGCGAGATCGCGCTGTGCTTCGAGCTGGGGCGGGCCACCGTCGTGGTCGAGGAGGATCAGTTGAGCCTGGCGATCGGCAAGCACGGCCAGAATGTTCGTCTGGCCGCGCGGCTGACCGGCTGGGATATCGATATCCTGACGCCCGATGAATACAACCAGGGCATCGAGCGGCTAGCCAACTGTGTCAAGAGCGTCGAGGGGGCGGACGAGGTCCTCGTCGACAAGCTCATCGCACTGGGCATCATCTCGGTTCTTGACCTGGATGATGTTGGGGTCGAGCCGCTGGTCGGCGAGCTCAAATTAGACAAGGCGTTTGCCGAGCGACTCGTGGCGGCGGCGGACCGGGAAGCCAAGGCGCTGATCGCCGAGGCGGATCAGAAACAGGCGGAGAAACAATTGACGCAGCAGGCGCGGGTACCAGATGCGGTGGCCCGCGATGATGAGGGATAAGGCAGATGGGAAGCGGAGAGTTTGAAGCGAGACGCGGATTCTCACGCGGCCGGCTTCGGACTCGACGCTTCTTATGAGTACGTGGAGGTTTTTTGGCTACTACAAGAGTTTACATTTTAGCACGGGAGCTTGGAGTCAAGAGCTCGGCGATTGTGAAGAAGTGCCAGGATGAAGGTCTGGACGTTCAGAACCACATGGCGACGATCTCCGCGGGATTGGCCGCCACCATCCGGGAATGGTTTACCGAGGGAGAGAATCTCACGACCATCGAGACGGCGGAGAAGGTACACCTCGACGAGGTCCGGGTCAAGAGGAAACCGAAACACGTCGAGCAAGCCCAAGTCGCGGTGGAGTCCGAAGTCGCGGTGGAGGAGCAGGAAGCCCCGAGCGCCGAAGTTGAGATTGAGGAAGCGGTGGCCGAACCGGTCGCGCAGGCGCCGGCGGTGTTGGAGCCGGAGCCGCCCATCGTCGTAGCCGCGCCGGCAGAGCCGGAAGGTCCGGCGGTCGCAGCGCCGCCGGAGCAGCCGTCGGTAGAAGTGCAGGTGCAAGCGCCGGCGCCGGTCGTGAAACCGCTGGAGAAACCGAAGCCGCCGGAAATCATCGTCATGCCCGCCGGTCCGATGCTCGATAAGCCGCGTCCGGCGAAGCTCAGCGGTCCTCAGATCGTGCGCGTGGAGGCGCCGGAACCGTTGGACCGTCCGCGCTCGCGCTTCAAGCCGCGCTATGACGCCCCCGTCACCCAGCCGCTGATTTATGCGGGCAAAGGGGACGGCGAGTCCAAGGTGGGGGTGATTGACAAAAAGGGATCGAAACAGCAGCAGCAGGCGCACAAGGACCGTACGCATGGCCGTCGCAAAGAGGAGACGGACGAAGACGCCGCCAAGAAGGCCAAGCTGCACAAGAACTGGCGGCAACGGGACATCGAGGAGAGGCAGGCCCGGCTGACGGCGGCCGGCGGGGAAGGTCTACGCCTGCGCCCGACGCGGCGGATCGCGGCCAAATCCCCGCGCGAGGCCGCGGCCCCGGTACGGCCGAAGAAGGTGGTTATCAGCGAGCCGATCCTGGTCAAGGATCTGTCTTCCGCGCTCGCGGTGAAAGCCACCGACATCATCGGCAAGCTCATGCAGCAGGGCATCATGGCCACCGCCAATCAGGCGATCAGCAGCGATGTGGCCGAGCTGGTGGCCCTGGAGTTCGAGACCGAACTGATAGTGGAACGCAAAGCGTCCCTGGAGGATCAGATTCGCAAGGAGTTCGACGAACGCGCGCGGACGAATCAGAAGAGACGGCCGGTGGTCGCGGCCATGCTGGGCCACGTGGACCATGGCAAGACGAGCCTGCTGGACCGGATTCGATCCACGCAAGTAGCC
Source organism: Planctomycetota bacterium (assembly GCA_023481165.1). Taxonomy (GTDB): domain Bacteria; phylum Planctomycetota; class Phycisphaerae; order Sedimentisphaerales; family Anaerobacaceae; genus PLanc-01. The sequence continues at coordinate 1,980 of JAMCWO010000145.1, read as the reverse complement.
GCCGGCGAGGCCGGCGGGATCACGCAGCACATCGGGGCTTCGCAGGTCAGTTGGGACAATAAGACCGTGACCTTCCTCGACACGCCCGGCCATGAGGCCTTCACGACCATGCGGGCCCGCGGGGCGAACATGACCGACATCGTGGTTCTGGTCGTGGCGGCCGACGACGGCGTCATGCCCCAGACGGTCGAGGCCATCGCTCACAGCAAGGCCGCCGGCGTGACGATCATCGTGGCGCTGAACAAGATCGATCTTCCCGGCTGCGATATCAATCGCATCTATTCCCAATTATCCGAGCACGGTTTGGCCCCCACCGAGTGGGGCGGTCAGACGGAAGTCGTCAAGACCAGTGCCACCACCGGCCAGGGGATCAGCGACTTACTGGAGGCCCTGGATTACGTGGCGGAGCTGCTGGACTTGAAGGCGGACGATACGATCCCGGCCACCGGGTGGGTCGTGGAGGCCAAGATGTCCTCGCAAGAGGGCCCGGTGGCCACCGTGCTCATCAAGGAAGGCCGCCTGGAGAAAGGCGACGTTCTGCTGGCGGGCAACACGTACGGCCGGGTCCGGACGATGACCAACAGCTACGGCAAGAAGATCAAGGTCGCCACGAGCTCGATGCCCGTCGAGGTGGTCGGCCTGAACGACGTCCCCCAGGCGGGCGACCGGTTCTACAGCCTCGACGACATCAACAAGGCCAAGGCCGCGGCAGAAGAGAACAAGCTGCGGGCCCGGGAGAAGTCGCTGGCCGAGCGGACCCAGGTGACGATGGAGAACCTCTTCAGCCAGATCGAGGCGGGCAACGTCAAGGAGTTGAACCTGATCATCCGGGCCGACGTGCAGGGCTCGGTCGATGTGCTGAAGAAGTACCTGTCCGAGCTGAGCACGAGCGAGGTCCGGCTGAATATCCTGCAGGCCCTGCCCGGCGGGATTACCGAGGGCGATGTCCTGCTGGCGGAGGCCTCCAACGCGATCATCATCGGCTTCGACGTGGTCGCCGACGAGCACGCCAAGGCGGTCGCGGAAGCCCAGGGTGTCGATATCCGGCTGTACAACATCATCTACCGCATCACCGAGGACCTGCGGAAGTCGATGGCCGGTCTGCTGGAGCCGGAGGAACAGGAGCGGGCGCTCGGGCGGGCCACCGTCCGCGCCACCTTCAAGGTCTCCCGCGTCGGCACCGTGGCGGGTTGCTATGTCACCAGCGGGGTGGCGACCAAGCACGCGAAAGTCCGGCTGATCCGCAACAATATCGTCATCCGGGACAATGTGGCCGTCGAGTCGCTGAAACACTTCAAGGACGATGCCCGCGAAGTCAAAGCCGGGTTGGAGTGCGGCGTCAAGCTGGCGGGCTTTGATGACATCAAAATGGACGATGTCCTTGATTTCTATGAGATTGTCAAAGTAGCCAGGACCCTCGGGTCTTGAGACAGGCAGGTCTCCAAGGAACACCCTATGCCTACCCGAAGGCAGGAAAAAGTGGCCCGCGTGATTCGCGACGTGGTCAGCGATGTGATCGTCCATCATCTGAACGATCCGCGGATCACGGGCTTTGTGAGCGTCACGCGGGTGGAAGTGATGGCGGATTTGCGCAGTGCGGACGTGTATCTGAGCATCTTCGCCGCGGATGAAAGCGCCAAGGACCGGACCTTTGCCGCGCTGACGTCGGCCCGCCCGCGGATTCAGTCGTTTCTGGCCGACGAGCTCGACAGCAAGTTCTGTCCCGTGCTGCGCTTTCATCAGGACGAGCAGTTTCGCAAGACGCTGGAAGTGATGAAGCTGATCGACCAAGTGGCCAGTGAACGTCAGAACAAAGACACTGACGCGCAAGAGTAGTACGGCGCGCCCGGAATGACACCGGGTGCATTCGGGATCGACCTTCAGCGGCGTCTGGAAGGGCCATGAAGAACAGTAAGGAACATGCGCAGCGACTGCAACGGTTGTACCGCGAGCTCAAGCGTGCCTACCCCCAGGTCGAGC
>JAMCWO010000225.1 GCA_023481165.1 Planctomycetota bacterium | reverse complement strand
TTGCTTCAGCCAGATGTAGGGGGACCATATTGTGGAGCAACACGTCCACAACCTGGACGTCGCCAACTGGTTCATCGGCCGACCGCCCGTGCAGGCCCTGGGGTTCGGCGGGCGGGCCCGCCGGGTGGGCGGCAACCAGTACGACTTCTTCAGCGTCGATCTGGACTACGGCGACGACGTGGTCGTCCACAGCATGTGCCGGCAGGTCCATGGCTGCTATACCCAGATCAGCGAGCAATTCATCGGCACGGAAGGCTCGGCCTGGGGCGACGGCAAGCGGACGGGCAAGCAGGTCACCGTGCCGGAATTCGCGGAGAAAGCCAATAACCCCTATGTCCAGGAGCATTGCGATCTGATCCAGAGCATTCGCGAAGGCAAACCGCTGAACGAGGCCCGCAACCTGGCCGACGCCACGATGGTGGCGATCATGGGTCGCATCTCGGCCTACACGGGGCAGGTCGTGCGCTGGGTGGACCTGACCAAGAACGAGAACAGCCCCATGTACAACCTGACCCTCACGCCCACCGCCCTGGACTTCGAGAAGGGGACAGTCGTGTGTCCGCCGGAGAACGTGATTCCCATCCCGGGAGCAGAAGGCGCAGCGGTGACAACAAAGACGAAGAAGGCGAAGAAGTGAGAAAGTAAGCAGGCCGGTCGGCCGGTCGGTCGTTCTCTCCGCGCCGTTACTTCTTCTGGGCGGGGGTTCGGCGGTTTTTCTTCATTCGCTGTCGCATTTTGGCCAGTGTGGTTCTGAGATAGCGATTGTAGCCGGCGGGGCTCATCCAGCCTGCGGGACACGGCACCGGCGCAAGCTCCTCCGCTGGAAACCAGAGGAACTGATGCGTCGAGCTCGTGGACCGTCGCACTCGGACCTTGTACCGGCCGCTGGATTTTTCCCGCACGCGGGCGATCCGGCCGTCCGGGATTCTCACACAGTCGCCGTTCCTGATCGCCAGCTTATCCGTTACCCTTATTACGTGACCCGCACGGCGGTGCGGCCGGAGTTGACCGGTCGGCAGTGCGATGCAGGCGCAGGGTCAGGCAGCGCAGGCTACCGCCTCCGGCGTGCAGGGCGTGCGGGTGAAAGGGGATAATCTCGACTCCCCGGCGGGAGAGCTCTCTACACGTGGCGGGGTCCAACGCGGTGTCGTAGTGGAAGATCACGCCGGGCTCCAGGGGCACGAAGCTGCACGCGAGCCTCCGCTGTTCGGCGTCGGAGACGTTGACCAGCTCGATCCCTCGGGCCCGCATGAACTCCGGGAAATCCACCGGCTCGACGGCATCCCGGCGGTAGAGATACGCCGCCTCGATCCCGGGCCGGTACACCAGGGCGAGCCGGTCGGTGATGCGGTTGTACACCGTGTCGGGATGCATGAACCGGCGGGCCTTAGGGATCTTGACGTAGATCACTTCGTCGAACGCCGACAAGGCGCGGGCGATGAACTTACGGATGGAGGCAGGACTATGCCGTTCGGTTTCGGCCACCAGGACGGTCCGGGGCGAGAGCAGCAGACATCCTTCGAAAGCGTCCTGCGGATCGTCGAACGCGGCGAAGATCGGGATTCCGAGGGTTTCCAGGGCCTCGCGCACGACGAGGTGCTCATCGCGGCGGCCCGCCCAGGCCATGCGCGAGAGGATGGCTCCGCGGTTGGAAATGACGGCCACATCGTGCATGTAGGTGATGTTGGGCATGTATGCCAGCTTGGCGGGGGCGCTCGCGACGTAGTCGGCCAATTCCAGGACCTCCACGCCATGGGAGCGCAGCAGCTCGCAGTAGGCGTCGTGCTCCGCGCGAAATCCGGCGACATCGGGAACGCTGTCGAAGAGCCAGTCGCGATAGTTGGCCTCGTTGATGACTCCCAGTTCGTCACCGGGCCGGTGGACCATGACCCGCGTCAAGCGGCCCAGGGAATCACAGCCGAAACAGCCATTGGTGTGCAGGATCTCCGGACTCATCCCGTCGTCTCCGTCGTGTTCCGGGCGGCCAGAAGGATGACATTGCCACCGGTGGAGTCCAGCCGGGTGTCCCTCAAGCCGAAGCCACGTTGCTGGAGGCAATCTTGCAGTTGTGCAAGTCGGTACTTGTAGGTGAAGCCCATCTCGATCGCGTCGCCGGCGGCGAAGGCGACCGTCGCCGCGCCGCACCGCACGAGCGCCGGCCGGAGCACGCGGATTCTCTTGTGCGTGCGCCAAACCTCGCCCCATGGCTGAGGGACGCGGATGAGCTTGAGCTCGAACCGGCAACTTTCCGGGTCCATACCCCGCGTCACCAGGGGGGAGACATTGAACCGGGCGTTCTCGGGGGAGTTGTAGATTGCCTCGACCTCCTGCACCCACGCCGGGATATCCTGCTCCTTCTCGGGCCGCAGACTGGCGTCGAGCAGAAACGCGTCCGCCGGACCCAGGTTGCGGCCGATCAGGTTCAGAAGAAAGTCCGGATCATAATTGCTGAAGTTGTTCCCCAGCAGGCACAGCAGGGTAGGCCGGTCCCAGTGAGGCGCCAGTTGATCAAGGTCCTCGCAGAAAGCCGTCATGCCACGCGTTTCGATGTCTAGCTTGCCCAACGTGCGCCGTGCCGACTCGACCATCGGGCGGCTTATGTCAATGATGTGGCAGATCGGCCGGCCGTAGCGCCGCAGCTCGCGCAGCAGAATGAGCTCCTTCTGCCCGTCCCCGGCGCCGATGCTCACGACGGAGCGGTAGTGGGTGGCCTGCCGAGCGAGGGAGTCCACGTGCTCCTGCAGGAGGGCGGTCAGCGCGGAGGCAACGGGAAATCGTGTGCTCGCTTCCAGTGCCAACCAGTTCGTCGCGCCGCGCTCTCCGATATACAGAAACGCATCGGGCAACTGGCGCCGGTCCAGGTAGCGCTTGAGCTTATCTTCCAGAATCTCATCGCTCACGATTTCCATCCGGTTCCTCTATGCTTCCACTTGCCGGAAGCACTGCTGACATTCGGAGCGTAATGCCCGCAGCGGGCCCTTGCCCTGGTTGACTCCCACGGCGTAAGTGTACCCGCGACAACCAATACACTCGTCCAAGTGCTGGCAACGGTGGCACTTGCCTTCGAGATGCTTGTCGATGGTCCGGACGTACCGGAACAGCGGATCGTGATAGATTTCGGCCAAGGGCCGTCGGAAGGCGTTGTAGGGATAGACGCCGTCGCGGCGCAGCGCGGGATGCTCGTCGAATTTCGTCGGGGCGCAGGGCCGGACATTGCCTTCCAAAGTGATGTAAAGGCTGTATAGGTGTTGCAGGCAGCCGCTGGCGATCAGGGGCGTATAGACCAGCCAATCGTAGCCGAAGAACCGCCGGTCCAGGTTCAGCAGTCGCAGCTTGTGGTCGCGAATCTCCTCGGGTGTCAGGTACTGGTCGGGCAGTGTTTCCAGGGCCCGGCCGGTTGGCGTCAACACCTCCATGTTCGGGAAGATGTGATTGGCCCGGCAATAGTGCCAGATCTCCTCCATCTCCGGCAGATTTCTCCGGCAACTCACGAAGGAGACGCCCAGGCGCAGCCGATGTGGGTCACGAACCTCTGTGAATCCGGCCTCGATCAGCCGGCCGAGCCCGGCGCGGATCCTCTCGAACGCTCCCGTGCAGCCGGCCAGATAGTCCTGAACGCTCGGCTGGAGAGAGTCGCACTTGCCCATGATCGAGGCATCATTCTCCTGGAGAAACTGCGCGAGTTGAGGCGTGATGCTGACCGTGTTCGTAAAGATCATGGGAACCATGCCGTGATCGTGGATGAACGAAATGAGGCGGCGGAAACGCCGGTGGAGCGTCGGCTCGCCGCCGCCGATCACAACGATGGACCGCGCCCCCAGTTCGGCCGCCTGCCGGATGGTATTCTCGAGCACCCGGATGTCCAGTTCGGCCGTCAGATCGCCGCCGCTTTGGGCATAGCAGTACCGGCAGCGGAGATTGCACGAGCGGTTCGTCTCGATGCGAATCGCCAGCAAGCGACTCTCATCCCGGGCTCGATACGCCTCCTGCGGGTCGTAGGTATAGCCGAGCAGAATCGGCGGCCGGTCGTATGCTTTGACCAATTCCGTACCGGGCATCGGGATCGTCCTTGTCATTGCCTCTGGCTCATCAGGTCGTACACCCTCCCGGCCACTTCCGCATAGAGGAGGTGCCCGACGCCTTCCGTAACGTGCATTTTCGCCGGCCACTCGCGCGCCGGCGGCGCGAGTTCGAGGCTCGGCAGCATCACCGTGGCCGCGCCCCAGATTGCCAACCAGTGGATCAGGCTGGCTGCCGTGCCATGCAGGCCCATCAGCCCAAGCCAACTGCGGAACAGGCCCCAGGAGGTGCCGTAGTAGCCCCAGTGGACCAAGTTCGCGAACCGGGCCTTGTGCTCGTCGTCCACGGCCTTGATTCCGAGTACTTTCTCCACCGCCTCGGCGGGCGTGGTGCTGGGCTGGCGACCGGTCCATGCTATCTCCACGGCCTGACCGGCCGTAATCGCCGCCGTACCGGCCAGGCCGGCCAGCAGGCCTTTACCGATCGTGCAACCCAGCTCGCCAAGGATCTGTCCGAATGTCGTCGTCATCTCCTTCTCCTCGATAGGGAGAGTACAGGTCTCAAGCCGAATCGTAGTTCGTAGCGGGGGAGCGGCCAATGAGGAATAAGTGCACTTTCCCATAGGCACAAGGCGGCGCTGGGGATCGCGTTGGAGGCTGGCTACCGTTCTCCCGACGCCCAGGCAGGTGAGGGATTTCGCGCCAGGCAAGAGGCATTTCCCTCATGGCGCCGGGTGCGCCGCGGGTCTACACTCGACCTGTCTTGACTGCTTCCATCGGAGGTACGGTAATGGCCGAGGTGAGAATCACGGTCGTCAAAAAGCTGGACCGCGATGTCATTCATGCAGATTCGCGGCTGGACTGCTCGTGCAAGGGACCGCCCGTTTGCCCTTTGTTCGAGGAAGGCCAGGAGTTCCTCACCGACATGAAGACCATGCCGGCGGGCTTTTGTCCGGGGGCGTATGCCGATCTCTTTCGCTTCATCACCGGCTTGGAAGCCGGCGCCAATTACCCCTGGATGAACGAGCCGGGCGTGGTCCTGGCCTGCTGCAACGATGGCTTTCGTCCCGTGATCTTCAAGCTCGAACGCGTCGCATCGAGCCCGTAAGAAGGACAGGATCTGTATAGGCCGGAAGTCGCTTACGATGTTGTGGTCATTGGGGCCGGCCCCACCGGCGAGAACGTGGCCGACCGGGTCGTCAAAGGAGGCCTTCGTGCCGTCCTGGTGGAATCCGAGCTGGTCGGTGGGAACTG
>JAMCWO010000216.1:17418-24032 GCA_023481165.1 Planctomycetota bacterium | reverse complement strand
GTCGTAGGGGCAGGAGATTCAGCAGAAGGCCCACTACTTCACCAGGCCCCACGAGGTATTCTCTTCTTGCCGAGTGGCCACCGATCCAGCAATTGTCCCCGGTACAAGGGGTGTCTACGGATGGTATTTCGACATCCGGCCACCCGGCATACCGAGGGGCAACTACGCCGTCGTGGACGGGCACATGCTCTTGTATATCGGTATTGCCGGTGCATCGCCGACCAGCAAGAGCACGCTGCGAAAACGAATATGCTCAAACCACCTGGGCAGGCATTCCACGCCTCAATCGACGTTGCGCAGGACGCTGGGCGCCCTCCTGAAGAACGAACTGCACCTTGTGCGACATCCCAAGGCGGGGGGAAAATACTGGTTTGGGGAAAAAGGTGAGGCCGACCTGCGACAATGGATGATGGATCACGCGCTGTTGGCTTGGCAAGAGGATGACGAGCCCCGAGAAATCGAGGCGGTCATGCTCGCGGACGCCGATTTTGTCCTACCGCTGAACAAGCAGCATTGACGGGACCAGCGTCATTCTGGCGTGCCCATACGAGAGCGGATTTCAGGCTCATCCGGTTTCAGCGTACTTGCAGATTGCAGACCGCCCACGCGGGGGCGCTGCCCCCGCCCCCCCGGCATTTGTCGCTTTGGGCCAATAGCATGGCAGGAAGACCCGCAGACGCGATTCTCTTCGGGTACGGGTTTCAGAGCCGCCCTCGCGGCTACGCCAGCGTGGCTCGCACACTCGCCGGCTCATCCCGTATCTACCCCGAAGGAAGCTGCCCGTGCCGCTGTCCTTATCATGCCAGTGGGCTATGTACTTGACTGAGGTAGCTACTATGCATAGTGTGGGTGGGCATGGAAGACTACCCTGCTACGCAGTTGGAGTTCGAGGCGCGGTTTGCTACAGAGCAATCGTGCCGCGACTACCTGTTTCAGTTGCGATGGCCCGACGGTTTTCGCTGTCCGCGCTGTGGATCTCCGAAAGCGTGGCCCATCGGAGGCGTGCTGTTCCAGTGTGCCGCCTGCGACTACAAAGCCTCCGTAACCGCCGGGACGATTTTTCAGGACACCCATCCGCCTTTGACCTTGTGGTTTCGGGCCATGTGGTGGGTGACCTCCCAGAAGAACGGGGCCAGCGCCTTGGGCTTGCAGCGCATCTTGGGTTTGGGCAGCTACAAGACGGCCTGGTCTTGGCTTCACAAGCTCCGCCGGGCCATGGTCCGACCGGGCCGCGACCGCCTGTCGGGCCGGGTCGAGGTGGACGAGACCTACCTCGGAGGCCGCGAGAAGGGCGTGACCGGTCGTCAGACGCACGAGAAGGCACTGATCGTGGTCGCCGCCCAGGAGGATGGCCCAGGGATCGGGCGAATCCGCCTGCAACGAGTGCCCGATGTCTCGGCCGAGAGTCTGTTGCCGTTTGTGGAAGCGTCGGTGGAACCTGGGAGTGTCGTTCATACCGACGGCTGGGAACCTTATCACGGGTTGAAGGAGAAAGGCTATATCCATGAGGTAACGATCCTGCGGGGTCAAAAGCAGCCGGCCTCGAATCTTCTGCCTCGGGTCCATCGGGTGGTGTCGCTGCTGAAACGCTGGCGTCTGGGGACGCATCAGGGAGCCGTAAGCCATGAGCATCTGGACTACTACCTGGACGAATTCACATTCCGGTTCAATCGCCGGACGTCCCGTCGCCGGGGCAAGCTGTTCTTCCGGCTCGTCCAACAGGCCGTGCAGACGGAGCCCTTTCCCTATGATCGCCTAGTTCGTGGTGTAACCGACGGGCGACCTCAAAAGCACAATATATAGTGTGTACCTCAGTCAAGTACATACCCCTCTCATGCCATTGGTGGAAAGCGACAAATGCCGGGGTCTGGGGCAGAGCCCCAAGAGGTATCGAAGTATACTCAAACCGGATGAACCCCTTTGGGCGTTTTCTGCGGTTGAATGCACTTCATTGGCGAGCGTCCCCGCTCGCCCTACGCGATCCATCCTCCGATTTCTGTCCTCGGTCCCGCGTGCCCTGGATCGGCGTGGGGTTCCGGGCGAAAGGTCTTTCGCCCCTACGGTTGGCCTGCCGGGGACTTTTCTGCGGAATTCTACCTTTTTGCGTCAACAGGCGGGCGTCGAGAAGCGTCTTATTATGGTGAAATTATATAGTCGCCGAAAGACAGTAGCCGGTAGCCAGTAGACGGTTGTACAAACAAACCCAATTCCGCGGGGTCCATCGTGCGAAACAAACCCAATTTCCAGATGAGGCAAAATGAGGCTAACTGCTATTGTGACAAGCGGTTGCGGGAGTCTTTGAGGATTCGGCCGTCGTGCGAAACAAACCCAATTTCGTTCCGGCCCCATCCTCCAACCGGGTGCAATTGCGTCAAAGAAACCCAATTCAGCCCAGTCGGCCGGCAGGCTGGGTCTTGGGAGAGGCGAATGTGCGAAACAAAGCCAAACTTGGGCGGACTGGGGTATCTGGGGGATGGAGACACGGGGGTCAAGTGGGGGTGCTGCGGTGGCAGATGAGTTCTTCGATGATGCAGGCCACGAGGTAGTCCGGCAGTTTCTGGAGGGCCGGCGCGGCGGCGTAGGTTTCCAGGATGCTGCGGTCGGGGAAGGCACCGACCTGGCGGATCAACTCGTCGGCGAGGGCGGGGAGCGTTTCCTCGGAGACCTCGATGTCGGCCAGGGACCGGGCGGCGGCCACCAGATCGGTGAACTCCCGGCGGCTGTTGTACCAGTTGAGCTCGAGTTCCAGCTCCGCCGCCAGGCGGGAGGGGGTGGGGCCGAAGGTGTATTGGATGCCGATGGGGTTGTAGGTCTCCAGCCGCTCGTCGATGAAGGCGACGCAGGCCTCCTGATAGGCGGCCAGCCGGTCGGCGTCCATGTCCTCGAAACCTTGCCGGGCCAGTTCCGCCGGCAACAACTCGTCCACGCGTGCGACCAGGCGCGGCCGCTCCTCGGCCATGCGATCGTACAGAAGCTCGTAGTAGGCTTTCAACAGCAGGCGGGCGGAATTCATAGGAGATCATACCTTGTTGGGCAGGGTGAAGGTGAAGGTGCTGCCGCCGCCGGGGTTGTTCTCGACCCAGATGGAGCCGCCGTGACGCTCGATCACCTCTTTGGCGAACGCCAAGCCGAGGCCCGTGCCATCCCGCTCCACGGCCCGGGCGTTCTCGGCGCGGTAGAACTCCTCGAAAATCCGGGGCAATTCGGCCGGCGGGATGCCGATGCCGTTGTCGGAGATCCGGACCTTGATGAAGTCGCCGTCGGGCATTGCTTCCAGGTTCACCTGCCCGCCGTCCGGCGTGTATTTGACGGCGTTGAAGAGCATGTTGGTGAGGGTCTCCTCGATGAGCACGGACTCGCCGAGCACGTCCTCGACGGCCGGATCGATCCGATACTGCACCGTGATCGATTTCGCCTGGGCCCGGCTTTGCACCGACGCCAGGGAGCTGAGGATGCAGTTCTTCAGCGAGAAGCGTTCCCTCTCCAGATGGCCGCTGAGCTTCATGCGGGTCAGCTTCAGCAGCGCGGTGACGAAGGCCATGCACTTCGTCGTCCGCCGGAACGCCCGCTCGACCAGGTCCGCCTGCTTCTCGTTGAGGGGGCCGACCATCCCGTTAAAGACGATCTCCAGGCAGCTTTGGATCGCCGCCAGATGCCCCTTGATGTCATGAGTCACGCGCAGCACGTACTGGTTCTTGACCTGATCCTTCTCCTCGAGCAGGCTGTTGGCCTTCTCCAGATCGTCCTGCTGCGTGTGCAGTTGCTCGCTGATGGAGGTGGTCATGTACACGACGAGGTACAGGGTCACCGTGAAGACGAACAGAAAGCCCAGCACGAAGCTTCGGTCGGAGTACAGGCCGTGATCGGCGAAGCCGGCCAAGTGGTAGTGCGGCAGGACTCCCGTGGCTTCCAGGGCGATCAGACCCGCGAAGAGAAGCACCGCCAGGGTCGCCTGGAGATAGCTTTGCCGTCTGGACCGCAGGATGCTGGCCATGATCATGTGAAAGACGAAGAAGAAGGAGAAGGGATTCTCGATCCCGCCGGAGAAATGCAGAATCGCCGCGAGAATGAACAGGTCACCCACAATCTGAAACGTCAGGAACCGCCCGATGCGTGTGGGAGACGGCGCCTTGCCCCCCCGCGTCCAGTACTGCAACAGATCGTAAAGGACGAAGTTGTAGACGACCAGCAGAAGGGAAATCGTGAGCAGCACCCGCGTTGCAAGGGACACGCTCATGAACCGTACCGCTACGAGGGTGGCCGCCGCCAGTGTGGCAATCGCCACCCAGCGCAGTTTGATCAGCCAGTACGCCCTCTGGATCAGGCTGGTACTCTTGAGCAGGCCTTCCATGGGGAATCTACTACTACTTACGATTTCTTGTCTACCGTTGGGCCGTGCATGCGGAAGCCATCCCGAGCTGACAAGAGCAGCCCTTTCCGGCCCCGCCCCAGAATCCTATAGCGCAAATCACAAATCATAACTTGGGCGGCTTACGCTTCGCGTGCCGACAGCAGGTCCTCCACCTTCTCCAGGAGCATGTCGGGCTTGACCGGCTTGTCCAGGAATTCCTCCACAGGCAGCCAGGCCTGGTCGCCGGCGTCGGCCTTGAAATCGAGTCCCGTCTTCTGCTTGACGGCGGTCAGCATGAGGATGGGGATATTCTTGTACTTGGGATTGCTCTTGAGCTCGCGCGAAAACTCGAATCCCTCCTGCGAGGTTCGCATCATGACGTCGAGGATAATCAGATCCGGCCTGGACTTCTTCAACTGCTCCATGCCCTGGGTGCCGTCCTGGGCACTGCGAACCTGGTATCCCCGGTTCTCCAGAACGACGGTCATCGCTTCGGTAATATCGGGATCATCGTCAATGATCAGAATCTTGCCCTGTGCCATCGTTTCTCCTTTGACCACCTCAAGTGTGTCAATTTGTCGTGATGACGACCATATTATACTGTGAAAAAGTCGATGCGAAAGTGTTAATCCTGACGAGCCTCAGTCCTCAACTCGTGCAAGATCGTGGAGATGTATTCGTCCATCCTGTCCATCAGCGTTTGGCTCAGAGTCAGGCCCGGCTCGATTCTCTCCGGCTGGATTCCGAAAATGACGATCTCGCCGGGCCCCTGGCCGAGTTGCCGCGCCAGCCCGAGAATCTGCATCAGGTCCGCCTCGTGCAGGGACTGGTGCGCCAGCACCTTTACGCTTTGCACCTGGTCGGGCGTGAAGCGCCGGATCGTGCCGGGAGGCTCGTCCATGAAGGCACAATCGATTACGATGGCCTTACGGCGATCCTCGATCTGATACAGGATCGACAGGCCCCCGGTTCCCGCGTCAATGAAATCGACCGCGGGATACCGATCCGCGGACTCCACGAGCCGCGCGACGAGGTAGACACCGATCCCCTCATCCGCCATCAGCGGATTGCCCAACCCGAGCACGATGATGGGCCTTTTCACGGATTGATTATTGATTATCAATCACCTGATGAACTTTACGTCCAGCATGTGCGTCGAGCACGAAACGCACGGGTCGTAGGCCCGCACCAGCATCTCCAGCTTCAGGCGGATCTTGTCCTCCGGCTCATCCAGAATCTCCGGCACCAGCTTCTCGATGTCCTTCTGGATGTTCGCATGGTTCTGCGTCGTCGGGATGCACAGGTCCGCGCTCATGCAGTTGCCCTTGCGGTCGAACTCGTACTCGTGGAACAGGATCCCGCGCGGGGCCTCGACGGCGCCGCTGGCCTTGCCGGCTTTCGGGCTGACCGAGATCGTCTCTTGCTTGAGCCCCTTGGTCAGCAGTTCATCGATCCACTGGATGCTCGTTTCCACCACGTGCACCGCTTCCGCGATCTGCGCCACCGAGTTGAAGTACGGATTGCAGCAGCCCTTCCGGAGCCCGAACATCTGTGCCACCGCCTTGGCGGTCGGCGACAGATGATCGGCATTGATGTTGAACCGGGCGAGCGCCCCGACGGCGTACGATTCCCGATGCCACTTCGCCCATTTGGAGGTCGATTGATCGCTCACGTACTCATTGGCGACCGTCTTCCAGTCATTGATGGCCACGGCGCCTTGGGAGTCCGTCGAGGCGATCTCGCCATGGTAGAAGGCGTAGTGGGGCGTCTGAGTATCCCTGAGCGCCACATACTCGGTCGGGCGGTCGAACTTCGGAAGATTGCCCGCCGCGGACAGCACCACGTCCGCCACGGCTTTGAGGTCGGGCAGACACTTCTTGAGCCGGTCCTGCAGTTCGCGAAGCTGTGTCGCCGTGGGGAGCTTCGTCAAACCACCCGGGCGCAGCGTCACGGGGTGCGTGATCCGGCCGGCCAGCAGGGCCGACCATTCGTTGGCGAGCCGGTGCAGGCCGATGATCGTCTTGACCGGACCCGGGGCGATGCCCACCAGCGGCACCACCGACGGCACACCGAAGAGGTCCGGCGCCACCAGATACCCTACGTGCAACACATGACTCTGCAACTGCTCGGAGTAGTGCATCAACAGGCGAATCTTGTCGGTCTGCTCGGAGACCTGAATCCCCATGGCGTTCTCGACCGCCTTCGTCGCCGCCAGCGAGTGGCTGATCGAGCAGATGCCGCAGATGCGGCTGACGATGGTCTG
>JAMCWO010000216.1:0-17408 GCA_023481165.1 Planctomycetota bacterium | reverse complement strand
ACGGGCACGCATCGACCCGGCGGTCGAACACCCCCGCGCGGTGGCCAGAAACTCGGCGAAAAAGGCGATCTGCCCGTGCGGCGTGGCCTGCGCGCTGTCGTCCCAGCGAACATGCATTCGCCCGCCCCTCGTGTCGACCACCATCGCCTCCTGGCACGCCAGCGCCAGGTCGCTTTTCTTCGGCTCTTCGGCTTCACCCATCGGGTGCGTGTGCCAAATCCCCGTAACCCCGCGCCAGCACTGACGTTGCGGCCGTTCGGGTGCGGTCAACTGCTGTTAGTCAACCGGCCCCGCGGCGCGCGGCGCCTCGGGCACCTGCCACTGGAGCTTCTCGATCTTGCCGTTGGTGGCGTTAAGAACGATGTTGCCGTGCCCCTCGATGCGGGCCACGTGATGGACGTTTATGTTCACTGTGCGATTACTCATAGATCGTCGGCTCCTGCTTGCTTCCAAAGAGAACCATCTTGGTCTTGAGGTCGTCGAGGTTCAGGCCGAAGCGGTTGATGACGTCTTTCGCCGCGTCAACGTTCGGGTTGTCGACGTAGCCCCGGCAGCCGAAGCAGCGGAAGCCGTTCGACGGGCACCGCGCCCCGCAGCCGGCCCGGATGATCGGGCCCAGGCATACCTGGTCGTACTGCCACAGGCACGGATTGCCGTTGGCCTTGCACTCGACGCAGACCGGGTAATCCGGGATCTCGGGCTTCTTGCCCATCAGCAGGGAGCGCACGATGTACGTGAACTCTTTGCCGTCGATGGGGCAACCGGGTACGGCGTAATCGACCTGGACGACCTCGCCCACGGCCTTGGTCACCGCCGTCCGCAGGTGCGGCTTGCCGGCGGCCTTGCCGTAGACGCACTTCTTGACCTCTTCGAAGTCCTCGAAGTTGTTCTTGAGCTTGTTGACGCCGCCCGTCATGGCACAGGCGCCCAGGGCGATCAGCACTTTGGCACAGCCGCGGATGCGTTTGAGCCGCTCCTCGTCCTCCATCCGCGTGATCGAGCCCTCGATGATCGCTATGTCGTACTCGTCGCTCTTTTCGCTCATCGCCTCGCGCCACTCCACGACGTCCGCGACCCCGAGAAGACTGAGGATCTCTTCTTCGAGGTTGACGATCTGGAGCTGGCAACCTTCGCAGCAGGCAAAATCGAATATCGCAATCTTGGGTTTCGCCATGGTTTAAATCGCCTCCGGCAGAGAAGCCAAATCGGAATAACGGAACACCGGGCCGGACATGCAGACGTACGCATTGTTGATCTGGCAGTGTCCGCACTTGCCTACGCCGCACTTCATCTTCCGTTCCAGGTTCAGGAAGATGTTCTGATGCGACACCTCGTGCTCGGCCAGGGCCATCAGCACGAACTTGTACATGATCGGCGGGCCGCAGACGAGGATCATCGCCGACTTCAGGTCGGTCTCCACCTTGGAGACGAGCTTCGTCACGACGCCGACGTTGCCCTTCCACCGGGCATCGCCCTCATCGAGCGTCTCCAGCATCTGCACATCGCCGCGCTTGCCCCAGGCCTCGATCTCCGAGGTGAACAAGCGCAGGTCGTAGGACTTGGTCCCCTGGAGGATAGCCACGTCGCCATAATCGTTGCGGTTGTCCAGCACGTACTTGATGAACGACCGCTGGGGCACCATGCCGATGCCGCCGCAGATGAAGACCAGATTCTTGCCCTTGCACTCCTCGACCGGATAGACGCCTCGGCCGAGCGGCCCGCGAATCCCCACCTTGTCGCCGCGCTGAAGATTGTGGATCGCGCTGCTGACGCGGCCGACCTTGCGGACCACCAACTCGAAGCTGTCCCCCAGGGTCGGCGACGAGCTGATCGTGATCGGGGCCTCGCCGATGCCGCTGAGCGAGACCTCGACGAACTGGCCCGGAATGAAATCAAACTGGCCGTCCTCCAGCGCCAGCCGCAGGTATTTCTCGGTGACGTTCATCTGGCTGATGTCCGCGACCGTCGCCAACTGCGGCAGGTAGATATCTTTCTTTTCCGCACAACACTGACACATCAGTCAAGCCCTTTAGAATCTATGATTTATGATTTACGATTTATAATTTCTTATAAACCACAAATCCTTCTACCCGATCCCCAGATCGTCGATCAGGCGGTTGTAGATGTTCACGGGGTTCGCAATATCGGGCAGGCACGCGCCCACACAGCGGCCGCAGCCGACACAGGCGATCTGGCCGCCGAGCTTCTGCGGCACGTAGGTCGCCTTGCGATACAGCCGGTGCCGGAACCGGTCCGCCCGCGCTTTGCGGAACTCGTGCGCCGGCGCGACTTTCGTGAAGCCGTCCAGCAGACAGCCATCCCACTCCCGCAGGCGCTGGCCCGTCTTGAGGTCCCAGTTCACATCATCCTGGACGTTGAAGCAGTAACAAGTCGGGCAGACCTGGTTGCAGGAGCCGCAGGAGAAGCACGTCTTGGCCTTCTCCTCCCAGACGGGATGCTTGTACGCCTTGGCCAGCACCTTGGGCAAATAGGCGGGATCGCACTTGAGCTCGTGCTTGTTCAGGCTTTTCTTATTGCGG
The DNA here is from genome assembly GCA_023481165.1 of Planctomycetota bacterium. GTDB lineage: Bacteria > Planctomycetota > Phycisphaerae > Sedimentisphaerales > Anaerobacaceae > PLanc-01. Next base: position 14,868 of record JAMCWO010000216.1, on the reverse strand, counting down.
GCCCAGATGTCCTCGCGCTTCTTCAGGGCCTGGGCATCGGCCGCCGCCCCTTTCGCCTTCGCCAGCAGTTGCTCGCCCTTGGGCGTCGCGGCCTCGGCCACGAAGCTGTCGCCGATATCGGTCAGCAGGATATCGTAACCCTTCTTGACCACCGCTGTCCCCATCGAGGAGGCAAACACGTGGTCGGAAGGCTTGGCGACGTCGCAGGCGATGATCGTCGCGTTGTGGCGCCGGGTCATGTAGTGCGTGTCGTAGTTGTCCTGCTGGAACAACTCGTCCATCTGGTTGATGGCCACCATGTCGTAGGGATGTACGCCGAGCAGGATGAACTCCTGCCCATCGAGTTGCGACTGATAGGGGCCACCGACCTGATACGTCAGAAGCACCTCCGCCGGGGGCAGGAAATACTTCTTCGGCGGCTGGAGCGTCACATCATAGTCCAGCCGCAGGTCTTGCGCCGACTCCAGGGGCGCGAAATCGAACCGGTCGCCCTTGGCCTGAACTCCGAAGACCTTCTCCGTCCGGATCAAGGTGCCGACAAATCTCGTAAAATCATTCTTGGCAATCTCTTTTACACTCATGACAGAATCCCGGCTCCAAAAGCCTCAAAACCGTTCCCGACTCCTAACCGTTTTCGATTCCTACTACACTCCATCCGGCCGCCGCCGCCGCCGCCCGGGCCTCACGTTTCCGCCGCTTGTTCCGCGCGCGGAATATAGTACGGCAGGCGGGCCAACTCCATCGCGATATCGAGCGTGATGACTTTCACCCGCTTGGGCGCGATGACCTTGCTGGGCGCGAAATTCAGGATACCCCGGACCCCGGCCGCAACCAACTGATCTACGGTCGCCTGGGCAGCCGCCCGCGGCACGGCGACAATCGCCAACGTAATCTCCCGCCGCTTCAGGGTGTCGATCTTCGCCGCACTTTCGATTTCGATCCCGTTCACCGCCTCGCCGACTTTCGTGGGATCGATGTCGAAGGCTGCCACGATATCCAACCCATACAGGCGGAAGCCCGGGTAAGCCAAAAGCGCCGATCCCAAGTCGCCCACACCTACCAGGGCCGCTCTCCGTATGACATCCAGCCGCAACGTCTTCTTGATCCCCCGCGCCAGCTTCTCGATGTTGTAACCGACGCCGGGGGTGCCGAAGTCCCCAAAATACGATAGGTCCTTGCGAATCTGCCAGGCATCCACACCTACAAAGTCCGCCAGCGACTGGCTCGAGATGTGCTCGTGCCCCTGGTCCGCCGAGACCATCAGGCCCCGCAAATAGACCGGCAACCGGCGCACCGTTTCGTCTGGAATCCTGTGGTACCGCATGACGCCAATACGAAGACCTTGTGCTTGTGTTCACAATCACAGAAACAAAGCCGCCACTATACGGATTCCCCCCGGCTCTGTCAAGGATCGTCTGGGCATTTTTGCCTCCGCCAGCCTCGGAACCGGCGTAACTGCTTCATCCGGCGTGGTTTACATCAGATACTTCCGCGCCCCAAAATGGCTGGTTCACGTGGAAGAACTGGAATATAATCAAAGAATGAAAATCGAATGGATCCCAAGAAGGCTCGATTAAACTTGCGGAAGCACAAAGTCTCGTTCGAGTATGAAGAAGGCGAAACAGGCAGATAAAGACGAATTGCGTGCCGAGTACAAGCGATCGGATTTTCCCAAGGGGTTTGTGCGCGGCAAATATGCGGAGCGTCTGCGGGAATCCTCCAACATTGTTGTACTTGAACCGGAAGTTGCCCGCGCTTTCCCCAATCAAGAAGCTGTGAATAGTGCCCTGTTGTCGCTAATCCAGATTGCCGCACGACACTCGGCCAAGGGGGCGAAAAGGCGACGGGCTGGTTAGTGATGTCCAGATTCTCGTAAGGTCCGGGCCGCGTCATCTGCCCTGACCCCGGAGGAACGGGAGGGCTTAGTGCGGCTCGCCCACCGCAGAAGGCAGCGCCGATTCTGATCGCTCTTTGGCCAGCGGACGGACCTCGTCAACCTTGAACTGCACGAGGAACGCATCGAGTGCCGCGAAATCCTCGGCTACGCGACTTCTGCGCCGCAGCGCTTCGATCTTCTTGGGATCGGTCTCTTCAGCCGTCTTAGTCAGGTGCATCCGCAGTCCGTTGTACCCGTCCGCGTCTTCCAGGAACAGGTAGGCCGCGTGAGGATTGGCCGTCACGTTCCGGTGGCTGAGGTGATTCTCCATGAGGAAAGCCACGGTTTCCTCGTCGATGACATACGGTCGGGTGTAGATGGCCAGATCCACTTTCCCCTCGGGGTCCGCTGTGCCGAGAATCCCAATCCCTTTGACGTTCTCGAAATAGTTCGCCAAGCTCATTTGTCTTCTCCTCGAATAGCCGCCTCCAGGGCGGCCTGCAGTTGGGGATACTTGAAGGTGAAACCTGCCTCTGTCAGCCGCTGGGGGACCGCCCTTTGACTCGCCAGGAGCAATTCGTCGGCCATCCGGCCAAACACGAGCCGCAGCACGAAGGCCGGCACCCGGGTCCACGCGGGCCTGCCCAGCACCCGCCCCAGGGTGTGGCTGAACTGGCGCATCGTGACCGGATTCGGCGCGGCCAGGTTGAAAGCGCCGCGGAGGCTCGCCTTCTCCATCAGGAATCGAATCGCCCGAATCTCGTCTTCCAAGCTGATCCAAGAGAGCCACTGCCGGCCGTTGCCGAGAGTGCCGCCCAGGAAGAACCGATAGGGCATGATGAATCGGGGCAGCACGCCGCCCTCCCCTCCCAACACCAGGCCCGAACGGATCGCCATGTACCGGACGCCGGACCGCTCGACCCGCGTGGCTATCGCCTCGGTCCGGTGGCACACGTCCGCCAAGAAACCGCTGCCGACTCCTGAATTCTCCGTCAGCAGTTCATCGCCCCGCAGGCCGTAGAAGCCCACTCCCGAGGCTTGGATGACGACCGCCGGCTTGACCTTGGCCCCGCTGACCGCATCGACAATCGCGCCGGCGCTGTTGGTCCGGCTCTGCACAATGCTGGCTCTCCTGGTCTGGGTCCAGCGACCGGCGGCCAAGCTCTCGCCCGCCAAGTTGATAATGGCATGGGCGCCCTCGACCTGCCGGGCCCAAGTGCCGACGGTCCGGGCATCCCACTCCAAGACCGTCGCCCATTGGCCGATCGGGCTCGCGGCCCGCAGCGCATCCCGCGACAGGGCAATAACCTCATAATCCTCGTGAAACGCCCGGCATAACGCCTGGCCGATGAACCCCGCCGCCCCGGAGATGATCACCCGCTTCGCCATAAACCCCACGCCGGCCGATATGTGCTCAACACGGAAGCATCAAGTTATACATTCCGGACGGGTGCGGGTTCATGACAGCCACAGATGGTGGGTAATTGATGATTGTTGCAGCACGGAGCCGCCGCGGTCATAATTCATCATCAATAAATCAATCGCCAATAGTCAATCGTATGCGTATTCTGGCTCTGGAACCGTATTACGGCGGCAGTCACCAGGCCTTTCTGGAGGGCTGGTCGCGATCCGGTCGGCACGAGTGGTCGATTCTGCCCTTGCCCGCCTACAAATGGAAATGGCGGATGCGGCATGCGGCGGTCACCTTCGCCGGGCAGGTGCAGAACAGGCTCGCGCGCGGTGAGCGTTGGGACCTCCTGTTCTGCTCCGACATGCTGAATCTCGCGGAGTTCTTCGGCCTGGCTCCGAAAGAGATCCGGGACCTGCCGAGTCTCCTCTACTTTCACGAGAATCAACTGACCTATCCCGTGCGAGTGGAGGATGAGAGGGATTACCAGTTTGCCATGACGAATATGACCAGCGCCCTGGCGGCTCACGCGGTTTGGTTCAACTCCGCCTTTCACAAGGATTCGTTCCTGGATGCCTTGGAGACTCTGCTGAAGCGAATGCCGGATTACCAGCCCCTTGATGCCATCGCCAAAATCAGGACTAAAGCGAAGGTCTTCTCCCCCGGCGTCAACAAGTTCGCTCCGCAGGGTTCCCGAAAGCCCGGCCCCCTGCGCATCCTGTGGGCCGGCCGGTGGGAGCACGACAAGAATCCTGAGGAGTTCTTCGCGGCCCTCGGCCTGCTGAAGGCGCGGCAAATCCCCTTCCGGATCAGTGTTATCGGCGAACAGTTCCGCGAGGTCCCGGAGGTCTTTGTCCGGGCCCGGGAGCGTTTCGCCGGCCACATCGACCGCTGGGGCTATCAGCAGAACCGGGCTGACTACGAAGCGGCCCTGCTCGAAGCGGATGTCTTCGTCTCGACGGCGGCCCATGAGTTCTTTGGCCTCAGCGCCGTGGAGGCGACCCTCGCCGGGGCCTATCCCCTCGTCCCCAAACGGCTCGCCTATCCCGAGGTCTTCGATCTACAGAACGACAGCACCGCAGAGAGGTTCTTCTACGAAGATGGCGCCAACGGCCTGGCCAATAGATTGGCTGAGTTAGCGAGCCGCCTTGAAAGCAATGATTCTCTGCTTCAGGCGGCCGAACCAATTCGGGACCGCCTAAGACGGTTCGAATGGCCTAATCTCGCACCCGTTCTGGATGATGCCATCGAACAGGTCGGTTCGTAGTAACGCCATGAGGCGTTCCGTAGCATGGGCGTCCCGCCCATGAGTATCACGGGCGTCTCGCCCGTGGAAGCAGGGCCAAGATGGCCCTGCGACTGGGACCCCAAACGCGATGCATCGCGTTTGGGAAGGGCTCCCACCGGCGAAACAGGGCCGGTGGGGACCCGAACCCACTCATGGGCAAGATGCCCATGCTACTGGCCTGCCGCTTGGCGTTTGGCTTTCCGGTTCTTCTGCTGCGGCTTTCCCGCCGGACGATCGCGCAAGGGCCAGTTCGGGTCGTCCGTACGGGCGGTCTTCATCAGTGCCTCGGCGCGCGCAACTAGGTCGGGCTTCTGCCCGGCCAAGTCTCTTGTCTCGCCGGGGTCGGTCTTGAGATCATACAACTCGATGGGCGAAGATGGCCCCTGGCGAACGGCTTTCCAATCGCCGAAGCGCACGGCCTGAAGCGACGGCGGCTGCTCGTGCAGTTCCCAGTAGAAGTACTCCCGCTTCGGTGCCGAGTCGCCCCGCAGGAATGATACAAGAGAGAGACCATCCGGCTTGAAGGAGGCTGGCGGCTTTGTCCCCGCCAGTTCGGCCGCTGTCGGCAGAAAATCCCAGAATGCCCACGGCTCATCACTCACCCGGCCCGCGGGGACTTTGCCGGGCCAGCGCACAATCGCCGCCTGCCGCAGGCCGCCCTCGTACAAGGTCCGTTTGAAGCCGCGCAGGCCGTTGCCCGCCTGGTCGAAGTGACGGCCCAACTCCGCGTTCGGCGCGAAGGAGGAGCCATTGTCGCCCGCCACGAACACGATGGTGTTGTCGTCGATCCGCAGCTCTTTGAGCAAATCGAGCAGCCGGCCGATGTCGCTGTCGAGCCGGGACACCATAGCCGCGTAGTTCTTCTGCACCGGCGTCCAGTCCGTCCCCGCGTACTGGCCGACGTCGTCGATCTCGAACCGGCCGTGCGGCAGCGTCACGGAGTAAAAGAGAAAGAACGGCGCGTCCTTGTGCTTCCGTACCCAGTCGAGGGTCTCGTTGGCGATGAGGTTCTGCGCGTAAGTCTTCCCGACGCCCTTGCCGTCGTTGCCAGGCAATTCGAACCGCCGGTCGTCGCGGTAGAGGTAGGTCGGAAAGTACGAATGGGCGTGACGCTGGCAGTTGTAGCCGAAGAAATGATCGAAGCCCACCTTGAGCGGACTGCCGGTCGTGTCGAACATGCCCATGCCCCACTTGCCGATGCACGCGGTAGCGTATCCGGCGTCCTTGAGTATCTGCGCCACAGTGACCGTTCCGGCCGGCAGCGGCATCTGGCCCTCCGGCTGGATCTCGCGGTTCGCCCGGATGGGGCAGTGGCCCGCGTGCAGGCCGGTGATCAGTGAGGACCGGGAGGGAGCACAAACGCTTGTCCCGCAGTACGCCTGCGTGAAGCGCGTCCCCTCCGCCGCCATGCGGTCGAGTCTCGGCGTCTTGATGAGCTTCTGCCCGTAACAGCCCAAGTCCCCCTGCGCCAGGTCATCGCTCAGGACGAAGATGATGTTCGGCTTCTTCCCGCCGGCGGCCCTCAGCCGGCGTGGGCTGGTCAGCGCTGCCGCACTTAGGGTGCTCCATCTCAAGAAGTCACGACGGCTTATCTCGTTGCGGATCATGCTCTCTCCTTTGTTGATCGTCCGGCTCATTGGCGCAGCTCGGCGAGCGGCGCCGGGGCTCCGCCGCGAGCTTTACTCAGTTGGGCCGCGGTCATGAATTCGAAAATCTCGAGGGTCTCGGCCGGATCGACCGGTGGGCGACCCGTCTGGAAGAACTCGGCAATCGCCCTGTCGAGGCCCTCGTACCCGCCGGATTGTTTGGACTCCGTTGTGCCGTCCGTACCCCAGATGCGAACCATCGGCACCTTCTCGCCCTTGGCCGGCCCGTAGTAGACGCCAATCCGTCCATCCTTCCATTGGCCGGTGGTGATGTCGGCGCCGTTCTCACTCTTGCGCGATACACTCACGCAGCCGCGGCCCATCACCGCGTACAGGGCCTCGACTCCGTGAATCCCGTAGAAGTACAGGTCGGGGTGGAATTCGAGTTTGCTGAACGGAGAACTGGCCTGGACCTTGGTCACCTTGCCCACGCCGGGATTGTCCCGCAGCCGAGGGATGTCCGAGTGGAACCGGTACGAAGAAGAACTGAAGAACGGCGTGCCCGTTTCCTTGGAGAGTTGCACGATCTTGCGGGCGTCTTCCAGGCTGGCGGCCAGGGGCTTGTCGATGAACACCCGCTTGCCGGCCTTGAATACGGGCGTGACCTGGGCCAGGTGCGGCCGGCCGTCCACGCTCTCCAGCAGAACCACATCCACCTTCTGCAAGAGTTCCTCGATGCTGCCAACAATCTCCACGCCGTACTTGTCGTGGATCGTCTTGGCGAACCCCTCGACCCGGTCGGCGCTGGTCGGCAAATCGGGGCTGCCCCCCTTGAACGCCGCCACCACTTTCATGCGCCATTCCGGGTGCGTCTGAAACTGTTGCGTAAATGCCGGCACGTGGGACGTGTCGGTCCCGATGATGCCGATCTTGAGGTCCTTGGTCGCCCATGGCGGCGACGGGGCGGCAAACACCGCCGCAGCCACAGTCAGCGCCAGCACGAATGCACACGTTCTCATGGTTGTCTCCTCGTAACCTCGATGACGAACTTCTGGATCGCCACACCGACCCGTTCCGTATCCACAGAAAGGACCTTCTCGTTACCCCAGCGCAGTATCGCCTCGTCGAGTCTCCGTACCTGGCGGTCGATGGTGACGGTCACGGTCACCTCCGCCGTCCCCGGCGTCGCTGGTGTCCCCGAGAGCACGCCGGTCGCCTCGTCGATCCTGAGCCACGCCGGCCCCTGGGTAGTCGTGAACCGGGGCTTCTCGATATCGAAGTAGCCGCTCGTCTGCTGGCTCTCCGTCATCCGCGAACTGAGGTCTCCCAAAGACCGATTGGCGCGCACCTGATAGTGGTACTCGGTCCCCACCCGGGCTGTGACGACAGCCTTACTATAGATGACCGGCCGCGGCGCGACGGCGTAGTCGGAGGGCCCGCTCCGCTTGCCCTGCTCATCGACCGCCACTACGCGATAGTAGGTCTTATTGGCGGCAGGCAAGCCAACATCACTGCCAAGCACCGCCAGTTCGGTGGAGGTGGTCTCGGCAATGAGGTTCGCGGGAAACCACGGATTCCAGTCCGCCATCTCCTGCTTGGTCACACCGACAACGCTCTGGTATCTCTGATCGGCAATCGTAAAGCCCTTCTCGTCGCTGCCGTAAACCCGATACTTGACCGGCGCACGCCCGACCGGATTGGCCTTCCAGCGCAGAGTGCCCACGCCCCTGGCCTGATCGAAGTCCACGACGACCTCCAGCGGATACGCCGGACCACGTGGTGTGAAGCTCCAGGTCTTGCTCCACGGTCCCCACACGCCCTTATCGTTCTGGGCCCGCACATGCCAGTAGTACGGGCGGTCCGGCGTCAGCAGGCCCGGCTGAGGCAACGTGTACTGGGGCTTGACCGTAACCTTGCCCTTCTCCTTGACGGCATCGGCGGTCCGGGAGATGAGCTTGTAGAAACTCATCGAGAGCGGCCATTTCATGTCGGAACGAGGGGACAGCTCAAACTGGTAGTCGGCAATCGTGTCCCCGTCAGGATCACTCGGAGCGGTCCACTGAAAGACAACGTCCGTGCCGTTCGCTTCACCGCCATCGGAGGGAAAGACCGCCTCGGCCGGCGCTGCCGGTGGTCGGGAGGCCGACCGCTCGACCCAATTGTGGGTGATCCGCACCTTGCGCTCCCCCACGGACTGGTCACTATAGGTAAAGACGTTCTCGCCCACCACCATCTCCGGCAACGCCAAGGGAGCCATCTGTACCTCGTTGATAATCGCCAGACGCCGCAGCCGTGCCGACCCTTGCAGTTGACACTTGAGCTGATACGCATAGCAGGCCGGACCGACAACCGGGATGAACTTGTCGAGACTGTCTGCCGCAGGTCTCCACGTCTTGCCATCCTGGCAAACGAAGAACCTGGCCTTCGTGCCTTCCACTTCGAGTCGGCCTCCCACAAAAACGTACGGACTGCGCATCGTCCAGATGATCGTGCCCGTCTTACCCTCCTCGGCAGCCAGGCCGTCCGGTCCCGTCGTGATGTTCTCCACCGTGGCAGCCCCTTTGCGCCACAGGGCCTTCGAGAAGTCCGGCCGATACTTCCACAGACCGTTGTAGATGAGATCTTCGTACGTGGGCGTCGCCCCGCGCGCACCGTGGTACTTGAGCGGGCGAGCCTGCCCCCAGCGCCAGGCGAGCGCCTCGCCGGGACGCAGGACCATGTTCATCGTGGTGTCGACCTTGTTCCCGCGCTCGCCCCCCACCGGCCCCTCGAAGAAATACAGGGAACACATTTCCGGGTCGGACCACCAGTTGTCCAGAAACAGGATTCCCTTGGAGTGGGTGCGTTTGATCAGGTCGTGATCGCGCACGATATCCAGTTCGCCCGCGACGGTCTGGTTGTCCCGCAAGAGGTAGACCGAGTGCATGTCGCCGTCGTAGAAATGCCAGCCCCCATCGTAGAAAGCCTGGGAGATGCAATGGCCCAGCGCCCGGGCCGGCGCCGCTTTGAGCCCGGCCTTGCGCCACAAGGTGGCCAGGCTGATGGAGTCGTTGCCGCAGGTGTTGTACCCGTAGATATTGAAGACCTTCACGGGGTCGCCCAATTCGCTGTTGTCGCCCCCGGAATGGTGACGATACCGGATCTCCTGGAACCACAGGGCAAAGGCCTTATCCGCGTCGCTCAGGTCCGGCGTGACCACCGCGGCGACAATCTCTGCGACGCTGCGGAAGTTGTTGCGCCCGTTGGACAGCCACGGGTTGACAACGTCGGTGTCGCCCACGTTCTCCATGCGCACCGACCGGTTGGACTCCCAGGTCTGGAGTAACGCCCCTTCCCGGGCGATCCCGCAGCCCATGGGCAACCGGCAATTGCGGCCATCCATCGTCCCGCCCTGAACGACCGTGTATTTGTGTGTCCCCCCGGCTCCTCCGATCTCCTCGACATGTGACTTGGGGACATCCGTCGGGTGCGTGTTGCTCGACCAGGGCTGCAAGGCTTCAGGTTCGTAGTGACGCCGTGAGGCGTTATCTTGAGATGCCCTGACGGGCACACTACAAACAGCTATGGAGATCGCAACCAGGACGAGAACGACTGCCGGATTCCTCATCACTCTCTCCTTTCTGGCCGTGGGAGATCGCCGTCGACTTCTCAGCAAAGGTATCACGGCACCCATGATACCGTCCCGCTTGCACATGTTCAACCGGTGGCAGAGAGCTTGAACTCGGCGGGGACAAAGGATAGCATGGCAACTGGTCACAACGTCACAAGAGCCTGTGCCATGTTCGTGGAGTGCCTGAAATGAAGCATATTGCCCTCGGAGGATTATTCTGCGTGTGCATCCTGGTTGTCTCCGGCTGCCGGGCTCCGGTCGAGATCATCGCCCATCGCGGCGCGTCCTACGATGCTCCGGAGAACACCATGGCCTCCTTTCGGCTCGGCTGGGAAAGGCAGGCCAACGTGGAGCTGGATGTGTACCTGTCGAAGGACAATCGCATGGTCGTCATCCACGACGCCTCGACCAAACGCACCGGCGGAGGGGTGGACCTGAAGGTCAAGGAATCCACCGCCGACCAGTTGCGCGCGCTGGACGTGGGGTCGTTCAAAGGAAAAGAGTTCACTGGCGAGCGAGTTCCTTTCCTGGCCGAGGTAGTTCAGTCGATTCCGCCGAAGCGGAAGCTCTACATCGAGATCAAGTGCGGCAAAGAGATCCTGCCCCAGCTCCGCCAGGTTCTTGGCGACAGCGGCAAGATGGCCCAGATCGTTATCATTGGCTTCAGCCTGGAGACGGTGGCCGAATCCAAAAAGCAGATCGATGTCCCCACCTACTGGCTCAAGGGAACCGAGAAAGACAAGAAAACCGGGCAATGGATTCCCCACGACCCCAAGCTGGTACAGATGGCCAAAGACAAGGGCCTCGATGGCCTGGACGTTGACTTTGCCGGCGTTACCGAGGAACTCGTCCGTGCCGCCAAAGCCGCCGGACAAAAGCTCTATGTCTGGACGGTGGATGATCCCGCCGAGGCCCGCCGGCTGGTCCAACTGGGCGTCGACGGCATCACCACCAACCGCCCCGACTGGCTCCGAGAGCAGTTGAAAAGCGGAAAGTGAATCGGGGATTCATAACTGACCAACGCTGTTCGGCGTCCCAAGCCCGGAGGGCGAAAGAGGGCCCCCAAACGCAACAGATCGCGTTTGGGAACCCAGATAATAGCCCAGCAATTCATTGCTGGGGAACCTGGACAAAAGAAAACAAAACCAGTCCCGTCAGGGACGAAAGAACCCTCCGACATGCCGCCTTTCTTTCGCTCCTGATGAGTTCTGCCGTCCAAGTTCGGTAATCAAGGTCCATGGATTGCCGGGTGCCACGCCCAAGCGCAGCTTGAGCGTGTTCGCCGCGTGCGAGGGAGCACGGTCAAACAAGTTTGGCCGTGCCACCCAGGAATTACCGACGTTGCTCGTCAGAGCTCATTGGGACCCTGGAGGCTCCCGCCGGCTCACCCGATCTTCCAGCCGTCACGGTAGGTCTCGTGAATCAGCGCATTCGCCGCGGGCAGGTTGCGGGCTTTCAGATTCGCGGCGTCCCAGTAGATCCGCTGGCCCGCCCGCAACGACAGGACACCGAGCAGAACGATCTCGGTCAACTTCGCCCCGTACCCGAAGTGGCTGCACGCGCGCGGGCCGCCCTTGCAGGCATCCAGCCAATTACGATGGTGGCCCTTGACGCGCGGAATCGAGGGTGCGGGTTTGCGGTATTCACGCGTTCGTTCATACGGCAGCAGTCGCGGTGGCCCGCCGGCGCCCTCGGCCAGCATTACCCCTTTGTCGCCGATGAACAGGATGCCGCGGCGCGGCAGCGAGGCTTTCTCGCCCAGTTCCGCGGGCGTGGACGGCATCAGACCGCCGGTGTACCACGTGAGGGTGACCGGGGGCTTGTCCCCGCGCGGGCCGAAATGGAAATAGCACATCTCGCCGTGCGGCGCGATCTCCTCGTCCATGTTCCCCGCCGGCCGAGCCTCAACACACAGGGGTTCCTGCAAATCCAGTGCCCAGAATGCGGCGTCCAGATCGTGGCAGCCAAAATCGCCCTGCGCCCCGGTGCCGAACTGCCAGAAGTCCCGCCACGTGACCGGCGTGTAGGCCGGGTGGTACGGCCGCGGCCGGCGCGGGCCCAGCCACAGGTCCCAATTGATTCCGGCGGGCACCGGCGGCGTGTCCGTGGGCCGCCCGGTCAGATTCTTGTTCCAGCGCCCGGCGTTGACCCAAGCGTGCACCTGGCGGACCGGCCCAATGGCGCCGTCCCAGATCCACTCGCAAGTCTGCCGAATCCCATCTTGCGAATGGCCCTGATTGCCCAACTGGGTCGCCACGCCGGTCTCCTGAGCGACTTGCGCCACGCGACGGGCCTCCCACAGGTTGTGCGTCAGCGGCTTTTCGCAATAGACGTGCTTGCCCTGCTGCATCGCGGTTACCGAAACGTACGCATGCAGATGGTCCGGCGTGGCGCACAGGACGGCGTCGATGGCCGGCTCCTTTTCGAGCATCACGCGAAAGTCCTCGTACGCACTACACGCGAAATTGGGCGTCCGCTCCGCATAATGCTTCTCGATCTGGGCCTTGACCGGCCCGCGCCCCGCCAATCCCTTGAAGTAGAACGCGTCCAGGTTCTCTTCCGTAATCGGATCGGCGACGGCAATGATCTGGGCATCGGCCTCCTGGAACAACGCGCGCACGTTGTCCCGCCCCTGCCCGCCGACACCCACTACGGCGATGTTCACCTTGTCGCTCGGTGCCACAAACTTCGGCCCGCCCAGCACGTGACGTGGAACGATGGTAAAGGATGCCCCCGCGGCCAGGGCGCCGCCCAGCCATTGCCGACGTGTGATTTGTTGCGACATAATCGTTTCTCCTTCGGGAGCAGGTTGGTGTCCAACAGGATCATTCCCCATCCGTCCAAGCGTAGATCGCCTCACGCGAGTAGTCCGCGCCGCCCACCTTCACCATGAAGGGCTCCATCTCCGCGAAAATGTCCTCCCCGGATGGAGCCGAAGTCTGATCCGACGGCTCCTCGACAAAGACAATGGCTTCCCGAACTTCACCGTCGATTCGCACGACCGTCTCGGCGATCTCCTGCTTGGAGCCTTTCACAACCTGCGCTTTCATGGTTCACCTCAATTCACTAGCCAACCGCATTATAACAGATCGCTCATGCGAACGCACGCGCCAGGTGGAATTCCGAGGTGAATCGGGGTGAACCGGGGGACGCCATCGCAATTCCAAACCGCAATAGATAATCCGTCCCCGGAATTCTGGAATTCGCCCCTAGCTCTCCCGCCCCGACTCCTTCTCCTTCGCCGTGAACGCTTTGATCACCTCATTCACACTGAAGTTAATCGCGGCTCGATCGGACGCCTTATGCTCGAACGTTCGACTGCCGCCGAAAGTCAGCAGCGTGGCCCTGCAGGTGCCCCGAGGGATGGGAGTTCGCTTGCGCTCGGGCCCGGCCGTCGCAAGCAGGGCTTGGCCATCCGCCAGGACCCGCGACAAGAGTTGGGTCATGTCCGTAACGCCCGTGGCCTCCCAGACGAGAGTCTTACCCCTTCTGCTGTACAGACGCGCCCGCCCATCCTGGTACACGGCCAGCACCACGGCGTCGCCATCGATAGGAATCTCGTATACGACACCACGCACAACGTCGGCTTCCCCGGAAGGCGGCGCTACGCCGAGCCCACGGAGCGCGCCCCAAGCCACGAGGGCGGTGCGCGTCTCGATGTTCGGCGTAGTGAGAACCCGCTGGAGTGCAGCGACAGCCTCCTGATTTCTTCCTTGTTGGCTGGCTTCCAGCGCTGCCTGAAATTCGGGCCAGGTTCCAGCAGGTGCGCTGGAAAGGAAACTGGCCAGGGACTGATCCGCAAAGAGCAGTTCCCACAAGATGGCCATTCTGTCCCCATTATCGACGCCGGCGCTCCTTCGTGCGCGCCAAGAAAGACCCCACCATACAATGAGGACCACAAGCACAACAGCAGGGGTAAGGTATCTCATGGCCGCACTCCGACAGTAGCTGAGTTGATCTGCATAGTTCCTTTCCCGTCACTTCGCCGATATCTTCGATATGACCTCTACTCGGTAACAGCGCCAGCGCCTAATGCACAAGTATATGGCCATTGCCACCGGGAATTCAAGCGTAGACCGCGCGCCGGTATCCTGTTCTACAAAGCAGGTGTGCCCCCGCTATTCCTCCCCTGTATTCGCCCTGCGGACCAACCCAAACCCGGGAGATCATCCTGCCCATCGCTTGTCCTACAAAGGCCAATGCCTTATCTTCATGCCATTCGTACCTGACAACTCGAATTCTGGTCGGATGAAAGGCTCGGAAACTCCGCGGACGCCTTACTCAATCCGCGGGGGAGTTGAGTATGCTCTTCCCCAGTCCGGGTCCTATTTCCGGAAGTACTTCGCTTTGGAGGCGGGGACCGGTTGGGCCGCGTAAAGCAGCGGGGCCACCTGGCGGGGGATGTCGGTTTCGATGAGGTCGACGCCCAGCTTCAGCAGGGCGCGGTAGTCCGGTTCGAGCAACTCCATGCGCTCCACTTGGCCCTTCAGAAAGCGCAGGTCGATGTTGCGCGATGTGCCCGCCATGCAACGGGCGCCCTTCGCGTGAATCTCTTCACAGAGTCCGGCCTCCTCGGGCGGGGTGTGGCCGACGAAGGCAATGATATTCCGCCAGGGAACACCGGTCTTGTCGAAGGCGGCCAACTGTTTGCGGTTGCTCACTACGACTTCCATCATGATGTTGGAGTTCAAGGCATGGCACTGCTTGATATTCTCCAGGCTGTACACGATCACCATAGCGCAGGCCTCGGCGTGATGCTCCTCGATCTTGCGGACGAGGTCCGGGATGGGCACATCCTTGTTGTCCAGCACGAGGATGGTCTTGCCGCGGGCCCAGTCCAGCGTCTCATCGAGGGTCGTCATCCGGTATTCGGTCAGATTGCCCTGGAGGTCCTTCAGCCGCAACTGCTTGAGCTCCGCGAGAGTATGATCGGCGACGCGGCCGGTCCCGCTGGTGGTCCGTTCCAGCGTGGGATCGTGGTTCAGGACGAGGACATGGTCCTTCGTGTAGCGCGGGTCGATCTCCAGCAGGGACCAGCAGTGCCGCAGCGTCTGCTCGAACGTCGCGATGCAGTTCTCCGGAAGGTCTTTGGCCGCCCCG
>JAMCWO010000293.1 GCA_023481165.1 Planctomycetota bacterium | reverse complement strand
TACGACTGAATGTAACCCTTGAACAGATAGTCCTCCGGAGTCACGAGGGGCAGCTTCTCAATGTGGTCTATGACGACGGCTTGGCAAAGCTCATATTGGCCGTCAACCACGTAGGCGTCGGCGAGCAGCGCGTACGCGGCCACGCTCTGAGGAAGCAGGTCCACCGCCTTCTTCAACTCGTCGATGGCCGTGCGGCAATCGCCCCGGTGCAGGGCGAGCAGGCCGCGGATCATGCGGATCGACCCATGGGAGGCATCCACCTTCTCGGCCTCGGCAATGGCCTTCTCTGCCCCATTGAGATCGCCGCCCATGGCGATGAGCATGGCCCGCTCGATCGTATGCTCCCGCTTCTCCTCCATTGCCCGCTGCTCAGAGCGCTGCTCGCGATAAGCGAATACCCCGGCCAGCAGGCTCAACAGCAGCAAGCCACACAGCGCCGCCGCAAGCGCCCGGTTCCGGTTGGCCCAGCGCATGGCCCTTCCTGCTACACCCACACGCCGGGCCGAGATCGCGAAGCGGTTCACGTAGCGCCGCAAGTCCTCCGCCACGCCGCCGCCCGCTTGGTAGCGCTTATCCGGGTCCTTCTCCATCATCTTCAGGCAGATCGTCTCCAGGTCCTGCGGAATCCTCCGGTTGAGCGACCGCGGCGGCTTGGGCTCTTTGCCGATGATCTGCGCAATTACCTGGTCCCGCCGGGCTCCCGGGAACGGCGGCTGCAACGTCAAAAGCTCGTACAACGTCGCCCCGAGCGAGTAGATGTCGGTGCGATGATCCAGCGGAGCACGCCCAGCGGCGATCTGCTCCGGTGACATGTACATGGGGGAACCGACGAACTCACCTGAGAGCGTCATCCCCGGCTGCTCCAGCATCCGCGCCAACCCGAAGTCATTGAGACTCAGACGTCCTGCCGGCGACAGGAGCAAATTCGAGGGTTTGATGTCCCGGTGGATCACTCCCTGGGCATGCGCGTAGTCCAGAGCATCAGCCACTTCCGCCATCATCCGAGCGACCGTGTCGAAGTACCCGGTCCCGCTGGAGAGAGTGCTGGAGCCGGAGCTATGGGTATCAGAGGCAGTCGTAGCCTCGGGCGGCGGGAAATTCATTGTTCGCGTGACCCAATCGACGGCTCCCGGGGTGCGGCTGGCCGTGCCGGCATTCGGGGAAGCAGATCCAGGCCCCTGCGGCGCGGCGGGTTCTTGCATCTCGCGCATCTGACTGATGACCTGGTCCAGTCCCGGTCCTTCGATCAGCTCCATGGCGTAGTAGTGGGCGCCGTCCTGCTCGCCGGTCGCGTAGATGGGCACGATGTTGGTGTGGTGGAGCTTGGCGGCGGCCTCGGCCTCGCGTTGGAAACGGATCACGGCCTTGGTGGTCAGGCCCAAAGAGCCGCTGAGCACCTTGAGCGCCACCTTGCGGTTGAGGGAGACCTGCCGGGCTTCGTAGACGATGCCCATGCCCCCACGGCCCAATTCCCGTACGATCTCGAAATCTCCGAGTCGCCGGACGGGTGGTGGATCGGCCCGTGATTCGTCCATAGCTCACCGCGCTCCGGAAGCAGGAGAAAGCCTGACCGCCATCTGACGAAGCTCCTCTATGAGGCTCTGTGAATCGCGTGTCTGTGCATGATTGTATTGCCGGCATCGGCTCTCCGTCAAGATAATGCGTCCGGAAGCAGATGGTGGGCCTCCAGCCTGCGGCCTACCGCCTCCGGCCTTGCCTATCTTTCTTGCCGGGCACCAAACCTGCCCCCTCAGAATGCCGATATGCGTGGTAGGACACGGCGGCAGATGCCGGGATCAGTGTTCGCCCGGGCACACGCCGGAGGTCCATGGAAAGTAGTAGCTTCAAGGGAATTGTGTCATGCCATCGACGACCGCCTGGGGGCCCCGGCCTCGTCCGCTTTGCTCCCGTTGGATAATCCCGCTGATCGTGGTCTTGGCCCCGTGGTTCCTCGCCGGTTGCGGCACGCTGGAGAATGGGCGGGGCTGGGGAGAAGATGCCCTCTGGCCGGTGGACCTGGGGCGCATCGGGCGTGCCGGACGCGATGCGCTGCTTAGTCCCGCCACCTGGGTGCCGCTGGCGGGGGCCGGCGTCTTCGCGCTCGGGGACCTCGATGAGCGGGTCTCCAACTGGGCGTCGGAGCACAATCCCCTGTTCGGCTCCCAGAATGGGGCCGCGGATGCGAGCAACTACTTGAGCGATATCCTCTACTTCGAGGGCGTCGCCACCGCCCTGGCGGCACCCAGCGGCACTACGCCGGAAGACTGGGCGGTCGCCAAGCTCAAGGGGGGGGGCCGTGGAACTGGGGGCGATCGCAGCGACCGGCGCTTTGACCGATGGGCTCAAGGATTGGAGCAACCGGGAGCGCCCGGACGGCAGCGATGACAAGAGCTTTCCCTCCGGCCACACCTCTCACGCCTTTGCCTTCACCACGCTGGCCAATCGCAACCTCGACTCGATCGACTCGCTGGAGAACGTGCGCACGCCGCTGCAGATCGCCAACACCATCCTCGCTTCGGGTGTCGCCTGGGCGCGGATCGAGGCCCACAAGCATTATCCCTCGGATGTCCTGTTCGGGGCGGCGCTCGGGCACTTCATGACTGCCTTCGTCCACGATGCGTTCATGAACCTGCCGGAGAAGGACCGCCATAATAGCGCCGGTCGCGATCGGCGCGTCGATTGGACCTTCTTCTCCACCGGCCACGGCGGCGGCCTGGCGCTGGACTTCCGCTTCTAGAGCAGACGGTCCGTCCGATAAGGAGACCCGTTACATCGGGCGGCAGAAAATTCGGGGGACTGTCAGTCGGGGTCATCCGGCTCTAGTTGGCGGAGACGTATCGCACAGGCAGGACCTTGGATCGTGCTCATGAAACCGATCCGCAGTGTATGCGGCCCCGGCGGCAACTCGACATCGAACGAGCGCAGTCTGCCGACCGCCCAGTCTGGGTGCTTCCAGGTCCCGGACGGCTTGCCGTTCTTTTTGAACCAATCCACCAGTTTCTCATCCAACTCGATGGAGAGCAGGTAGGGGACGGCCTCCTGCGTGTCCTCTTTCTGCAGAAGCCTGGAGTCCACGCGGACTTTTCGGGGACCGCAGAGGTTCTCTGCGAGGATCGAATCCTTCGCTATTATCCACCAGGTCCGCTTTTGATCTCCCGCCTGAAGGCTGATCATGGACTCTGTCGGCAGCTCGATGAGTTCCCAGCTTTCCGTCCTTGGCGACGGCGTGGGCCGCATGGCCAGCACGGAGATGGCTCCGAGAGACAGAAGAAGGGCCGCCAGGGTCGTCATCAGCCGGCACCGTCTGCCCCGGGGGTGACGTTTCTGAATCGCCGGCCAGACCCGAAGACGAGCAGTCTCCAAATCCTGGGCGGAGTCGATCTCCGTCCACGGCAGACCGGCAATGTCCACCGCCCGAATTCTGCACTCCCGCCCCAACTCGCGGACGCCGGCACTGAGCCAACTCTGCTCCCCACCGGACGCCAGCAGGACTTGGGCCTTGTCGAGAAGCCGCTGGACCGTCTCGGCGGTGAAACATAGCATGCCCACGTTCTCTCCGCTCGAAAGCGTGCCGGGTATGTCCTTGCTCATATCGACGAGTTGGCCGTCCAGGACGCGGACCTTCATGTGTTCCGGCGCATCTTCCGAGGAAGAGTCATACACGATTGCGTCGCCGCCGGCGGCCAGGAGCCGGTGCAGAATCAAGGGGTGGAAGATCACATCGCTGTTGAGAATCACCACCGGCCCTTTGATCCACTCGCGCGCCAGAGAGAAAGAGTAAAGGCTGTTGGTGGTGTTCCACTTGAGGTTATCGAGGTACTCCGCGCGAATGCC
Organism: Planctomycetota bacterium; assembly: GCA_023481165.1. GTDB lineage: Bacteria > Planctomycetota > Phycisphaerae > Sedimentisphaerales > Anaerobacaceae > PLanc-01. The sequence continues at coordinate 20,290 of JAMCWO010000293.1, read as the reverse complement.
CACGAGCGCGCGAATCTCATCCGCACAATAGCCGACCACGAGAGCCACCGGGGCCAGGCCGGCTTCGGAGAGACTCTCCAATTGGTGGGCCACAATGGGCTGCGTCCCGATCGTCAGCAGACATTTGGGAGTCGCGTCAGTGATCTTGCCGAGGCGGCTGCCCCGGCCCGCGGCCAGAATCAGGGCTTGCATTCTTTTGCCTCTTTCCATGCCGTGGGCGTCCCGTCGAACCGGATCCGACCGCGGCGCAACACCACGACCCGATCGAACAACTCGATAGGGCCATTTCTTGGTAGTCCGACGATGACCGTGCGACCCCGGCCCCGTGCCAGGATGGCGGCCAGTTGGCGCCGCATCTTCTTGGGTCCGCTTTGACCTCCCAGCGGGTCATCCAGGATCCATACACCGTCCGGACCTGCGAGAATGGAGACCAGACTCAGGGCCCGCGCTTCCGCACGTGACAAGGTGGCCGAGGGGATCTTCTGCCGTATTCCTTTCGGCAGCCTTCGGACGAGCTTGGTGATTCCCAAGGTCTTCAGGACGGGGAGCATTTCTCCGGGCGGCTCGCTTTCGGCGCCGGGCAAGCCCAGAATGCGCCACACCGGCTGGGATGCGAAAACCGGATAGTCGGAAAGATAACCGATCTGCCGGTGGCAGATGCCATCCGCGTCCGACATCGGCTCATCGTCCCAGTAGAGTGTGCCTTTCGACGGCGGTTCGAGACCGGCCAGGAGGCGCAGCAGACTGGTCTTGCCCGAACCCATCGGGCCCAGCACGGCGACGTGCGTGCCTGCCTCGATTCGCAGGTCCGCACGGTGCAGCCGGGGCTTGTGCCGGCGGCCCCGCAGCGAATCCAGTCGAACTCCTTCCAGCCGCAGCACCGAGCGCAGGGGCTCGCGCTGGCGCGGGCGCGGGCCCGCCTCGGGACGGGGCGGCATGAGCTGGCCGATGCGCCGCGCGCAGGCGAGCACCTTGCCGCTCCGAGCCAGTTGCCGACCCACCTGCACCATACGCCGATGCACGGTCAGGACGTACGCGACGAAGATGAACAGGTCGCCGGGCGCGAGCTTGGCCGTCCGGACCTGAGCGGCCCCGAACCACAAACCACCCGCCAGGGTAGCGGCGAGAACAGCATGCACCGCCAAGGCGGAGCGGGAGATCAGCCGGGTCGTCTCCACGTCCCGCTGCGCGCTGACGACGTTGACTTTGTCGTCCAGAGAGTCCCGCACACCCAGTTCCAGAGCCTGCTGAATGGCCATCGCGTACGCGTCCTCTTTGCGGCGGTGCCGCTGCGCGGAGGCCGCCACCGGTGCCGATGCACGCAAGCCAATCAGAATCGCCAGGGCCCCGGCGCCCAGGAAGAAGATTCCCAGGTGCACCGACACGGTCATCAACAGGGCACTCACCCCGAGGTACAGCAGGCCGTTCTGGCAGACGTGGACCAGGATTCCCGCCAGTCCAGCCTTGATCCGAGCGCTGTCGCCGATGACGCGCGCGATCAACTCCGCGGGCGCGCCGCTTCCGGCCTGTCGGCTCAGCGCGCCGCGGGCGGCGGCCCCGCGCATATCATGAACGCTCTGGGTGGCAAAACGCTTCATGGCCACCCGCTGGATCAGCTCGCACAGACCCGCCCCGGCCGCCAGCACCAGAAAGACCCCGCCGAACCAGAGGACCGGATCGCCCCGGGCGGGCAACCAGTTCAGCAGGAAGGCATTCTTTCGATGGGGATTGAGAAAGACGCTCTCGACAATCCCCCGCAGCGGCCAAGGCAGCGCCAGGCGAAACAGCACCACGCCCACGCTGGCCACGATCCCACGGACGAGAACGCGGACGTGCGGCCGACCGTACATTCGCAACACTCGCACGGCCTGTTGTGTCTTTTTCCGGCTCCACATCGCGGCTTCCCCGAAGGTCCCGGAACCATCCGGCATCACGGCAACTCGTTGGGGCTTTCCGCCCCCATCACCAAAGGCTGCGGCAGGAGCTCTTCCACGTCCTCCGGCAGAGACGACAACAGGCCGGCGGCGTGGAGAACGATCGCCGCCACCCGGGCGCTGGCGGACCCCGGCCGGTGGAATACGTGGCGGGCCATGGCCCGCCGGATCGCACTTTGCCGATTCGGCTCAGCCAAGCCTTCCGCCACCGCGTCCACGATCTCGCCCGCGTGCCCGACGAGGGTCCCGATCTTCTGTCCGTAGGTCTCCAGGTCGACGGCGGCATGCTTGCGAACCATCTTCTCCAGGAGCTTGGGAACGTCCAGCAAAACGATGGGCCGGTCCAGCAGCGTGTATTCCACGGCCACGGAAGAGGCATCCGAGATGAGCAGGTCCGCGGCGCGCAGGCAGGGCACGACGTTCCAGTCGTGGATCAGGCGGATGCGGTCATTTTCCCAGCGGGAGAGCACCGCCGGCCAGTCGACATTCGTCTGCTTGGGGTGGTCGTGCAGTTTGACCAGCAGATTCCAGCGCCCGGCATCCCGAAGGGCCTCGATGACTTTCTCGCCCATGATTTCGAGAGAGTTGTTGCCGTCACCGGTCGGCGCGTACAACAGCGTCGGCCGGGCGGGATCCAGGCGGGCCCGTGTTAGAAACGCTTCCCGGTCGAACCCACCCTGGACCAGGGCATCGGCCTTGGGAAACCCGGCGATCAGGCAGCGCGAGGATCCGGGCCGGACGAGCCGCCAATGCTGGTACATTTCCGCATGGTATCGGCCTGGCAGACAGAGCAGATCGTAACGCAGGGCCTTCTCGCGCACCGACCGGTTCTTGAAGGAAACGCCGTGAAAGATCTGCACCGTGCGGCCGACCGCCTGGGGGAAGAGACTGTCCGACAAGTGGGCACAGATCAGCACATCGAACTCCTGCCGACCGGCCTGCTCGAAGGGAATCACCCGGGTCCGGTCCACCTCGAAACGGTCATAGAACCCGTCGAACGAGAAGGCGACGGCCCCGTCGTGCGCGGTTTTGAAGCCACCCGAGAGCCAGATCTCCAGCCGCGGGTCCTTCCGGAGCAGCCGGTAGACCGACTCGAAGCATACGAAGTGGACCGGCGCGTAGCCGGCGAAGAGGATTCGTTTCTGTGCCATCAGAAGGCCCACTCCGCGGTCAGGCCGAGGCGGTACTCCGTGTAGCCGACTTGATCCGCCGTGATCGTGGGATCGCTGCGGTTGGAGGTGCGGTGGCCGTAGCCTGCCAGTACGGCGATGTACAGGTCTTTGCCCAACTTGCGCCCCACCTCGGTGTCCAGGGTCCAGGTGTTGTCCCGCCGATCGAAATAGGTCGTGTCCGCCTCCGTGTCCGTCGTATAATTGCGGATGCGGTACTTGGTGCCGACCTTGGCCTTCCAGTGATCCGGGAGATGGAAACACAGCCTGCCGCCCAGAATCAGTTCTTCGAAGGAGCGATCGACCGGAATGCCGAACTCCACGCCCGTGGGTGTCGCCGTCGCGTTGTATCCCGCGAAGAAATCGACGTCGAGATGCTTGAACCCGTTGTACGCGACGAGCCCCATCACTGTATGGCCGCGCCGGTCGCGGTCATGGAAGGGGTCCTCGTAATCGCGCGTGGCATATTGGTATTCTATCCCGGTCGCCCAGTCCTTGTTCCATTCGTGCAGGTAGTGGGGCGCCAGGCCGATGTGCCGATACCGCGCCTCCTCGAAGATCTTCAAGTGGGTCGAGGGGTCCTCCAGGGAGAGATTCTTCCAGAATCGCTCCGGGACGAAATCGACATCAAGGCTCACGGTGTCGCGCCGCGTCAGATCGTAAGCCAGAAGTCCGCCCAGTTTGAGGTAATTCGCGATCGTGTTGCGGGCGTGGATGAAATAATCGGCGCCGAACGAGACCTCCAAGTCGCGCTTCTTGCCGACGTCCCACTGCCACGTCAGATCCAGCCCCGGAACGAACACAAAATCACCCGGGCCCTCCATCCCGTGGAAGCGTTCCCCCGGCCCATTCTTGGTGTCGAACTGATCTTCGCGTTTCTCCGACACGTGGTACAGGTTACTGGTATAGTAGCTCTTGAGGTCAACTGCGGCTTCAAAGTGCGGTTGGCCGGCCCAGGCGCCCGGGACTGCGAGCATCAAGAAACCCAGAACAAGAAACACCACTCTGCAGCCGTGCGACTTGCTGAGGTGCCCCATAACTGCTCCCACTTACCGCCGTCATTTCTTACTCCGGAGGCACAACCCCATCGGGATGCACCTCGACCTGCAAGCAGAAGAATCTCTGTTGAGACCTTCCCTATAAAACCTTAACATATTTGTCGGTCGCTCCAATTTTGCTATTGGAATTTCCTACCATAATACTGTGCATTCAGAATATAGCGGTATGCAATGTCCATTACTATTCCCCTGGAGTTTCAGGTGATTATCTCCGCGGTAAAGAGACAGTAGCCAGTGGGGCGGGGACGGGTCATTGCTTTGGGGGGACGGATTCGGTACAATATGGGGGCTGTGTCGAATCCGTGTGGTACAGTCGGGGTCGGTTAGGAGCGGTCCATGGTGAATCGGGTCGGTGATCTTCAGCGGCGGGATCTTCTTCGGGGGTTGGGCGGTGCGGCGGTGGCAGCGGCGTTCGGGTCGGTCGGGCTGCGTCCCGGCCGGGCGGCGGCGCAGGCCCAGAAACCGGCGCCGGCGGGCAGAGGGCAGCTTTTCACCCCCTATACGAAACCGGCGAAGGTGACTCTGGTCAAGGGCAACGACCGGCGGGAGATTGTCCTTCAGAGCTTAAAGTGCATCGAGGACGATATTCTGGCGTCCCTCGGGGGCAAAAAGAGAATCCTCGTCAAGCCGAACTTCGTCTCGACTACCCGGGCGCTCGCCGCGAGCCATGCGGACGAGATCCGCGCGATTCTCGACTTCTTCAAGCCGCGTTTCCAGGGCGAGATCATCGTCGGCGAGTCCGCGCCCTCCAAAAACGGCACGTTCGAAGGGTACCAGAACTTCGGTTATCTGCCCCTGGAGAAAGAGTACGGCATCAAGCTGGTGGACCTGAACAAAGAGCCGTGGGTGTACCGCTACGTGTTCAGCCGGGACCATACCCCGATCCCGATCCGGATCATCTCGACGTTCCTCGACCGCGACACCTACATCGTCTCGGCGGCCAAAATGAAGACGCACGACCGGGCCATCACGACGCTGTCGCTCAAGAACACCCTGATCGGGGCGCCGCTGAACGACGGCAAGAGGAATGACAAGGGGCTGACGCACCAGGGGTACAACTTCACGCCGAAGGAAACGCTGCACTTCAACATGTTCCATCTGGCCCAGGAGATCTGGCCGGACCTCGGCATCATCGACGGCTTCGAGGCGATGGAGGGCAACGGCCCTGTCGGCGGCACGCCGGTCGATGCCAAGGTCGCCCTGGCGAGCCTGGACCCGTTGGCACTGGATATCCTGACGACGAAAATCATGGGCTTCGATCCAGCGAAGATCCCCTATGTGAAGGCAATGATCGAGGCCGGCATGGGCCAGGGCGACTTGGCGAAAGTCCAGGTCCTGGGCACGCCGGTCGAGCAGTGCCAATTCAAGTTCAAGCCGAATGAGAAGATCGCCGAAGCCTTCGGTTTGAGTTGAGCAGGTCTTCGGCCGCAATGTCTATGGCGCGTCCATCCTATAGTCGTTCGGCATGGATGCTTCTGTTGCTGCTGTCGTGGGCGCCTGTCAATGCAGGCATCCTCTCGTCTGTCATCAACACATCGGTCAGCGGCCTCCTGCAGATACCGTCGGACGCTCTGCCGGTCTACCGCTTCTGGTCGCCAATCGCGGGAAAGCACTTCTATACTCTCGATGAGGTGGAGAAGGCCAAGCTGCTGAGCCAATACACGCGCGTGTGGACCTACGAGGGGGTGGCTTTCCGCGCCTTTGCCTCCCCTGCCGGTGATGGCCTGGCGCCGGTCTATCGGTTCTGGTCCCCATCGTCCGGCGCACATTTCTATACGCTCGAAGAGGCGGAGAAAGACAAGCTCCTGCGCAGCTATGCGGGCATCTGGACATATGAGGGCATTGCCTTCTACGCGTACGCCCCTGGCACCCAGCCGGCGGGGACCATGCCCGTCCACCGCTTCTGGTCCGGCGCCCTGGGGACCCACTTCTACACGACGAGCGACACGGAGCGGTTCAAGCTCGTCAGCAGCTACACGGGCACGTGGGATTATGAGGGGGCGGCGTGGGATGCGTATCCGGCCGAGGCCGCGACCGCGGTCGCCATTACGAAAGGCCCTTACATTCAAGAGACCGGTCCGGATTCGGTCACAATCCTGTGGCAAACCGATGCGGCCGCCGAAAGCGTGGTTCAGTACGGCATCGGCACGCCGGAGGCATCCACCGTGGCCGACTCATCCGCCACCACGCTGCACCGGGCCACGCTGAGCGGACTGGCGCCGGGTGTCATCTATGTCTACCGAGTGACTTCAGGACCGGCCTCCCAGACCGGTACCTTCCGGACAGCGCCGGCCACGGATCAACCGTTTCGTTTTGCCGTCTACGGCGACACGCGGACCAACACCCAGGTGCACCGGCAGGTGGCTGCCGCGATGGCTGCCAGCGGGCCGGACCTTGTCTTCCATACAGGCGACTTGGTTGGCGCGGGCCGGGACTATCGTCTCTGGAACACCGAATTCTTCGAGCCGGCGGGCGGACTGATGCTCACTGCGCCGGTCGTGCCGGTCCTCGGCAACCACGAGTATGGCGGCGCTGGACCACTGTGGTTCTTCTATTTCTTCGACCGGCCTGTCCATGAGGGCTGGTTTGCCCTGACCTGCGGCAATGTCCGCTTCCTCGGACTGAATACAAACGTCGATTACTCCCCCGACAGTGCGCAATATGAATGGTTCGTGCAGGAACTCCAATCTGCGGCCTATCGCAGCGCAACCTGGCACATTGTCCTCTTTCACCATCCGCCCTTCACCAGCACGACCGGGCACCCGGAGGATGCGACCGTCCAAAGGCAGTTGGTCCCACTCTTCGAGCAATACGGCGTGAACGCGGTCTTCTCCGGGCACAACCACATCTACGAGCGGTATTTCTACCACGGCATCCATTACATCGTCACAGGCGGCGGCGGTGCGCCGCTCTACGCGCTGACGGCGGACAGCGTACCCCCGGTGCGGCAGTTCGGCCGCAGCGCCTATCACTACTGTATCGTGGATGTGGACCCCTCCGCCGGCACCCTCACGATCGCGGCCACGGATCTCGGTGGGCAAGTGTTTGATGCCGTGGTCCTGTCCAAGTGACGACGATTTGTGCCCCGACACCCAGGGCGAATGATGATTCGCCCCTACTACCGCTTGGAGCCGACTTTAGCGGAGAAGAGCAGGCTGCGCCAGGAGCACAGCGCCTTAATGCCGATCCCGGCGTAGATGAAGAAGTTCGTGACGGGGGAGTAATCCCTGGCGAAATGCTTGCGGTGGAACAGGTACATGGCGCGATGGAACTCGATGGCCGCCTTGCGGCTGTTGTACTTGGTGGATTCGCCTTTGTAGTGGACGATCTGGGCCTCGGGATAGTACACGACGGACCAGCCGGCCCGCTTGGCGCGCAGGCACCAGTCGAGTTCCTCGCCGTACATGAAGAACCGCTCGTCGAGCGGCCCGATCTGGTCCACCACCGCGCGGCGGATCATCAGGAAGGCCCCGGAGACGGCATCGACCTCGTGCATCCGGTCGGGGCTTTCGTAGGTCATGTTGTACTTGGCCATCACCCGGCTGCGGGGGAAGAGCTTGCTCAAGCCGGTCACGCGGTAGAAGGCCACCTCCGGCGTCGGGATGCTCCGGCGGCAGGCGAGTTGCAGCGTGCCGTCCCGGTTGAGCACCTTGCAGCCGGCAATGCCGACCTCCGGATGCTCCTTCATGAACTTCACCACCCGCTCGATGGCGTCATCGATGATCAGCGTGTCGGGATTCAGCAGGAGGATGTAGTCGGACCGGCTCTGGGAGATCACGACGTTGTTGGCCCGCGAAAAGCCGACGTTGGAGGGGTTCTGAATCACCCGGACCATCGGGAACAAGGACTTGAGCATCGCCACGCTGTTGTCATGGGAATTGTTGTCCACGACCCAGATGTCGAGCGGCGTGCCGTTGGCGCCGGCGTAGACCGACTCCAGGCAGCTTCGCAGCAGCTTCTCGGTGTTGTAGTTCACGATGACAATCGACAACATCATAGACGAACTTGGAATAGTGGAATGCTGGAATGTCGGGTGGCACGGATGCCCCGGACCCCATCATTCCATCACTCCATCTTTCCTGCCCAGCTCAGATACTTGCGAAAATCGGCCCACAGCAGTGCCGGCTGGGTCCAATAGAGTCCAGCGCGGGACTTCGCCCGTTTCAGGAGCCGGCCCACGCCCTTGTTGTAGGCGTGGAACCGCCGCTTCATCTCGGCTTGCAGGCTCGCGAAGACCGCCGGATCGATCGTATCGACCTGGCGGCGAGCATCGGCCTTGTAATAGTCATTCGGCAGCATCTCCAAGAAATCTTGGCCCGACATGTCCAGCTTCACGAGACCGCGCCGGAGGCCCTCCTCGAACATGGCCGTGCCGGGAAACGGCTCATAGACGCCGATCGAAGCGAAATCGGGTCTAATCTCATACATGAAATCAAGGGTCCTGTAAATATCCTTTAGGCTTTCTCCCGGGGTGCCCATCAGGAAATATCCCGTCCAGTGGGTTCCCACTTTCCGCAGCAGGGCCGCCGCCCGCCGCGCCTGCTCGAGGGTGATTCCCTTGTTCATTCGTGCCAGCTCCGCTTCGCTGCCGGACTCGATGCCGACCTTGATACTGTTGCAGCCGGCCTGCTTCATATCCCGCAGCATCTGCTCATTCACCAGGTCCACGCGGGTATTGCATTCCCACCCGATGCGGAGATTCTCGCGCATCAGGGCGGCACAGAACTCGGCCACCCTCTTTTTGTTGACCGTGAAGGAGTCGTCCTTGAAGCTGAACTGGGTGGTGCCGTAAGCAGCTTGGACGGCCCTGACCTCCGCGAGGACGTGCTCAATCGAGCGGTAGCGGACCTGCCGTGTCTCGGTGACACAAAACGCGCAGGAAAAAGGACAGCCCCGGCCGGTCATGACCAGTCCCATGTCCTCCGAGGAGTAGATGGCTTCGTTCTTCAGGAGTCTCCGATCCGGCACGGGAAGCTCATCGAGATTGCGGATCCTTTCCCGGGCCGGATTGTGCTTGATGACACCGTCCGCCCGGAACGACAGGCCCGGGATAGCTTCCACTTGCAGATTATGGATTGCGGATTGCGGATTCAAATCGCGGCGGCAGTCCGCAATCGCTTGGACCAGCTCGACCGCAGTGGCTTCCCCTTCTCCGCGAACGACGTAATCCACGTCGGGACATATACTTAGGACTTCTTCGGCCTTGACGGTTGCGTGGGGGCCGCCCATGATGACGGGACACGCCGGATTGACCGATTTGCTGATCCCGGCGACGTGAAACGCTGAGGCGGCGTACGTGGTCCAGATGGAAATCCCTACGACATCGGGCCGGTATTGCTGAATCGTCCGGCGAACCTCCTGCCAGACGGGGTGATTCTCCTCCTGGAAAGAGGCGAGATACCGCCGGTAGTGCTCGGGCAGGCGCGTGTAATCCATGGCACAGGCATTGTCATTGATGTCGGCATCATAGACAACGACCTCGTGCCCCGCCTTTCGGAGCACCGTCCCCACACTCACCAGGCCCAGCGGAAAATAACGGTTATAGAAACCGATCAGCCTGTAGAACGGAGGGTCTATCAACAGAACCTTCACGGCCGTTCCTTACTTCTTTCCCCCGCGGCGGCTTTGAGTCGCGCGTTCTCGCACCACGAATCCGCCGAGCCCAACCTCGCTCCACGCGGCCGGCTCAGCCTTTCCGGGCCCCCGCACGCGCCATCCGTCGCTGGGCGACCCTCTCATACACCTGATATTGTTGCCGAGCCATTATATCGACTCCGAACATATCCTCAATCCTTTTTCGTGCTGTGTCAGTCATATTTCGGACCTGCTCCTTGGGCATCGCCAGGTACGCCAGCACAGCCTGGGCGAGGGCCTCGGCATCGCGGGGCGGGACCACAAACCCGGTCCGGCCATCCAGCACCAGTTCCGACACCGCCCCGACATCCGTTGCCACGATGGGCACGCGCATCGCCATCGCCTCCAGCACCACGTTCGGACAGGATTCCAGGACCGATGAAAGCACGAAGACATCCCAGGCCGACAGCAGGCCCGCAATGTCCTCCTGGAAACCGGCAAAGATCAGGTCTTCTTTCAGCCCACACTGGGCCGTAAGCTGCTGCATCTGCTCCCAGTAGTCCGAGTCCGTGTCCAACTTCCTGCCGACCACGACAAATCTGGCCGTTTTGACCTGCTCCTTGATGCGCTGCGCAGCGCGGATGAAGTACGCATGGCCCTTGAAGCGGTTCATGTTGCCGATCATGCCGATCAGCGGGACGTCCCCGGGCACGCCCCAGTGTGCCCGCAGGCGGGCGCGGGCCTGGGGGTCGTACCGGTCCGGATCGAACTCCCGCAGATCGATCCCGGGGTAAAGCACGACCGTCTTGCCGGCGAGCTTCGGATCGAATCCGGTCCGCGCTTCCCGAAGCCGCTCGCCTTGGACGATCACGGTGGAGGCGAGGGCTTTGACCTGGCGCAGGAGGAGCCGTCGCAGCAGGCTAGGCAAGTGATCGTTATAGTGCCAGACGATAGGCGTCCGCGTCAGAGCGGCCGCCACGGCCGGCACGAAGTTGGTGATGCCGTCCACGTGAACGATGTCGATGTCGTGGGAGCGGATGATGCGGCGGATCCGCAGCAGGTTGGCGGGCAGGAAGAAGCAGAAAGCGAGGAAGTTCCACAGGGGATGGCGCCGCGTGAAGCATTGGATATGCCGGCGGGCGAAAACCTCGAAACCCTCGGGCTGCCACAGGTCCCGGGACTTTTGTCCCAGCAGAAAGCAGGTCTCGACACTGTAGTCGCGCAGTTGCCGGGCCGTCGTCTGCGCCAGCCGGTGCGGCCCACCGAAGCGGCTGTCCAGAATACAGTACAGCACTTTGACTCGCGGCTTGTCGTCAGGAACGGGCGTCATAAGAATGGTTGAACTCGTAACGAAAGAACAGGAAGCCGAACAAAATCTGCAAGTAGATCTGGTTGGAGGAGGGAAAGAAGTTGTAGAAGGAGAACAGGATGAACATCAGCAGAACAATGTAGAGATTGAGGTAATGGACGTACCGGCGGGCCTGGGACTGGACGGCGGCGGTGAGCCACCCCAGGGCATAGGGCGCCAGCGCCACGCCCAAGAGGCCGAAATCCGCGTAGAAGTTCCGCAGATACGTGTACACGTTGGCCACGTACGGGAGGTACACCTTCTCGCCATAGACGGACATTTCGGCCTGCGGCGCGAGGCCGAAGCGGCACAGCCACTTGTAAATGGGAAAGAACGTATTCTGGCCCCATTCGTACGCGCCGTTGAACGTGGTGAGGAAGTCATTGAACGCCGCCAGGGGCGAGGCGATGTACCAGTAGAGATGGAATGCGAAGCCTTGGAGCCGGTTGACTTGGCCGTAGGCGGCGCTTTTGCGCAGCAGCAGGTCAATCGCGAGGAACAGCACAATGACGGCGAGGAGCGGAATCAAAAGTTTGAAGTGTGAAGTGTGAAACATGTCATTGCGAGCTAAGCGAAGCAATCTTTCCTCGCTCGACCTGAGATTGCTTCGTCGCTGCGCTCCTCGCAATGACATTCTTGAAACTTGAAACTTCACACTTTCCTGGGCATGCAGGAAGCAGTACGCGAGGACCAGATACAGGATGTTGGCCGTCACCTCGTAGCGGCTCAGGTGCAGCAGGCCGACCACCAGGGAGATGAAGAGGAAGGCACACAGGTAGAAATACTTCCACCATGTCCGGTCGAGATAGAGGAACAGACCCAGTAGGATAAAGCCGATGGAGAAAATACTGTTCACGAGCGACAGCACCATCACGGTCGGGCTGGCCTGGAAGACGGTGGCCGAGGTGAACATCACGAGCCGCAAGCGCAGAACCGAGGGATGGGTGATCAGATAGGACCAGGAGGTGTTGAAGTGCGCGGCGAGCGCCGTGAGCCGATACAGTTCCATCGCCAGGGCTGCGAAGCCGACCAGAAGAATGATCCGCAGGGCGCGGGCGAGGCGGTCCCGCGTCAGCGGCGGGCAAGTCATGTCCGGGCCTGGGGCGGCATGAACAGCGCATCCGGACGGCCGCTGAGTGAGCCGCGGCGGCAGATCCCGGAACAGGGACCAGGTGAGATACCCGAGGCAGAACGTACCGAAGTTCAGCAGCAGCGCCGCCACGGTCAGGGGCTGGGGCCACGGGAACGCCCCGGCGACCACGCCGCCCAGGTACAGGAAGGTGGCCGCACCCCAGATGCCGAGAAACAGAAATAACGGATTCACGACGTAGGCGGTCATGGACGAACCATCCGTGGGAATTCGAGCACAACGTAGTACGAGGCGATCGCCAGGAGATAGAACGATCCATTCAGCACGTAGATCAAGGCGCCCAGCGCGCAGAGCAGCACGACATTCACACCGCGAATCTGCCACGTGGGGACCATCGTCCGCACCAGGTTGCGGCGGCGGCCGTAATCATACACTCTCCAGGGGACATCCAGGAGGGACAAGATCACACCCAAGTAGATCAACATCCCCCAGTGCAGACACGGTGCCAGGATCATTAAGGGAAAGGAGATCCTGCAAATTTTCAGCAAGACGAACGTCAGGAGCCTCAGTCGATTCAGAATCAAAGTGTGGAGGAAGTACACCACCAGGCAAAAGGCGAGCGCGCCGAGAAAGAACCATGTGGGATACGCTCCGAGCGACAACAGGGCCGACAGGAGTCCGACGAAAGCCAGCCGCACGGCGACGAACAAACTCGCGTGGATGCGAACCTCCGGCGCAATCCTATCGGTTCCGGTTCCGGACGCCTCCCTTTTCACGGACAAATCGTTGATCAGGCCACCGATCTCGTAGATCGCATAGAACATCCAGAAGGCCAAAGGCACCAGGCCCAGCGCGCGCGCGTCGCCCTGTGTCGCGAGATAGCCCGCCAATGTTACCGGGAGCATCTCCCGGAAGAACAGCGAGAGCAGGCCCTCCCGGTGGAAGCGGCTGATGAGGTAGTACAGCGAGGGGATGTAGATCCACCCGACGGTCCGCTCGTTGACGGAATGGACGTCCTTGTATCTCGGTGGAGCCGGCGGATTGACCAGATAGTCAAATGGGCTATCGCTGGCGTCTGGTGCTTTCGCCGCCGGGCTCCCGTTCAGCACCAAGGTGCGTCTCCCGAAGCGCATCATAAAGCGGGTGTCGTCCGCGTTGTCGGAATACACCGAGGAGTCCTGCCAATCTGTACCCGGGGCCATCTTCTCCAAAACGGACTCCTTGCGCCCCAGCAGATCGGTTGCCAATCTTCCGGTGTAGCACCCGTCATTCACCTCCAATTCCGAGCAGTAAGAGGCTTCAATCTCCAGCCTTCCGGCGATCTCAACGATGGGCGGCGCAATCGCAGCGGAAACCAGGCAGAGGGTCTTGCCTTGTTCCTTCTCCCGCGCCATGGCGTCCAAGACCTTCTCGTTGAGCCGCTCGTCTCTGAAGAGGCTGTCGACGTACAGCCGGGCCAGCTCCTGGATTCGAGCGCAAGAGTAACCCCGCAGCAGAGCGATCTGGCGGTCTCTCCATACGTCCCTGCCGCATGCGGAGCGCAGCGCCGGGAGGCGGGACAGGCGCGACAGGACCCGGATCAGGAGCAACAGTCCATACCGCCAGAGGCTGCTCCTGCGGAGAACAAACTCGATGAAGTCGGACGTATTGTTCGTTTTCGTAATTGTCCCACAGACATCGAAAACGGCTATGCCGCGTGTTTCCATCGTCGTCGGTGCCCTTCTGTGGTGGAAACCGCCTCGGGGCGGATGATAGCAGCCTGACTCTACGCCACGGTCTGGCGCTTGTCAACGGCGGGACCGGCTCGGCCGAAGACGTTCAGGCCCTTCCGGCGCAGGGCCGCGAACATCACCGCCGTGACAAAGATCTCCGTCGTGAGCGAAGCAAGCGCGATTCCCACGTGCTTCAGAGCCACGACCAGCAGCAGCGCCAGGATGATGTTCAGAAGACCGGCCGCCGCCAGGATCCGCGCCAGCAGCTTTTTGAGCCCGAAGTTCACCATGATCTGCGTCCCGAAGATGTTGCTCAGGCCCACGATGAAGGGCAGCAGCGACAGAATCCGGATCACGGGCACGCTGCCGCCCGCGTTGTGGCCCAGCACGATCCGCGCGATCCAGGGGGCGGCCAGGAATGTGGCGGCTGAGATCATCAGCGTGGCGAGGCTCAGGAGCCGGGCCACCCGGGCGGCAAATCGCAGCGCGGCCGGCCGGGATTGGGAGGCCAGCCGGCCGATGTGCGGGAAGATCGCCTGGGACAGCGGAATGTGCAGCCCATCCGTCAGGGCCCGGATGATCTTGTCGCCCGCCGCATAGTAGGCCACGAAGGTGTTGTCCGTGAACAGACCCAGGATCACGACGTTGCTGGCCGTGTAGAACGTGATCGCTGTTTTCGAGAGGAACAGGTGCCAGCCGTTCACAAGCTCATTCAGCAGCACGCCGATGGGCGGAATCCGGAAGCGGACGCGAAACTTGACGAGCGCCAGAATCAGTCCGGCCAGTCCGATCAGGATCGCGCTGGCCGATTGCAGCAGCGGCGCGTACAAGTAGTCGGCCGGGCCGTGGATCAGGACGAGGATCGCCAGAACGTAGAGCGTCTTGGCGGTAACGCTCAGCAGGGGAATGTACTTCATCCGCTCCAGCCCCTGGAACAGCCAGATTGGAAACAGCCACATGCCGATGACGTTGCCGAACGACAGGTAGTAGACCGGCCAGTCGGCCCGCAGCCGCGGCACGGCCAGCACCAGCAGCGACAGCAGCGCCAGGCTCAGGACCAGCAGCAGGAATTTCAGCAGCAGCACCGCCGAGAACACCTCCGAGACCTTCCTTGGATCGTCGCGGTGCACAGAGATCTCCTGGGTTGCGGAGAGGCTGAAACCATAGTCCGTCAGCATCAGGAAGTACACGCTGATCGCGCGGGCCAGCTCGGTCAGGCCGTATTTCTCCAGGCCCAGGACCCGGAACAAATAGGGCAGCGTGATCACCGGCGCCAGATAGTTGGCGAACTGGACGATGGACAGGGCGAAGAAGTTGCCCAGGACCCGGCGGCCGTCCGAGGAGGGAGGGCTCAGGGCGGACGGCAGATTCGTATCGAAGCCTTCACTCAAGGTTGTCGTCCTGGACGGAGATCCGGGCCCGCCAAGGCCAAGCCGCCATTGGGCACGAGCCGGCGCTGCCGCTGGCGCCAGTGCTCCAGCAGGACGGCGGCGAACATGGCGATCATCAGAAACAGGAGGAAGGCCAGCACGGTGTTCTTCACCACGCCCTTGGGCACCGGGAAGACCACCGGTTTCTCGCCGGCCCGCGTGTTCACCTGGACCAGGTTCTCCGTCTGGCGCAGATAGGATTTCAGGTGATCGGCGATGGCCTGATCTTTGCACGCCTGCAGTTGTTCCCCCAGGAAGCCCAGGTACTGCTGCGCCGTGTAGTAGGTCAGCAGACTCTCCTCGATCTTGGCGAGGAGGCGATTGTCCAGGTCCAGCACCTGCAAATAAAAATTGTACTTCTCCGCGTCGTTGGCCAGTGTCTCCTACACATCGATGATCTTCACCTGCGCAGCGCGAATCTGGTAAGACAACGGGAGGAATCCGTACACATTGGGCTTCTCGGTGCCGTTGCCCAAGAGGTCCTGCACGTCGCCGGCTTTGGGCGTGACGGCCCACCCGCGCGGGAACAGCAGAGGCATGCTTTCCACGTCCAATTGCAGGGTGAAATTGCCGGCCGCAGCCTCCCCGGGAGCATCCTGCAGGGCTCGATACTTCTCCAGCTTGGCCTTTTCTTTCTGCAAGTCGAGGGACAGTGTGAACCGGTTGGCCTCGATCTTGGCGGCGTCCTCGCGGAGCTTCTGGAGCGACTCCCGCAGATGATTGCGGACATCGTAGAGGGGCAGGACGCTCTCCAGATTGCCGGTCACGACCGCCGAGACCCCGGCCACCTCTTGCGCCGAGTCCCCCACGACCTTGATGGACAAAAGCCGGGCCTTGAAGGCGCTGATCTTCTCAGAGGTGCACGGGTCGGTGGTCTGGAGCCGCCGAGGATACATGGGCGCCACCTCGAACCGGATCAACTGCTCGAACGATTGCGGCGTCCGCGCCTGGTCCAGCTTCTGGACGTAGTTGGTCAGCCCCTGCTCGCCCAGCCGGGCGGCGATCTTGTCCAGGTTTTCCTGGCTGTAGAATCGTCGCTGGAGGACATTGTACTCGCTCTCCGCCAGCGGCCGCTCGTAAACGAACGTGGCCGCATACCGGCGGGGCCCCAGCCACAGGATCACGGCCACCAGCAGGGCCGGCACAAGGGAGCCGGCTAGGAGCAGTCTGCGGTGTTTCCACAACAGGCGAAAGTAGCGCAGAATCGCTGGTTCGCGATACGAGAACCGTTCCCCCCGGTTGTCGGGAGGTTCGATCGGACTTGCGGTTGTGTGCTGTGGTTCATCCATCACAAGCCCGCCACTATAAAAGCGGGCCGAAGGGCTGTCAAGGCGTGATCCGAATCTCTCGGGTCAACTTCACACGCGGCCCGGAAGAGCCGATATTGCTGTCGGCAGACGGTGTAACCGGGCGAGCGGTGGCCCGAAGTGGAAACCCCCGGTTCTGGGTGTGATATTCTCGGACCGGCCCGGCGCTCCGCAGGTCTCCCGACGCGGAATTCGGCGTCGGAGGGACTCGGAAGTACACGCTTGACTAGTGCGCCGTGACGTTAGTATAATAGTTATAGGACGTGACTGGGGAATGATGTGGATGGGTCCAACGATGAAAAATCTCTCGCAGCACACCGCGCGTACAACTGTTGACAGGAGCCCCTTATTCGGGACATACCCTGCCAGGCACACCTGCAGGTGCGGACTTCGTATCTGGGCTCTGGTGCTCGCCGGCCTGCTGCTGATGGCCGGGGCGCGCGCGGCGGCCGCCAAATCGCTGTACGTCATCGCTGACGTTGAGTACGGCGAGGAGCAGATCCGCGTGCATGCCTACGACATTGCGCCCGATGGGAAGCTGACATTCCAGGCGCAGGGCTACGTCCCACTCTACGGAGCCAAGGCATTGGGTTTGGCACTGGACTCGGATTCCCGGCATCTGTTCCTGACGTGCCTGACCTCGAATGTCATCACCCTGCTTGATGCCGTCACCCTGCAAGGCGAGGGAGCGACGCGCGTGGAAGGGGCCAGAAGCCTGACCGGGGTCGTTTATGACCATGGCAACGGGCTGCTGTACTGCGTAGACGGCATAACCCCGAACCTGTACGTCTACCGTTGGAACCCAGGCCGGCACGAGCTGACGCCGGCGCCGGGCTCGCCGGTGCGGCTGGAAACCGCCGCGCCGGGGGGAATCGCCCTGGATGAGGTCACCGGCGAGCTGTATGTCTGCGATTCCTCCCGGTCCATCGGTGTCTACCACACCCTGGACTGGCGCTTGGTCAAGACCATCGCCGTCAGCCGCGTGGCCGCCCACGTGGCGGTCGATTCGATCCGTGGCTATCTCTACTACGGTGCCGGCGATCTCGGCAATATCTACTTGAGCCGCTACGATCCAACCACCGGCACGGAAGTGGAAACCCGAGTCGGCAACCGGATCGGCGTACTTGGCCTGGCGGTCGATCGTATCACGGGTTTCGTCTTCGCCTCGACGGGTGCCGCCAACTGCCCGGATTGCGGCGATGATGTGTGCGTTTTCGACGGCAATCTGGTCGAAATCGATGCCGCGCGGAAAGTGGGAGAGCCGACCGGACTGGTTGTTTCGGACGGACGCACCACTTTTAATCCGTTGCGGCTGACCAAGACGATCAAGACGCCGGCCGGCGACGGGACGGCCGGCATGGACGTATCCGAGGTCGTTGTCGGCGAAGAAGTCGCGTACTCCATCTGCTTCGATCACAACGATCTGCCGCTGACCCAGATCGTCCTCGTGGACAGACTGCCGGCGGAACTCGCGTTCGTCCGCGCCACCGGGGACGGGCTCTACGGGCGTTACGACCCCCAGGCGCACACCTATACGTGGGTGGACCCGCCTCTGACGCGGGGCGCCACCACCTGCCTGGAGCTGGTCGCCCGCCTGGACCCGAATACGCCGGTGCACCAGCTCGTCACCAACTCGGTCACGATCGACAGCAACGAGACGCCGCCGACGACCGCCGAGGCCCACGTGGTCGCCGTGGGGCCGGCCGAGTACCAGCCGCTCCACGTGGGCAAGGCCGTGATCGTCGGCGCCACGGGCGGCGGTACAAGCCCGCTCTCGACCCGCCCCGGGGATGAGCTCACCTATCGGATCACCTTCGACAACAAGGGCAACGAATACGCCGTCGAGAATGTCCGCCTCACCGATACGCTGCCCCCGGGGACTGAATTCGTCCGGGCCACCGGCGACCGGGAGTTCGGCCGTTACGAGCCCCTCACCCACACCTACACGTGGTCCTATCCGCGCCTGGCGCCGGGCGAGAGCAACTCCGCCGATCTGGTGCTCCGGGTCGATCCGGAGGCCGAGATCGGCGCGACGCTCCATAACGCCGTCCTGCTGGTCAGCGACAATACGACTGCTGTCACGGCGGCCGCGGACGTGATGGTCGGCAGCTTTGCGCCGCTACAGTTGCAGAAGACGTTGGTCCGCGGCGGCGTCGGCCAGCCGGATGAACAGGGACGGTGGTCCGTGGACGCGGGGTCCACCCTCACCTATGCCATCTACTTCAGCAATCCGTCCGCGAACAAGACGGTGACGGATATCTCCGTGGTCGATACGCTGCCGCGCGAGGTGAGCTTCGTCAGTGCCGATGGCAGCCGCGACCTGGGATTCTATGATCCCAACACGCATACCTATAGTTGGCATTATGCATCGCTGGGACCGGGCCTGGAGCAGACCCTGAATCTGACCGTGAGGGTGAACGACCGGGTGGACCCGGGTACGGTGATCAGCAACTCGGTTGCTGTCACCGCCAAGCAGACGACGACCGTGAAGGTCCACAGTGACGTGGTCGTCCGTACGGTATTGACCGACCTGCCGCTGCGGCTGGAAAAGACGCTGGTCCAAGGTCTCGCCGCGAGCTTGCCGGACGTGCGCCCAGACGCCATCCTCACGTACGCGATCTCTTTCAGCAATCCCGCTACGAATGAGACGGCGACACAAATCGCCCTGGTTGACACCTTGCCGCGCGAAGTGAACTTTGTCAGCGCCGATGGCGACCGCGAGTTCGGGTCCTATGATGCCGGCACGCACACCTACACGTGGCGGTACGCTCTGCTGGCCCCGGGCGAGGAGGAGGTCGTACACCTGACGGTGCAGGTGAATGAAAAGGCGGTCCCGGGCACGGTGATGGCGAATGCCGCGACGATTCGCCCGAGCGAGATGCCGCCGACCACGGCCCGCCTCGAGCTTCCGGTTAGTGGACCGCCGTTCATCTTGAGCCTGATGTATATCAAGCCGGACCACATCTACCGGAATTATCCCAAGGCCCAGGCGGACTTGATGGTAGTGGTGCATCTGCCGGAAGGGACGGGCGCGGGCGCCATCAGCAATAGCGCCCTCGTGCTGACGCCCGGCAACATCAAAGCCACCGGGCAGCAGATCTTCGGCACGAGCACACAGGGCAAAGTTCTGTGCTTTTTCGATGTGGACGCGATCCTGGCGGTCACCAATGGCTACGGCGAGTTCCCGTTGAAGGTCACCGGCCAGCTCCGGGACGGCCGCTCCTTCGTGGCCCAAACCACGATCTGGATCCTCAAGTTCGGCGGGCCGTGACATTAGGGGCGGTTGATACAAGTCGCGATCGAGTCGCACGTCGCACGCTCCGCCTGTCATCCTGAACGCAGCGAAGGATCTGGCCACCGCATGGGAGATTTCTCTCCTTCGCAGGCCAGATCCTTCACGGCGCTACGCTCCGTTCAGGATGACAGACGGGCGCAACGACCCATCGTAATCCGTCTTACTTGCCCGCCTTGTACTTCGCCCAGTACTCGGGAAAGAACTCTTTCGCCTTGGCGGCGAGCTCCTGGTCGCTGATGGTGGTCAGCCGGCCCTCCACCTCGTACTGGTCGATCACCCAGCGCGCGAGCTTGTGGACCTTGATCTTGTTGATCCGCTCCTCGTCCTGGAGGCCGAAGAACTCATTGACCCAGTGGACCACGCCATCGGCGCC
>JAMCWO010000281.1 GCA_023481165.1 Planctomycetota bacterium | reverse complement strand
ACCAGGGCGCCGCAGGTATAGACCACGTTGGGCACATAGCCTACGCGCTCCTCCGGGGTCGGCCTGAGCAAGGGTTCGCTGAGCCGTCCAAGTACTTTGGAGGGATCCTCACGATCCAGAAGAAACGCTCCGATGCAGTACTCCCGCATCGGACCTACTCCGTGGCTGAGCACCAGCCACCCGGCGCCGGTTTCGATCGGGGATCCACAGTTGCCAAGCTGAACGAGTTCCCACGGATAAACAGGCTTGAGGAGTATGCGGCTCTCATTCCAGAAGTGGACGTTGTCCGAGAACATCACGAAGATGTTCTCGTTGTCCTGCCGCGAAAGCATGGCGTACAGGCCGTCGATCTTCCGCGGGAAGAGGGCCATGCCTTTGTTGACTGCCTCCGGACCGTTCAGGGAGATGAAGCGGAAGTGAAGGAAGTCCGATGTCTCCACCAGTTCGGGCATGACAATCCTGCCGTCATAGGCGGTGAACGTCGCGTAATAGGAGTGGGAGCCATCATCGTTCTGGAAACGAACGAAGCGAGCGTCCTCGATGCCGTTCCGCTGGGACGGCGTAGACGGAAAGATGATTCGCGCGGACAGCTCCTGTTGAGGATCGAATTGAACTTCGTAGTTGGAGCGTGCAAGCATCCAAATGCCTTGGGATGCGTTTTGATCTTTCTGTGTCATTCCATCCGGCAGGCGGAATTGCTCGGCCTGGAGAATGGCGCGAAGGTCCTCCAGCGAAAAGGTCTCGCCCAGCGCATTCACGACACGGCGCGTGAATTCGCAGGCTAATCCCAGTTCGTAGAGTTTCCGCGTGAACAGCGGCCGCTCGTACAAGGGATTGGGAATCTGGCGTGGTTCGGTGAGAAAGCCAGCCGGGGCGAATACTTCTATGCGCTGATCGGGATGGATGACACCCGTCCGGAAAGTGATGGAGGACACGTGTCCCTCCCCAGTGGCGCGCAAGCTGAGAATGAACCGCAGCGCTCCGGACGGCAGTCCAGCCTGGTCAGGGTGCGGAACAATGGATGGATTGAAGAGGGCAGCGGATTCCAAGGAGTACTCAGCGAGAAAATACGAACCGATCAACCGCCGCCGCGGTTCCGACAAGCCATCCTCAATCCGGACGGACTTGCGGACCTGTTCGAAGCGTTCGAGGAATACCCTGTGGAACTCTTGGTGCCGGTGGCAAAACTCGGCGCAGATCTGCTCCAGGAGAACTCCAACCTGGTCCTCGTGCAGCGCCATGATTCTGCCTATGATCTGGCCGGTCCGCTCCGCGCCCCCTGGATCAAAGGGGCGGAGCAGCACGCGGGACTGATCGGGAGCGAGGATTGTTGCCGTACGGGTGATGTGAATGGAGTGGCCGTTCATGGAGGACCTACGCTTCGACGACGATGGGTGCCCTGAAACTCGTCACCATATTCTGGGCCAGGCGCATCTCCGCCAAGGAAAGCAGGAAGGCGAGCGTGGACTCCGCCCCCTGGTTCCCATTGACCCGATCTACATGCAATCCATCGCCGCAAGCCCCGCTGTCTGGAGAATAGAGTTCCAATCCGAGGTCGTTCCAGCCGAGGAACCAGTCGAATGCGCGTTGTGCCTGTTCGTACCACCAGACGTCCGATGTGGCCCGATAGGCTTCCAGGCAGGCTGATACCGTTGCCTGCGCTTCGATCGGCTGCTGGTCAAATTTGGCACGAGTGCCGCCGCGGTGATAGAAGCCATTACTGCCGATGGGGCGGAAATAGCCTTTCTCCGAGATCTGGATCTCGTTCAGCCAGCGCAATGCGGAGAGTCCGCGCTCAAAGACCGCCGGTTGCCTGGTGGCGCGTCCACTCAGAATCAAGGCATGGGCGAGTTTCGCGTTGTCATAGGAGAGTTCCTGTTCAAACCAACACCAGTCCGGCGTTGCGTTGCGCTCATGAAGTTCCATGAGGCGGCAAGTGAGTGTCTCGCGAGTCTGGTTGACGAAGCTGTCACCGCTGAGGCGGCGAAGGTATTCATGGATCCCGATTAGTCCGAATGCCCAGGCGCGGGGCGAGGTGAAGCCAGTGAGGGCCGGTAAGGCCGACGCGAAGAGTTGCCCAGCCATCATCTGGAAGCTGCGGAACGGCGAGCGTCCCACCCCGATGCCCAGGGCCCAGAGAGCCCGGCCCTGGCAGTCCTCTGATCCTGGGTCGTCGAGCCAGCGGCGGTCGAAACTCATGTGGTTGTGGAACCTCCCAGCTTGAGTGTCGAACGCGTGGAGGAGAAATGCCGCGCAAGTAGTCGCCACGCCGCGTCCTGCCTCCGGATCCTCACCCAATTCGCCCAGCAGTACCGCGAGGATGAATGCCCGCGCGTTGTCGTCCGTGCAATAACCCTCTGAAAAATTGGGAATGCTGAATGTAGCGTGCTGGAAGACTCCGGTGGAATCGGTCATCCGCGAAAGGTGACTCAGCTTCAAGGCGGGGAGTTCCCGTGGTCTCTGAGCGAGAGTTTTCGTGAGCAGGGATCTCCGGGACGTTGCGGCTCCCTGAAGCCGCGACAACTCAAACGAGCGCATGTAGAGCTCCGCGACTTTGCTCCAGACCATCTCCCGCCCGATGCGATAGGCGTTCTTGCGAATCGCGTGCCGGCGTGTGTCGTCCCGCAGCAGGCCGATCACTTCCCGGGCGATCGCCAGGGCGTCGCCGAAGGGAACCAGCACACCGCGGTCGTCGGCCAGCAGTTCCGCCGCATGCCAGTAGGGCGTGGAGACGATCGCCTTGCCCGCGCCAAACGTGTAAGCCAGCGTGCCGGAAGTGATCTGGGCCTCATTCAAGTAAGGGGTGATGTAGAGGTCGGCGGCGCCGATGAACTCTTTCAGGGTTTCAAGATCCACGAAATCGTTGTAGAAGATGACGTTCTTCTCAATTCCCTGTTTCTTGGCCAGCATTTCCAGGCTGACGCGGTAGGCTTCACCGTGCTCGCGAAGTTCGTTCGGATGGGTAGCCCCGAGGACAATGTAGACGACGTCGGGGAACTCCTCCAGGATCTGCGGCAAGGCCTTGAGTACAATCTCAACGCCTTTGTTGGGAGAGAGCAGGCCAAAGGTGAGGAGCACCACTTTGCCTTCGACGCCAAACTGGTCCTTGAAGTAAGTCGGATCGACGAATCCCACATCGGGGATCCCGTGCGCGATGAGATCGATTTTCGACGGCGGCGCCTCATAGATGTCCTGCAACATCTGCCGCCCGCGCTCCGCCATGACGACGACGCGCGTCGAAAGAGAGATCAACTCCTGCATGACGCGCCGCTGGTCGGGCCTGGGCTCGCGCAAGACGGTGTGCAGCGTCGTGACGACGGGCATCCTCAGCTCGCGCAGCAGGGCCAGGATGTGCCCCCCAGCCGGGCCGCCGAAAATCCCGAACTCGTGCTGGAGGCAGACGATATCCACATTGCTGATATTGAGAAAGTCGGCCGCGCGGAGATAGGACGAGAGATCCTGCTCCTCGATCTCAAAGCGGACCTCTTCCGGGTAATCGTACCCGCCGTGATTGTCGTTGACGGACACGGAAAAGCACTGGCTTTGCGGATGGGCGGCGGCAACCGCCGAAAGGAGGTCCGACGTGAAGGTAGCAATGCCGCACTTCCGCGGCAGGTAATCGCCGACGAAGGCAATCTTTCGAACTTTGGATGATTCTCTCATGGTGTATTCTCACTGCGAGGAGCCGCTGGTTTTTCCAGCTCGATGTCGTGGTCCGGGATGTCAGGGGGGATCGCACGCTCGTGGCCCTGTTCCCTTTCGGGCGCGGCCGTCTTCTTACGCAACGGGGCAGCGGCCGAAGTGTTGAACCTCGCGGTCCAGTCGTATGCGAGGTGGCGGCCACATTCCAGGCAGACCATGTAAGTGTCAGCCTTTGTTTTGGGCTGTGCCCCCACGCCAACCGCGGCCGGGAGCGTGATGGGAAGAGTGGTTTTGCGATGCCTGCAACCGCACAGGAGGTCAGCGAGGCGCGCGAGGCAAGTGCGCAGCGCACTTGTCATTTCGCGGCCGAGATTCATTTCCGACTTTGTCCTTAGCACTCGCATCGTCTCCGCGTTCTCCCTCATCCTGCGATCTGCATGACAAGCTCATTCATGCCGCCCGGATGCGGCGATACTCGGGCAACCACATCGCGTCCCGCACCTCCTGAACGATGTCGCCGAACCTGACTCCGGCCAAGCCCTCGGCGACTGCCGCTTCGGCGACAGCCGTGGCCACCGTCAGCGACACGCCGCGCAAGTCGTCGATATGCGGCAGGAGCGAAGCGCCCGGCTGACGCACGGTCACCATGCTGGAAACGGCATCCGCCGCCGCCGCGAACATGCCGTCACTGATCCTGGATGCCCGGGAGACGATGGCGCCGAGGCCCAAGCCCGGGTACAGCATGGCGTTATTCACCTGGGCGATGACGTACGTCACCCCCTTATGCGTGACCGGAGCGAAGGGACTGCCGGTGGCGATCAGCGCCCGCCCGTCTGTCCAGGCGATCAGATCGGCCGGGTTCGCCTCGGCCAGCAGCGGTGGACTGGAGAGTGCGAAAATGACTGGCCGTGCGGTGTGAGACGCCATCTCCTTCACGATCTCTTCAGTGAAACTGCCGGAGGCTGTTGACGCACCGACGAGCATCGTCGGCTTCACTCGCCGCACGACTTCGGCCAAACCGGCGCCGCACCCCTTCGCTCCGTGCTGCCAGCCCCTGCTTTCGGACGCCGGCCGGGCATACGTCACCTGGTAATCGCGGAGTGTGCCGGCCATATCGGCCGAGATCAAGCCCTGCTGGTCCACTAGCCAGAAGCACCGGACGGCCTCTTCCCAGGCGAGTCCCTCGCGCGCCATAGCGTTACAGATCTGGTCTGCGACGCCAACGCCCGCGGTGCCTGCCCCGAAAATAACCACCCGTTGATTGCGCAGCGGCGTCCCGCAGACGCGAGCCGCGGAGATGGCCGCCGCGAGCGTGATTGCACCGGTGCCCTGCATATCGTCATTGAAGGTGCAGAGCCGACGCCGGTATTTCTCCAGGATGCGCCGGCCGTTGCCGGGAGCGAAATCCTCCCACTGCAGCAGCGCGTTCGGGAAGAGTCGCGATACGACATTGACGTAGGTGTCGATGAAGTCGTCATATTGTTCCCCGCGCACCCTGGCGTGCCGGTTCCCGATATATGTGGGATCGGTCAACAGGCTCTCCCGGTTTGTACCGACATCGAGCATCACGGGGATCACCCGGGCCGGGTCAACGCCGCCAGCAGCCGTGTAAATCGCCAGCTTACCGATCGGGACTTCGATACCGCCCACTCCCCAATCGCCGATACCGAGAATCTGCTCCGCATCAGTGGCGAGGATCAG
>JAMCWO010000369.1 GCA_023481165.1 Planctomycetota bacterium | reverse complement strand
TGTCTCTGGTCCAAAGCGCTAAATCCCAGGGGTCTGGGGACAGAGTCCCCAGAGGTACAGAATTGTATAGGCGACCGATTGGCTCGTGATCGTTGGGCCGTGTTGCACTTCGGATGTTAATGCGCCCATCATCAATAATCCATCATCAATCACGGCAACTTATGGTCGGCGGGTTTGAGGCCCTTTTTGAAGCCGCCGAAGCCGATGTTGTTCGGGTTGTACTCGCCGATGATCGTCACATCGCCTTTCGCCGGGATCTTGTCTTCCATCCCCATGCCCCAGTAGCAGGCGTTGACGAGCAGGCGCCGGAAGTTCTCGTCTTTGAGATCGCCGGCGTGGCCCATCGTCGTCGTGAAGATACGGTCCATCTTGCCCGAATCGCCGGTGTACGACTTGATCCAGGCGACCGGCAGCGGCTTTTTCTTCTCGTTGACCTTGTCGTCGGGATTCATGCCGGACAGGACGTAACCCATGATCACCGGTTTGCAGTCGCCGTTGAGGGTGGTCAACTCGTAGACGTCGGACGGGGCCCAGATCGTGCCCACGCCACGAACGAGGGGCTGACCCTTGAGAGCGTCGGCGATAATGCCGCGGGTGCTTTCTTTCTGGTGGACGCCGTAGTGGTTGACCCAGGTCTCGCCGAGCACCTGCCGGCCAAATCCGCCTTTGAACTGGGGGTCTTTGTTGTCCCAGCTCCACTTGGCGTAGGGGTTGTCCTTGTGTTTGTAGGCAAACGGGTGCGTAGCCGTCCGCAGGGCGACGATGGGCTTGCCGGAGTTCGTATAGTCGATGATGTGCTTCATCTGCTCATCCGGCAGCTCGCGGAACCGCGTGAACAGCACCATCAGGTCCGCCGTATCAAGGGCCTCCAGGCCCGGGATATTGTCGAGCGTCAGCGGATCGATCTCGCCGCTGGTTTTGTTGATCGCGAACAGCACGGTGCACTTGAACCCATGGTGAACGGCCAGGATCTTGGCCAGCATCGGCATCGACTCTTCCGACCGGTACTCCTCATCGCCGGTGACAAAGACAATATGCTTGCCCACTCCCGCCCCGGATTTGCCCTCATACACGGCCCAGGGCTTATCCCCCTTCTCCGCCGCCCTCAACCCACCCGCCAGACAAACGACCATTGCCGTCGCACAAACTCGAACACCCGTCCAGTTCATAGTCACTCCTTCTTCTCAAGAGCCCATATGACCGGGTCATTGTCGTGCCGTTTCCGGCCCGAGTCAAGATCGCAGTATAGGCATCTTGCCCATGCAGCGCAGGGCTGTCCCGGGCTTGTCTGCACGGGCGCTCGCGCCCGTGAGACTCATGGGCAAGATGCCCATGCTACGGATACGAGCCTCGCAACGGCCCGGACGATCCCTACTCGGCCATTTGGAGCAGACGTTCCGCGATTTTGGTGGCGGCGCCGGGGCGGGCGAATCGTTGGCAGGCTTGGGACATTTCGCGGCGTTTTTCGTCGCGGCTCATCAGGTCCTCCAGCTCTTCCCAGAGCCAGCCGGCACGGTCAGCCAAGTCTGGGACGTCGTCCACAATCACGGCGGCCCCGGCGTCGACCAGCTTGCCGGCATTGAAGTACTGGTGCCTGTCCTTGTGGTGCGGATAGGGCATGCAGATGCTCGGCACACCCGCAACGGCGTATTCGGCCACGCTGACCGCTCCGCTGCGGCCGACGACGAGACTCGTCGCCGCGAAGAGGTCCGCCATGTTATCGTAATAGTCAAGCACTTTGTGGGCTATCTCGGCCCCCTTATACCGATTCAGGACCATTTGGTAATTGTCGAGACCGGTCAGATGCACAATCTGCCAGCGGTCGGCGAATCGCGCCAGTTGGGGCAACAGCTCACAAACCGCTTCGTTGATCCGCATCGAGCCGCTCGACGCCCCGGTAATCAGCAGGACGTTCTTGCCGGGGTCCAGGCCGAGTTCCGCCATAGCCTTCTCACGATCGGGATGCTCGAAACTGCTGCGCAAGGGGCAACCCACGGCGTTGACGACCGCCCGGCTGTGCTTGAATTCCTTCTTGCTCTCTTCGAACTGCACGAAGATCTCGTCCGCCCAGCGGGCACTGAGCCTGTTGGCCCGGCCCGGCAACAGGTCCACGTTGATCAGAGCCACGGGCACACCCAGCTTGCTTCCCGCCCGGCAGACGGGGGCCGCGACGAATCCGCCTGCTCCGACTACGACGGGATGAGGAGTAGCCGCCATCAGGTCCCTGGCCTGGCGGTAGCTTTGACGGAAGGTCACGATGAAGCGCAGAAGCTTGGCCGGATGAAAGGATAGGCCCGTCGCCGGCAAAGGGGTGCGCTGGTACGGGATCTTCTCGAAGACCCGCGCATCGACGCTCCGGGTACTGTGAAAGAAATGGATTCCGGCGTCCGGACGGCGGGCCAGGATTTGTTCGGCGATGGACAGCAGCGGGTAGATGTGCCCGCCCGTGCCCCCGCCGGCGAAGAAGAACGTCGCGTGACTCACATTGGACTTCCTTGTCTGGGGTGCCTTTGGCACTTCTTTTTGTGTGGCCGCCAACCCTTATTTGTGTCGATGCGCCACGGCCGCTATCTTAACCATAGGCCGTTGGATTTGTCCACCACGTAACCATGCTTTAGGTCAAGGCGATGGGGCACCAGTGGCAAAGGAATAGTTCTGTCCGTTGTTGTCGGCGACCGCCTCGTTGCCGGCTTCATCGACGATCGCCAGGACAAAATAGTACTGGGTCTGCGGGACCAGGCCGCGCAACGGGACGCTGTGCTGCTCACGGAACGCGGGGTCTTTCTGGATGGAGGCAAAGGGTCCGGCGGCGGTTACACCGAACCGGACCTCCGCGCGGGTCGGCTCGCTCGTGTGAATCTCAATCGTCGCCGCTGAGGTTTGGGGCTTGGCCTCGACACTCACCACGGCCGGCGGCTTGAAATCAGCGATCGCGATCGCCTGACGCCACTCGCCCGCGTGGCCCAGACCATCGTCGGCACCCAGGTAGCCGGCCTCGATGCCCTCACCATCATGCACTTGGAGAACGCCGTCCCCGACCATCACGGCCGCATTCTGACTGATGATCGTGCCGCGCAGGACGCCCAGCGACACGTTGGTCTCCCTCAGGGCCACGGCCTCCTGATCGCCCCCGGCGGTCGCTACGGTTACGGTAAAATGGCCGGCGCCCCGGAGGCGCCAATCCGCCAGGAGCAGACCGATGTCGGCGCCTTCGGCATAGTAGGTCCGATCCATCCGAATCGTCCCTTCGGGCGGAATGACGGCTCGCAAGGCAGCGTAGACGTTCAGCCGGCCGTTGGAGGCGCAGATACCCGGCTGGATGGGATCGGCCGTGGCCGTGAGAATCCGATGCAGTTCATCACACCGCAAGAACGGATCGGCCGCCAGGAGCAGAGCGCAGGCCCCGGAGACATGGGGTGCCGCCAGCGAGGTCCCCGACATCCGGCTGAGGCCCCGCGTGCGGGTCACCTGGCCCGGCAGTTCTGCGCGTAGTGACACAATACTGTGTCCCGGCGCCGCGAGGTCCACCCAATCACCATAGTTGGAAAGATACCAGCGTTGATCGTTCGAGTCCGTGGCGGCGACCGAAATCACCTCCGGATAGGCCGCCGGATAGTAGGGTTCGCCCGAGTTGCTGTTACCTGCCGCCGCCACGACGACGACGCCCTCCGCGTGCGCGCACGCAATCGCGTCCCCCAAGGCACTGGACGCCTCCGCGCCGCCCCAACTGCCGGAAATGATGTCGGCCCCGTTGGCTACCGCGTAATAGATCGCCGGCACAGCATCCGCCGCGGTACCCTCGCCATCGGCGCCGAGGATCTTCACCGGCATGATGCGGACGGTCCAGCACACGCCGGCAGTATTCGTACCATTGTTTCCCACCGCGGCGATGATGCCGGTAATCGCCGTGCCGTGGCCGTGGTCGTCCCTGGGGTCGTTGTTGTAGGCGACGAAGTTGTAGCCGCGGATATCATCGACGTAGCCATTGTGATCGTCATCGACCCAGGGCTGACCATCGCGTTCGGCCTCGTTGGCCCACAGATTGCCTTGCAGATCGGGGTGGTCGTAGTCAACGCCCGTGTCCAAGACCGCGACGACAACGTCACTGCTGCCCCGGCAGGTGTCCCAGGCTTCGGCGGCGTGGATCTTGCTCAGGGCCCACTGGTCCGCGTAGGACGGGTCATTGGGCGTCACACAGGCAGAGATGATCGGGTTCACCTCGGCGTATTCAACATCCGGCCGGCTCCGATATTCCGCCAGTACCTTCTCCAAGCTCTCGTCGGCATCGAGATCCAGGAGGACGCGATAGATGTTGCCCAGTTCCGGGCGTCTGGCGGTCGCTGCTGCGCGTTTCTGACGCCGGAGCAGTCGTCTTTGCTTGGGGGTCAGGCGCGATTGGTCCGAGTCTCCCAGCGGTCGCAGTTGAGTCTGCCGGCGATCGAAGTCTTTCACGATGGGCCGCATCTCGCGGACCCGAAACCGCTGGCCGGGCGTGCGCAAACTCTGTGAAAAGCCAACTTTATCGTCTGGACTTCCCTCGACGCCCTTCGCTGCCGGCGTAGGTGTGCGAAACTTCACGATGATCTCGTCCGGCATGAAGCGCCTCAGTTCCGCAGGCCCGGGCGCGGACCAAGCAGCCACCGTCAGCAGCATGGATACAACAGCCGCACAGAGCCACGTTCTTATCGCATCACCCCTTCGCGGACCCACATTGCAACCCCCATACCCTGATCCGTCCCTGTGCGCAGCACCGGCTGGGACTGCCTGTTTATTGTACCAAAGCGGGTCGGGAAAGTCACGTGCAAAACCGCGCCAGTGGGAGGCAAGAGTATACGACAGAGGAGTAGTAGCCAACCCGGGTGGCACGGCCAAACTTGTTTGACCGTGCTTCTATGGAAGCAGTCCCTATCCCTGAAGGACACGCTCAAGCTGCGCTTGGGCGTGCCACCCGTCCTAAGCCTCGCAGCAACCGGCACTTATGTCAAGACGCTCAGGGCCGGCTCGGGCAGCGATGTTCAAGAGGACACCCACTGCGGCGGATGATAGAAGCATGCTGGTCCCGCCGGCACTGACGAACGGCAACGGTATGCCCTTGGTCGGCAGAACGACGGTGACGACACCGATGTTCAGGGCGGCTTGGATCCCGATCGTCAGGACAATGCCTGCTGCCAGAAGCCGGCCAAAGGGGTCACGACATCGCGCCACCACCGCCAGGCCAAGGACAACAAAGACGACGAACAGCAGAATGACCCCGAGCGTCCCCGCGAGGCCCAACTCTTCCCCGACGATGGCGAAGATGAAATCGGTAGTATCTTCCGGCAGATGGCCATACTTGGAAATGCCCTCGCCCAACCCCCTGCCCCAGAGGCCCCCCGAGCCGATGGCGATCAACGATTGGTTGGCCTGGTATGCCACCGACGCTCCGAACCACTCCGGGTGCAGAAAGGCCGCCAATCGCTGAACGCGGTGCGGCGCCTGAATCAAGGCGGCGACCAGCCCGACAACGCCCAGGGGCACCAACGTCAGAATATGCCACCACTTGACGCCGGCGATGATCAGCATGGCGAAGCTGATCAGAACGATGAAAGCCGCCGTGCCGAAATCCTCAATCACGATCGGCCCGCAGACAAGTCCGATCAGAATGCACAGCGGCAGAAACCGTCGCCAGTACGACCTCATGTCCGGCCCGGCTTTGGCGCAGACACCCGCCATGAAGAACACCATCATCCACTTCGCCAATTCCGACGGCTGAAAGCTAATGTTTACGATACCCAGTGGAATCCTCAGCCACCGCCGGGCTTGGTTGACTTCCGTGCCGAGTGACGGGACCAAAACAGCGATCACCAATCCAAAAGCAGCGAGTAACAGCCACACGGTCGGGCATGCGTACCAATGGGAACGGATCCGCCAGAACCGGTAGTTCGTCATCGACATGGCGAACAGCACTACCACGGCTATAGGAAAGAACATGATCTGGCGCAGGCCTGGATAGTCATAGAAGTGCCGTAGGTCGAATGGGTGGCCGAGAGTGGCGCCGGCGGAGAACACCATCACCGCCCCGGTCGCCATCAGAAACACAATGACCATCGCAATCGCATCGGACAACCGGCTCCGCGTTTCATTCATAACGTCATCAGCAGCAAGCATTTAGGCAGAACCTGCTTTCTGTATAGAGTCCGAGAACATTACTTGTGTGATTTCTTCGGCATACCGGCGCGCCGAACTGCACAAATTTCGCCACTGTCATGGGCGGCGGTCCGCCACCGGGAGCCAGCGGCACCTGCTGTTCGGATACGGGACGCGGCAGGACATTGACAGCACCGGCGAACGAGCGGATAATCGGGGTGCCTTGGTGTAGAAGGTAGACCGCATGATGGCAGGCGTGATTAAGCGTGGTCGTTGGCTTAGCCCACGGCGGCCCGGCCGTACGTGCCGCAAACGTGCCACAGGCCGTAAAAGGCGTTTCCCGTTGGCAACACCGGATTTACGCTTGACAGACGGGCCGTCCGAGGATATCAGGGAGGGTTTGCATCGGTAGCGAGAGGTTGGCGGTGTGGATTGTTGCAGAAAGATTTGGAGTAATAGACAATGTTACCAGCAAGAAGAACGAGTAGAAGCCGCACACGAACCCGGCGGGCGCACGAGGCGCTCAAGCCGACGAACTACACGCTGTGTCCGAAGTGCAGCCAGGCCAAGTTGCCCCATGCAGCGTGCAGCAACTGCGGATACGTCAATCCCAGCCTGACGTTGAAACTCGGCAAGGAGGAAACGGCGTAAACATGCGTATCGCAATAGATGCCATGGGAGGCGATCACGCGCCGGACGAAATCATCGCCGGAGCGTTGGAAGTGTTGCCCCAATTGGCGCAGGACGATCAGGTCCTGCTCGTGGGGCCGCAGCAGACGTTGGAGGCGAAGCTGGCCGGCATGACCTACGACAAGGACCGGCTGAGCATTGTCGATGCGCCGGACGTGATTGCGATGGACGAGAAGCCGGTCGACAGTTTGCGCAAAAAGCCGCGCAGCTCGATCGGGGTGCTGGCGAAACTGGCCAAGCTGGACCGGGCGGATGCCGTGATCTCGGCAGGTAACACGGGCGCGTGCGTCGCGGCGTTCCAGATGCGGATGCGCACCCTGCCGGGCGTGAACCGGCCGGGCATCGCCGTGGTCTTTCCGACTCTCACAGGGCCGGTGACCATCTGCGACGTCGGCGCCAACATCGCCTGCAAGCCGATCAATCTCTACCAGTACGGCTTGATGGCGAGCATCTACTCGCAATACTATCTGGGCGTCCAGAACCCGAAAGTTGGGATCATGAGCATCGGGGAGGAAGAGGCCAAGGGCAACGAAATCGTCAAAAAGACAAAAGACCTCTTGCGAGCCGATCCACGCATCAATTTCGTCGGGAACGTCGAGGGCAGGGACATCTTCCGAGGGGTCTGCAACGTTATTGTGTGCGAAGGGTTCGTGGGAAACGTGATCCTGAAGTTGACTGAGGGGGCGGTCGATGGGCTGTTCCGGGCGATCAAGGCGGAGTTGATGCAGGAGAAGCCGGAGTTGGCGCTGATGTTCAAACCGATCATCATGCGTGTGTACCGCAAGCATGACTACAATGAGTACGGTGGGGCTCCCCTGCTGGGCATCAACGGCACGGCTTTGATCTGCCACGGGGCCAGCAAGGCTCGGACGATCCGCAACGCCGTGCTCACCGCCAAGAACTGCTACACGCAGAAGATCAACGACAAGATCATGGAGTATCTCTCGGAGGCCCGCACATCGGATGGAGAAGAAGACTGAGGATCGCTCTCCCACGAGCCGCGCGGTCGTCACGGGGTGTGGTTCGTTTGTTCCCTCAAAACTGCTGACCAATGACGATCTCGCCCGGATGGTGGACACCTCGGACGAATGGATCACTACGCGCACGGGGATCAAGACGCGGCACATCACGAACGATGGGGAGTCCACGGCCCATCTCGCGGCCGAGGCGGCCAAACGAGCCCTGCAATACGCGGGCCTGACCGCCGACGATCTGGACCTGATCACGGTGGCGACCATCACGCCGGAGATGGTCTTCCCGTCCACCGCCTGCTTCGTCCAGCAGATACTGGGGGCCCAAAGGGCGTGGGCCTTCGACATCGCGGCTGCCTGCAGCGGTTTTGTCTACTCGCTGCATCTGGTCCATCAGCTCATCGCCAACGGGCGCGTCGACAACGCGCTGGTCATCGGGGCGGAAACGCTGACCAAAATCACGAATTGGAAAGACCGGACCAGTTGCATTCTGTTCGGCGATGGAGCGGGTGCGGTTGTCTTGCAGCGAAAACAGGACGCCGGACGGGGCATCCTGTACAGCACGGTGGGTGCGGACGGGAACTTCTGGGAGGCTCTGAACTGCCAGGCCCATGGATCGCGAAACCCGGTCAGTAGACCGCTGGACAATCCGGATAAAGTCTTCATGCAGATCAAGGGCCGGGAAGTCTACCAGCAGGCGGTGCGGCGGATCGTCGATGCCGTCACCGACTGCCTGGAACATTGTCATCTGACTCTGGATGACATCGCGATGGTGATTTCGCACCAGATGAACGCCCGCATCATCGAATCGGCGGCCAAGCGGTTGAATCTGCCCGACGAGAAGGTCTTCATCAACATTCAGAACTACGGCAACACCTCGGCCGCCTCGGTGCCGATTGCCTTCGATGAGTGTGTGCGGCAGGGCAGAGTGAAACGAGGCGACCTTGTGATCTTTGTGGCCTTTGGCGCCGGCGTTACCTGGGGCGCCAACGTCATCGAGTTTTGAGGCAGCACCTCAAAGGATGGAGGTATGAACACGGATCGGGGATACGAACGATGAAGACCGCCTTTTTATTTCCCGGACAGGGCGCCCAAACCGTCGGTATGGGAGCGGACGTTGCCCCAGTGTTCCCCAGCGCCGCGGCGTTGTTTGAGAAGGCCAACGAGATCGTCGGATTCGATCTGCGGAAGGTCTGTTTCGAGGGGCCGGCGGACCGGCTCAACACGACGACGATGTCTCAGCCGGCGATCTTCGTCACCTCCGCCGCTCTGCTGGAGGTGCTGCGCACGAGTCCCGCGACGGCGGGTCTGGCGCCGGATGTCACGGCGGGATTGAGCATGGGCGAATATACCGCCCTCTATGCGGCAGGAGCGATCAGCTTTGAGGATGGCTTGCGCCTGGTCCAGAAACGCGGCGAGGCGATGCAAGCGGCGGCCGATTCGACCCCAGGAGGTATGGTCAGCCTCCTCGGATTGGATGAGGACAAGGTCCGGCAACTGTGCGCTGAGGCCAGCGAGGGCGAACTGATCGAGCCGGTCAACTTCAACTGTCCCGCCCAGATCGTCGTCAGCGGCACCCGCGGGGCCTGCGAACGGGCCGGACGCCTGGCCGAGAAGCATGGAGCCATGAAAGCGGTCCGGCTGGAGGTGGCCGGGGCCTTTCATACCCGGATGATGTCCAGTGCCGCCGAGGCCTTGGGGAACGCTTTGCGACTGACTCGGATCGCGCCGCCAGGGTCCATCCGGACGATTGTCAATATCACCACCGATTACTACGGCAGTGCCGAAAGCATTGTCGATGGCCTGACGCGCCAGCTTGTCAGCCCAATCCTGTGGCAGAAGTGTATGGAGCGGCTGCTGGCCGACGGCGTCGAGCAATTCTATGAGATCGGTCCGGGACGGGTCCTCACCGGGCTGATGAAACGCATCAACCGCAAGGCGAAGGTGACCAACGTCAGCGACTTGGCTTCCCTGAAAGCCTTGATCGAAGGAGCATAGTCCGGCAAGGGACTTGGGCAATACACTGGAGGTAAAGGATGGCAGAGAAACGACTTGCAGTAGTAACCGGGGCGGCCCGCGGGATCGGACGGGCCATCGTGTTCGAGCTGCTCAAGCAGGGACGGACCGTCGCCGGTCTGGACATGATGGAGGACCAACTCAAGGACTTGGAGCGGGCCGTCCAAGAGGCCGGCTTTGAAGTCGTGACGCGATGCGTGGACATCACCCAGACCCAGAAGTTCACGGAAGTCCTGGAGTCGCTGGCGGCGGACTACGGCGGGATCGGAATTCTCGTCAACAACGCCGGCATCACGCGGGACAACCTCGTGATTCGGATGACCGACGAAGAGTTCGACAAGGTGCTCGCCGTCAATCTGCGGGCGGCCTTTGTGGGCATTCGGGCCGCCGCTAAGTCCATGCTGCGCAACAAGTTCGGGCGGATTATCAACATCAGCTCCGTCTCCGGCGTGATGGGGAATGCCGGCCAAGCCAACTATTCCGCCAGCAAGTCCGGTCTTATCGGACTGGCCAAAACCACCGCCCGCGAACTGGCCAAGAAGAACGTGACGGCTAATTGCATCGCTCCCGGCTTCATTGATACCGAGATGGCCCGCAAGCTGGCCCAGCCGGTCATCGATGCGGCTGTCGAGCTGATCCCCATGAAACGCATGGGGACCGTCGAGGAGGTGGCCAAAGCGGTGGCATTCCTGGCCAGTGACGATGCCGCGTACATTACCGGGCAGGTCCTTTGCGTCGATGGCGGGATGGCCATGTGAAAAAACAAAAAAAATGGTTGTACAAGGCCCCCCTCGCCGATAAGATACCGGCCAAAACCGGGAGGGTGGCACTGGCACTATATCCGGGAAACGACAAGTGGAGCCCAATAAGAGAAATTCAAGTCTGTTAAGGAGGATACCAAGTGAGTATCGATGAGATAGATGTCCAGGCAATTCAGAACAAGGTAATCGAGATCATCAGCGAGCAGATGGGCGTTGATAAATCCGAGATTACCCGGGAGACCTCCTTCATTAACGACCTGAATGCCGACTCTCTGGATACCGTTGAGCTCGTGATGGAGTTCGAGGACGAATTCGATATGAGCATTCCCGATGAGGAGGCCGAGAAGATTCAGACCGTCGGCGCCGCCATCGATTACATCGTCAACATCGCCCAAACCAAGAAGAAGGAAAGCGCATAGGCCCCATGGAGAGACGCCGAGTGGTTATAACCGGCTTGGGGTGCATCACCGCGCTATCCGAGTCCGTAGAGGAACTGTTTCATGCCTTGTGCGAGGGCCGCAGCGGCGTCTCGACCGTGGAATCGTTCGACGCCAGCCAGTTCACGGTCCATTTCGGGGGCGAGATCAAGAATTTCGATGTAACCAAGTACATCGACAGGCGCGATGCCAAGCGGATGGACCGCTTCTCCGAGTTCGCCGTGGCGGGAGCGATCCAGGCGGTGAAGGACAGCGGTCTCGATTTCTCCCGCGAGAACCCCTACCGCATGGGGGTCATCGTCGGCACCGGAATCGGCGGGATCAAGGAGATCGAGGACCAGCATATCCGTCTGCTGGAAAAAGGGCCGACCAAAGTGTCGCCCTTCTGCGTGCCGCGTCTGATGGCCAACGCCGGCAGCGGCAATATCGCCATTCAGTTCGGCCTGCGCGGACCGAGCTTCACCGTATCCAGTGCCTGCGCTTCGAGCAACCACACGATCGGAGAGGCCTTCTGGAACATCGCCAGCGGACGCAGCGACGTTGTGGTCACCGGCGGATCGGAGGCGGCTCTGACCCCGATCGGCTTGGGGTCTTTCTGTGCCGCCCGCTCGCTGAGCACCCGCAATGACAATCCGCAGGCGGCATCGAGGCCCTTCGATCGCGACCGGGACGGGTTCGTCCTGGCGGAAGGCGCCGGCATCATCATTCTGGAGGACTACGACCACGCCCGCAAACGCGGGGCAAAGATCTATGCCGAGTTGCTGGGTTATGGTGCGACGGACGACGGCTACCACATCACAGCGCCCCTGCCCAATGGAGAAGGAGCGGCGATGGCGATGAAGCTGGCCGTGGAGGATGCCAAGATCAACCCCGAGGACGTCGACTATATCAACGCCCACGGGACCAGCACCGAGTTGAACGATATCGCCGAGAGTACGGCGATCAAGACCATCTTCGGGGAATACGCATACAAGGTCCCTATCAGCTCCACCAAGAGCTGCCTGGGGCACATGCTGGGCGCGACCGCCGCCGTGGAGTTGATTGCATCTGTCAAGACCATCAACTACTCGCTTATTCCGCCGACCATCAACCTGGAGAACCAGGACGAGCGGTGCGACCTGAAGATGGATTACGTCCCGCTGAAGGCCCGGGAAGCCAAAGTCGATATCGCCTTGAGCAACTCCTTCGGTTTTGGCGGCCACAACGCCTGCCTCGTCATCGGACGAGTCTGACCGTCACGGGTTCAGGAACATCGCGTCGGCGAAAACATCGGCAAAATTGGCCTCGTGCGCGATCTCGACGTATTGAATCCGGCGGGCCAGCCGGGCGGCTCTTTCCCGGGATTCCTCGCTGATCAGCAGAATCTCGGCCCCGGTGGCGGCGGCGTTGCCTATCGGCTCGATCCGATCCAGAGGGACGTTGGGCAGCAGGCCGATGCGGACCGCACTGCTCGGCCGGATATAATTGCCGAAGGCCCCCGCCAAGAGGACCCGGTCGATATCCGCGTCGCTCAGGCCCAGTTTGTTCATCAGGATGCGGATCCCGGCCCGGATCGCCGCTTTCGCGAGCTGCACTTCGCGGATGTCCCGTTGCGTCAGCAGAATGCCGGGTTGTGAGGTCTGTTCGTTCCAAGCCAGGCAGAAGGCGGGCTGCCCCTCAAATTCCAGGATCCGGGAGGCAATGGGCTTCGGCAGGCTTGCCCCGCCCGCGCGATTCGTGAACCGGCCCGTTGCGTCCACGACGCCCAGGTCCACCAGTACGGCGACGGCGTCGATGAGACCGCTGCCGCAGATCGAGTGCGGGAGCATCTTGCCAATGACATCCAAGGAGATATCCTCATCGAAGACCACCGCTTCAATGGCCCCGTCCACCGCCCGGCTGCCGTATCTGATCCGTGCTCCTTCCAGGGCGGGTCCCGCCGCACAACTGGCCGCGTAAAGCTTGTCCCGGGTGCCCAGGACGATCTCGCCATTGGTCCCGATGTCCACGGCCAGCACCCGGTCTTCGATCAAATCCATATCCACCGCCAGCGCGACCGCCGTCGTGTCGGCCCCGACGAAACCCGCGATGTTCTCGGCGCAGTGGATATTGCCTGCGGGGTTCATCTCCAGATTCAACTGAGCAGGCGGGATATCCTGGGCCTCCACCGACCAGGCTCGGTACGGAGCCCGACCCAGTTGTTCGACCGGGAGCCGGAGAAAGAGGTGATTCATCGTGGTGTTGCCGACGATGGACGCCTCGTAGATGCTCAACGCCTCGGTGCCCGCCCGCCGGCAAAGACGCCGGATCAAGGCATTGACGCACTCGACGATGATATTGTGCAATTCCGTCAGGTGTGCGTCGGATTGGGCGTAGTTGATGCGACTGACCACATCATCGCCAAAGCGGGTCTGGGGGTTCAACATGGCCTGCGTAGCGAGGCAGCGGCCCGTGACCATGTCGAGCAGTTTGGCGACGACGGTCGTGGTCCCGATATCCACCGCGACGCCGAGAATGGCGCCCGTACCCGCGCGGGCACTGTACTTGGGGTAGAGGGTCGGATGGATCTGCTCTCCGGCGGGGATCCCCTGATCGAGGATCTTGTGCTCGTAAAAGCGCGACTCCGGCGGCACGACCACCGTCAAGTCGCTTTCGACCCGGTGTTGACAGGCGAGGATCGGTTGTCCGGAAGGATAAAGCAGCACCGTGCACTTGCGGCAGGTGCCCCTGCCGGCGCAGGGCGTCATCAGGAAGATGCCGGCCTGTCCAGCCGCCTCCACGAGCGTAGCGCCCTGATGAATCGAAATCTCCCTGCCCTCCGGCTGGAAGACTACACGGAAATGCTTCATCGCCATCTTCGCGCCCCGGGCGCTTGCGGGCCTCTTGTGAGCATTCGGTCTCTCCCCAGGACTGCCAATCCTGCGGGGAACCGGTCATCAGCCGCTGATCTTATGTCGGATCTTCCAGCGTGTCCGTCTTTTCTTGCTGCCGATCTTCCTTCTACGTCTTGGTTTGGCCATGTACAGCTCCAACAAAAGGTTAAAATCTTTGATACAGAGAGGTCCACACTCGTATAATGGAGTTTAGCACAGGCGGAACGCTTCTGTAAAGGACAAAATATGATCCAGTGCGAACAGTGCGAGCTCTGTGAGAGAGGGCCGGACGGCCGCAAGATGTTCAAGTGCGACCCGTTCTCGAACATCAAGGAGGCCGAGTGCCTCGCCAAATGGCAGCTCCTCCGCCTCGACATGCTCCTGGGCAGCTACCAGAATATGCTCCAATGGTACAGCAAGCTCGGCCCGCTGCAGGACAAAATCTTCAAGTACGTCCAGCGGGAGATCAATGACATGGAAGAGACCGAGGGTTGGAAACTCGACCAGGAGGCGGAAGGCGAGGATGACCCGGATGAGTCCTGGCCGGCGCGCTGAGGATGGCATAGTCCACCATGCCGGAGTGGGGGTTGACGCCGCATAGGAAGGTCCGATATGCGGCTGCTCGTTTCGTGATTTCCTGCAATAAGCCTTGGCGGGCAAACGTCTTTGGTTACGAACGCAGCTAATGGGTAGAAGCGTCGAGTTAGCCCGAATTATTGACGGCTGTAAATCGGGGGACGCCGACAGCTTTGCGCAGGTGGTTGACATGTACTCCGGCCGCTGCTACGGTTATTTCTACCGGCTGACCGGTGACCGGGACCTCAGCGACGAGCTCTTGAGTGAGTTGTTCATTCGGCTCGTCGAGAAGATCGGCTCGTACAAGGGCGGCGCATTCGAGAGTTGGCTCTTCAAAATTGCGTCGAACATCTTCCACGACCATCTGCGGGGCAAACAGCGGCGGAAGAAGCTGTTGGAGGCCCGCCGGGGTCAACTGGAGTTGGAGCCGGACCTGAACGAGCCCCGATTCTCCGATGAGGGCGAAGAGAGACTCGACAAGCTCCAGACCCATTTGAACCGTTTGGATGCGGACACCCGGGATTTGATCCTGTTGCGTTTTTATTCGGAACTGAGTTTCAAGGAAATCGCAGAGCTCCGGTCGGAACCGATCGGTACGGCTTTGTCGAAGCTGCACCGGGGACTCAAGAAACTGAGGGAGCTCATGGAGGGGTAAGGGGTCGATGCCATGACAAATCCAGCCCATGAAGATCTGGTCGAGTTGCTCCGGCGGTTCATGGATGAACCGGCCGCCCGGGCGGCCCACGAGGACATCCAGACGGGCGAGCGACTTCTGGAAACCCATCCCGCCCCGGCACCGGACGCGCGGCGCGTGACCGCGATCAAGACCCAAATGGCCGTCGTGGCTCTGCGCCGGCATCGAACCGTACGGCTGGTCCGCGGCTCTCTGGCCGCCGCCGCTGCCGTGATCGTGTTGGCTCTGATCGGGCTGCTCGGTCCGCGCTCGACGGACCGGCCCCGCCTGTCCTACGCCGCCATCATACCCACCGCGATCTGGGACAGCCATGATCTCACCGCGGACGACCTCGATCTGGCGTACTTTTCGGCCGAGATCGGGCGGATCGAGGCGCAGATGCAGGCGCTGGACGCCGGGGACAGCGAAAGTGGGAGCGGAGCCCCCGACGAGTTTGAGAACGAGCTGATGGCGATACAGACGGACTTCTGGAAAGGATAGTGACGATGCCTTTGCTTCGAGTAGCCGCGCTTCTGGCGGGATTCACCCTGGCCGGGGGACTCGCCGCCGCACAGCCCGTGGCCGAGCCCAAGCAAGCCAAAAACGACATCTGGAAGGATGAGCCCAAGGAGATGCAGCCGCCCTGGTGGCAGCGGGACCTGTCCGAAGACATGACGAACAGGATCATGAAGGGCATCCAGCAGCGCGATCCCACGAAAGCCAGGCAATTGGTCGAGCTGCGCAAGAAAGATCCGGAGCGGTTCAAGGCGGAGATTCGCGGGCAAGGCCAGCCGGAGTTGGACCAGATGATCCGCGAGCGGCTCGATGCCCGCCGCCAGGAGCGAAACGCCAAGTTCGTCGAATGGCTCAAGGCCAACTACCCCGGCGAAGAGCAGGCCCTCGCCAAGCTCAAGGAAAGGGACCCGCAGCTCTATATCAGCAGCTTTGACCACCTGATGAAGCAGTACGGGTACATTTTTGAGGCCGACCTCTCCAACCCGGAGTTGGGGAGGGTCCTCAAACAGGATTTCGAGCTCAAGAAGAGAGAAGAGGAACTGTGCCAACAGATCCGCAACGAGAAATCGGAGGCAAAACAGCAGACCCTCGGGGCGGAGTTCCAGGATGTGGTCGCCAGGCGCTACGACCTGCTGGTGCGGCGCAAAGATATCGCCTACGAACAGCTCCTCAAGAAGCTGGATGATCTGCAAAAGCAGATCCGCGAGAGCAAGGACGAGATCGGCAAATGGCGGGATCCGAAGATCAAGCAGGAGAACGTCAAGCAGCGGATCAAGGCCCGGACGGGCAACAAAGTCCGGTTCAAGTGGGACTGACAGGCCCCGTCGATCCTACAACTGATGGCGGCGGACTTCTTCTTGGGTCGCGCGTTTGAGGGCGGCCTTCTCGTGGCGGGTCAGGCTGTGCAGACCGGAGCGATGCACCTTTGCCAGAATCCGGTCCACCTCGATCTGCAGCCGGCGGCCCTCCTCGATCCTCTTTTCCCATGAGCCGGACCGCATCCGCAAAAGGAAGCGATCCCACATCGGCTGAAGGAGCACATAGCCGGCTCCGGTGGCCATGCCCGCCAGATGCGCCGCCTCCCCGCCGGCATTGGCCCCGCGCGTGACCAGCGTCACGAAGAACATGATGGCAAACGCGATGGCCCCCACCCGAATCGGCACCGGCACGATGAAGAGAAAGATCACGGAGTTCGGAAACAGAATCGCGCAGGCCGCCAGCACGCCCAGAATCGAGCCGGAGGCCCCCAGCAGCGGCACCGGCGCCAGGAATCTCACCGCCGTCAGCCCCATGTAGAAGAGTCCACCGACCACGCCGCAGAGCAGGTAGAACGGCAGGAACCGGCGGCTGCCCATGTATCTCTCCAACGGCGGGCCGAAGAAGCACAGAACGAGCATGTTGAAGAAAATATGCCACGGCGACCCCATGTCGTGAAGGAACTGGTACGTGACGAGTCGCCACGGCTCCAACGCGGTCAAGAGCGAGCCGGGGTCTATCGCCAACCACGTCATCAGGAACGTGGCAACATGCGGAATGAAAACGCCTGCCAGGAAGATGGCAATGTTCGAGATCAATAGCCATTTGACGACCGGCGTCGTGTGCGGCAGATTGAAGCGCACGGACGACAGACTGCGGTACTGTCGCCGGGATTCCGGCTGCGTGTAATCTCTATCGTATAACCCCATAGGTGCTTATTTTAACAAAACCCAGGTTCGCAAGCAAGACACATGTGTCATAATATCGGCAACCTGCTGAAATGTTCGGGCGTAATTCCGCAGGGCCGCAGCAATGGACAACCTATTCTAAGACCAAGAGCACGACCATTCAACACCGCTCACGGCTTCGCCGCTTGCTCCAATTGACGGCAGTACTCCACGGCCTTCTGGAGTGTAGCCACCAATTGGGCGTCATCCTGCGCCTGCGCCAAGGCCAAGGCCCGCTGCTCATGCCCCAGCGCCTCGTGGAATTGGCGTTTCCGCAGGTAGCCGTCGGCCAGAAAATGGTGAAGCGCGGGCGAGACATCCACCTTGGGATCGAGCTTCAGGGCCCTGGCATAACTGAGCAAAGCGGGATCCATCTGTCCCAAGGCCGCCAACGCCTGGGCCAGGCGGTAGTGCCCCCCGGGATTCGTCGGATCAAGCTCCACCACCCTGGCCAAATGCGCCTTGGCCTCTTCCGACCGGCCCGCCAGGAGCAGTGCCTCGCCCAAGGTTAGATGCAGCCGCACGGGCGTGTACTGATCATCCAGGCCGTTAGGCATCTGGCGCAGAGCTTCCATCAAATGGGTGGTCGCCTCGTCGATCTTCTGCTGATGGAGCA
Source organism: Planctomycetota bacterium (assembly GCA_023481165.1). Taxonomy (GTDB): domain Bacteria; phylum Planctomycetota; class Phycisphaerae; order Sedimentisphaerales; family Anaerobacaceae; genus PLanc-01. The sequence continues at coordinate 59,111 of JAMCWO010000369.1, read as the reverse complement.
GGGCCATCCCCAAGTCGTAATGCGCCCGCGGGTTGTGCAGGTCCAGCGCCAGCGTCTTGCGCAGGTGGGCCATACCTTCCTGGGCTTGGCCCTTGACGTTGTAGAGCAGGAATCCCAGCTTCTGGTGCGCTTCCACGTTATCCGGGTTCAGTTCCAAGGCTTGCTTGTACTTCTGGATCGCGTTGTCGGCGTCCGCATGGCGATAGAATTCGTTGCCGGCGCGAACGAACGAGTAGTCGTTGAGGAACTGCTCGCCGATCTTCGCGATGGCGTCGGACCGGGCATTGACGAACTCAGGGATATTGGCGGCTCGATCGGCGCCGGTCAGGTGCGCCAGCAGGACGGGCGGGCTGCTGTCGCCATTCTCGTCGATATGGGTCAGGCAAAGCTGCGTATAGTCCGACCAGGCCTTGGACGAGAAGACCAGCCATTTGCCGTTCGGCGACCAACTATGCCAGGAGTTCATCCGGCCGGTGTTGCCGCCCAACCGCCGAGCCTCGCCCCCTGCCGCCGGAATGATGTACAGTTCGCTGTCGCGTTGCAGCAGCATATAGCTTTTCGCCTTGCAGAAGACGATCCAACGCCCATCGGGCGAGTACCGGCCGAAGTAGTTGCTCATGCCGTTGTTCGACGCCCCCGCGATTGGCTCCGCCACGCCGCCCTGACCTGCGTTGAACGGAATGCGGTATAGATCGAACAGGAACGGCTTGCCGTCCTCGACGAATTCTTTGCACTCCTCGCGTGTCAGCAGGACCTTGCCCTTGCCTTTGGTGTTCTGGAGATCATAGGCTTTGGCCCGAGCGAAAACGATGTACTTGCCGTCCGGACTCCAACTCGGATTGCTCTGCACGTAGGCGGGATCGTCCGCCCCGGGCAAGGCACGGAATACCTTGGTCTGGCGATCGTAGACGCATAGAATTCCCTTGATCGGAAAGAACAGTTGCGAGAACGCCAGGTCCGGCATGGGCACGAACACGGACTTGTCCTTGACCGTGCTGACCACGTACCGCCCATCCGGTGACATCTGGGAGAGCAATCCGAACGTCTGCTCCCCATCCTCCTTCCTATAATCATCCCACGTGATGATATCGCTGGTGGCCAGCGTCATCTGGGTCTTGATGGGCGTGATGACGTACGAGCCTTTGCTGTTGGCATAGTCGACGTCCATCGCCAGAATCCGCCCATCCGCCGTGAAGGAGTGACAATTCCCGCAGACGGGCAAGCCCGTCAGGACCACCGGCGGCTGGACCGACGCAATGGACCCGAACCGCCACCGGATCTTCGAGGGGTCCGTCACGGCGTCGATAAAGGGCAGATTCACCTCCCGATAGAACAGCGGCGCCCCCACTTCATCGCGGGAGGTTCGCAACGTGATTGTCGCCGCCGAGACAACTCTGGCCGACCGGCCGGGCCCGACGCCGAGCACCGAAACCCGGGCCTCCTTGTCCAGCGAGCACTTCTTGATAAGTTCCCAGTCCTGCGACGCAGGCGTCCACCAGCGCACGCGGCTCAGACGGCTGATGGGCGTCTGACCGCCGCCAAACTCCACGCGAACGAGCCAGGTCGAGGCAGCGGCATTCCCATCCTCCCAGCGAAACGTCGGTGGCACGATCTCCGGCGGGAATAAGGTTCCATCCCGAGGGTGGGTGAACGAGATCGCCGTGCTCTCCGGGTGTTGGACGTAGGCCGCCCAGAGATCCTCCGCGTTCAGCGGCTTGGCCTGCATCCAAAGGACGATACCGGCGCAACCGGCAACGGTCGCCGCCGCCAGTACGTACAGAACTCTCTTATCCATGCGCGATCCTCGTCACGAGACCGATAGACGCCGCACCCGCTCTGGGCATGGGGCCTCCCGGCGCCGCGCCGTTGCAGATGAGTACAATTATACCGCCGCAGTGGCCTGTTATCTACCGCGGGAGTGAGCGCACCCGAATATCGCTTTAGGAATCTTGCAGGTGTTCCGTATCAGGAACAAGCGGATTGATCGCGCATTGACATCGTTCGCCGATTCCGAAACGGTCTGCCAAGTAGAGCTTCTCGGAGACTAACCGCCTCTCGCGGCCGAGCCGCGCTCCGTTTCCGAGGCTACGATCGTGGCGAATTCACCCGCGAAGTACGTGCTTCCCGCCGCCACGGCACGGATCGCCGCCATCAACTCATCGAAATCGCAGTCCTTCAGCAGATAGCCGCGCGCTCCGGCCCTGTACATCTCTTGGACGTACCGCTTGGCCGCATGCATGGAAAGTCCGATAATCCCGATCTTCGGCTTCTCGTTGTGAATCTGCCGGGTAGCCTCGACGCCGCTGAGGCCCGGCATACTGATGTCCATGATCACGATGTCCGGTGAGAGCTCCCGGGCCAACGCCACGGTCGCCAAGCCATCCTTCGCCTGCCCCACCACCTCCATGTCTTCCTGCTCCCGCAGGAACCGGCTCAAACCTTGGAGAACAATCGTGTGATCGTCCGCCAGCAAAATGCGAATAGGCATGATGTCGGACCTCCTATACTAAGTAGATCTGCCTTCAAACCCCCAACTGGATGGTTGCCCACAATCGATGGGGATGGTCATCGTCACTTTTGTACCCTGGCCCTGCTCCGACTCCACGGCAAATGCTCCTCCGATGTGAACCAACCGTTCTCGCACGCTGAGCATCCCAAAACCACGACCCTTGCCGCGTCCTTTGAGAATCGAAATATCGAAACCCTTCCCATCATCCTGTACGGCGATGCGGAAGCCCTGTTCATCATGGTCCAGGATGATCCGGACGTTCCTGGCCTCGGCGTGCTTGGCCACATTAACCAGCAACTCCCGCACCGCCCGATACAACAGCGACCGCACCTGCTCACTCAACGGTATACCATCTCCCGGGCCCTCCACCTGGCAGTGGAAACCCTCGGACTCGGCAAACTGCTCGGCCAATTCTTCCAGGGCGGTCTGGAGACCCAGGGTGTACAGAGTGGAAGGGCTCAACTCAAACGTCAGATCCCGCGTATGTTTGATCGCGTCGTCAAGCTGCGCGCAGACCTCCTGGAGTCGGCCGCGTACCTCTTCCGGACCGCGCTGCCGCAACAGGTTCAACTCCCGCTTCGAAAAGGCCAGCGATTGCCCCACGGAATCGTGCAGGGCTTGGGCAATCTGCCGGCGCTGACGTTCTTCGATCATCAGCAGCTCTTCGGTCAGGGAGCCCAATTGCTCCTTGTCGGCCTCGATCACGCGCTGCTGCCTTTTGCACAGCGTAACATCCTGAATCACCAGCAGGATTCTCTCAGCGCCATGGGCCGGCGGGCGGATCGGCCGGGCACTCAGCACAAAGGCCTTCGGCTCGCCCCCGTTGCATTCGATCTCGAACCCCTCGAAGCTGCCGCCCGCCATCAGCACCTCGCGAAGCCGGTGGTACAGTGCCGAATCGGCCCATAGTCCGCTACCCAGCGTGGGCAGCGACTGACCCACGATCTGCTGCGGATCGACGCCGAAGGTTTCGTGGAACGAACGGTTGGCCGAGATGATGCGGAGCTGCGCATCCAGCACGACCAGCGCTTCCTGCATCGTATCGATAATGCTCTCGGCGAACCGCCAGGCCTCCGTCATCTCGCGCTCGGCCTGCTTGCGGGCGGTAATATCGTGGTCGATCTCGAGGATGGCCGCGGGGCGTCCCTCGGCATCTCGGCGCAGGGCCCAGCGCGCCGCCACGGTTACCTGGCGGCCCGCGCGCGTCGTCCGCACGAGCTCTCCCTCCCACCAGCCCTCCTTGATGATCCGGGCGGTGATTCGAAGCAGAGGCTCGGCGAACTCGGTTTTGAGCAACTCATGGCTCAGTTGGCCGATCGCTTCTTCCCTTTTCCAGCCGTACGTGAGTTCCGCGCCCCGATTCCAGAAGACGATCCTGCCATCCATATCATGGACGAAAATCATGTCATGCGCCAGGTCCAGCAACTCGGCGTGCTCGCGCGATTCGCGTGCCGAACGCTCCCCTTGTTGCTGGATTCTCTTCTGGCTCTGGAGAGTCTCCTGGAGCTGCCGGTTCACCTTGGCCAACTCGGCCGTCCGCTCCACGACCCGTTCTTCGAGCTCGGCCTTGGCCTTGTGCAGCGCCTCCTCCACTTCCTGGAGGCGCACCAGCGCGATATCCCGATCCCCGACAATCGCATCCACCTCGTGGTGGCGCAACGCGTGCAAGATCTCCTGCGCCTCGCCGAGCTTGGCTTCCATCTCCTCGTACGTGAGTTTCTCCGCCGTCATGGCTTCTCGCTCCCCCGCTGCAAAGCCGCCCGCACCTTTCCGGCGTCCGTAAGATTCCCCAGAACCACCGTCCGAAGTCCCGGCCCCGTGATCAACAGCGCCGGCGTCACTACGATGCCCTCTGCAACGGCCAAGCGCGCATCGCGCAAGATGTCAACGATCTCGATCCGGCAGTCTCCCCCGAGATCTTCCGCGCAGATACGATCCAAGGAGGCCTTCGCAGCGGCCGAGTTGATTTCATCTCCGGCGATGAACAGGCGAAGACGATATCGGGCCATCCGTCCCTCGCTCTCGGATGCCTGTTCGGCTCGCGTCTTCTCTGTCGTCATGCGTCCCCGCAATCCCTTACTCGAGTATGAGGACTACCCAAAGACTCCTTTATCGTAGCGCACCTAATTCTTTCTATCGGTTTGCTGAAAGTCAATCAGCAATTCCGCCTATTTTTGCGTGTTTTGCCACGTTGGCGGTAGACTTCCGGAACATCAGCTCCGTTTGCGTGCCGCCGCATCATCAGAAACAAGGTCATCAATTCTGAGGAGAGTCATAGGCCGTCGAACGGTCTCAGTTTGCCTTCGGTGCGGGGAGCTTCTCCGGCTTGGTTTTGGCGAAATAAACAGCCAGGAGAACGCCGACGACGGCCAAAACGATGCTCAGAAGCTGCGCGATGGTCAGGCCCGCCATCTCGAAGGGATTGTCGTCGCGGATCATCTCGACCGAGAAGCGCATGATGGCGTACAGGACGAACATGAGGCTGAAGATCGAGCCGGGCTTGGTCAGCAGAGGATAGCGGCCCAGAGCTTCCGCCCGCCGGGCCCGCCGCCAGAAACCGTAGAGAATCAGGCCGAGCAGACCGGCACCGGCGGAGGAATACAACTGCGTGGGATGAACCGGCAAAGCGAGGTAGGGCCCCTTGGTGACCAGTTCCCGCTGCTCGGGCGTGAGGTATTTCGCCGGTTTGAGATCGGAGATGTATTCGCCCCTGTCGTTCGTGTAGCCGAAATAGCCCGGGGGCAGAGTGAAATAGGGCTGCGGCCGGTTGCGATTCAAGTCAGGGCTGACCTGACTGCTGTACGAGAACGAGCCGTACGGAAAGCGCACGGCCCAGGGCAGATCGGTCGGCTGGCCGTAGCAGCAGCCGTTCAGGAAACAGCCGATCCGACCGAACAGCAACGCCGCCGTCAGACCGATCGCGAGAACATCCATGTAGTGGCGCAGCGGCACCTTGTGGTACCAACCATACAAGACAATCACCAGGACCGCCGCCACGACGCCGCCGATGAGCTCCAAGCCCCCATTCCAGATGGCAAACACGTTCCACCACGGCTCGCCGCGGAAATGACCGGGGTAGTGAAGAACGAAGAACATCCGCGCCCCGACGACGCCGGCGATGAGCGCGTACAGGGCTGCGTTGGTGATAAGCTGGGGATCGCGGGTGAAAGGCCGGCTCAAATAGCGGATGACCGTCACCGCCGCGAGGAATCCGACGACCATCATCAGGCCGTAACTCTTGATCGTCAGGTGGAGGATTGGGATCTCAAAAAGCTCGGGATGCATCAGGCTTCCATGCGACCGCTTACGGCGGCTCTACGATTCTATTGTTTTCGTCCAGGACAATGACTTTCGGCGCGAGTTCGGCGGCCTCTTCGGGCGTACTGTAGGCAAAGCTGAAGATGATGACAATGTCCTTCGCCCGGACCAACTGGGCCGCCGCCCCCAGGATCACGACTCGGCCGGAGCCCGGCGCGCCGGGAACCGCGTAGGTCTCCAGGCGATTGCCGTTGTTCAGATCCGCCACGGTAACGGCTTCATAGGGCACGATGCCCGCCGCCCCCATGAGATTCTCATCGATCTCGATACTACCGGGATAATGCAGCTTGGCCTCGGTAACATGAGCCCGATGCAGCTTGCTCTTGAGCACCTTTATCAACATATCACCACACCGCGTACGCCCTTGGTCGCCCCTGGCTGGGTGGCACGCCCAAGCGCAGCTTCAGCGTGTTGCTCGCACCACAAGACCTATCTCAGGAAGCACGGCCAAAGGGACCCCAAACGCGATATGTCGCGTTTGGGAACCCATACAAGTTTGACCGTGCCACCCATTATAGCCTATTTCGTCGCCGCGTCCACGACGATATTGTCGATCAGCCGGGTCGAGCCCAGTCGACCCGCCACAGCGATCAAAACCCTGCCCTGGACCCGCGGGAGATCTTCCAGGCTCGCGGCGTCCACGATGCTCACGTACTCAACTTGGAAGGCCGACACCTGCCCAAGAACTTCCCGCATCTGGTCCGTGATCCTCGCCGCGTCCTTCTCACCTGTGCGGATCAACTCGGCAGACCTTTGCAGCGACCGGCAGATCACAGTGGCCTCTCTCCTCTCCTGCGGGCTCAAATACTGATTCCTACTACTGACGGCCAGCCCATCCGGTTCGCGCACGGTCGGGCAGACGACAATCTCCAGCGGCATGTTGAGGTCGGCCACCATTCGCTGGATGACCGCCACCTGCTGGGCGTCCTTCTGACCGAAGAACGCGCGATCCGCGCCGACAATATTGAAGAGTTTCGCACAGACCGTCGCAACGCCCCGGAAATGGCCCGGACGGAACCGGCCACACAGCGGCTCCGAGACCTTCTGGACCGTCACCCAGGTCAGATTCTCGCGCGGGTACATCTCACTGGAACTGGGGGCAAAGACCGCATCCACGCCATTTTGCTCGCAGAGCGCCAAGTCCTTTTCGAGCGGCCGGGGATACTTCTCGAAGTCCTCACCGGGACCAAACTGCGTGGGATTGACGAAGATGCTCACGACCACGCAGTCGCACTGCGCGGCGGCGGCTTGGACCAACGAGACGTGGCCGACGTGCAGCGCGCCCATCGTCGGCACAAAACCCACGGTCTTGCCCGCCGCACGGGTCCTTCGCACCCACGCCCGGATTTCCGCGATTGTCTTTGCTACCTGCATGTAATATACGCTTTCACCTGAAGGACGAGGTGCTCGACCACCGCCTCGGTGTAACCGGTCAGCCGCGCGGCCGGCACCCGGAGCACCGGACAGGCCTTCCAACCGTCGAACATACGCCGATAGTCGCCGTCCAGTGCTTCGAGGAACGCGAGAGCGACCGCTTGCTCATAGGGCCGGCTGCGCCGCCGAATCCGCTCCAGGCAGTTGGCGGGCGAATCCTGCAACCAGATCACCAGCGTAGGGGTCGTCACGATACCCGAAAACGGCTGATAGATGCTCTCGTAGAGCGTCAACTGCGTCGGGTTGAGCAGCCGCCGGGCATAGATCATCTCCTGGTCGAAAACGTAGTCCGTCACGGTGGCCCGGCCGGACGGCAGGGCCTCTTTGCCGAGTTGCTGCGACCGATACACCAGAAAGTACAGTTGCGAGTCCAGCGCCAACTCCGTCTTGCCCGCGTAGACCTCCGGCAGAAAGGGGTTGGTGTCGTACGGCTCGAACAGGACCGGGGCCCGCAGAACCTCGCCGAGCTTCTTGGCCAAGGTGGTCTTGCCCACCCCGATCACGCCGGCGACACTGATAAGCTGCGGCGTCTCCGGGTTGACAACGAAATTGCCGCCGTTGAGGCGCTGCAAAAGCTCGCTCATGGGTTCCCGGAGCACGGGATGGATCAACCCCGGATTAAGCTGGCACAGTCCCTCCAAAACAAATGAACGCAAAGGAACGTCCGGGTGAGGCACGACCAGTCCGGTCTCCTGAACGACTCGGTCACCATAGAGCAGCAGATCAAGGTCGATAGTGCGCGAGGCCCATCGAGCGTGGGGCTGTCGTCCCAGGGCGGCCTCGGTGGCCTTGAATCGTCGCAGCAACTCCTGCGCCTCGAGCCTCGTCCGGATCTCGGCCACACCGTTGAGATAGTTCGGCTGCGCCATCTGCCCGAGGGGCGTAGTCTCCACGAGATCGCTCACCCGGGTCACTTCGATGCTCCCGTTGCCCCCGAGCATCTGGAGCGCTGCACGGATCGTGCCCTCCCGGTCCCCCAGATTGCTTCCCAACCCGATGTATGCGGTCACCCATTCGGTCATGCAAACCTCTTGGCTGCTCTGGCGCGAATCCATTGTCTGTCGTTAAACGGGTGCACGGCTCGTTTCCGTTTGTAGTGACGCCGTAAGGCGTTACTTTCGATATGCTCTTACGAGCACACTACAAACGGGCCGCGCAGCCGCAACCGCCCGACGATCGCCTACAGGCGGGCGAAACGATCCAGCGCTTCCCTGACGTTCTGCGGCAGGCCGAAGGCTGTCAGGCGCACGTAGCCCTCGCCCGCCGGTCCGAAGCCGGCGCCGGGCGTGCAGACGACGTTGGCTTTGTTCTGTGGCAGGTCGAAGAATTCCCACGAGCCCAGCCCCTTCGGCGTCCGGACCCAGATATACGGCGCATTGCGGCCGCCAAAGACTGCATAGCCCAGCTTCGTGAGCGTGTCGCGGATCAGGCTCGCATGGGCCATGTAAAGATCGATCGTCTGCTGCACCTGCCTTTTGCCCTGCGTGCTATAGATGGCCTCAGCGCCCTTCTGCGTGATGTAGGAGACGCCGTTGAACTTCGTCGTGTGCCGGCGGCGCCAGATCGGATTGACCTGAACCGCCCTGCCATCCTTGGTATAGGCCTTCAGTTGCTTGGGCACGATGCTGTAGGCGCAGCGGACGCCCGTGAACCCGGCGGTCTTGGAGCAACTGCGAAACTCGATGGCCACGTCCCGCGCCCCCTCGATCTCGTAGATCGAGTGAGGAATCGCGGGATCCTTGATGTACACCTCGTAGGCGGCGTCGAAGAAGATCACGGCCTTGTTCGCACGGGCGTACTCGACCCACCGGGCCAAGTCCTCCCGGGTCGCCACCGCACCCGTGGGATTGTTCGGAAAGCACAGGTAGATCATGTCCACCGGACGGTCCGGCGGGGCGGGCACGAAGCCGTTCTCGGCCGTGGCAGGCATATAGACGATCCCGGCGAACTGGCCCTCGTCGCCCGCCGGACCCGTCCGCCCCGCCATTACGTTCGTATCGACGTAGACCGGGTAGACCGGGTCCGCCACGGCGACAACGTTGTCGATCCCGAAGATCTCCTGCATATTGCCGGTGTCGGACTTGGTGCCATCACTGACAAAGACCTCCTCCAGGTCGATCTCAACGCCGCGGGCGGCAAAGTCGTTGTCGGCAATCGCCTGCCGCAGGAACTCATAGCCGACGCCGCTGTCATCATAGCCTCGAAACGTCTCCTGCCGGCCCATCTCATCCACGGCCTGGTGCATGGCCTCGACCACCGCCGGGGCCAGCGGCTGCGTCACGTCCCCGATCCCCATGCTGATGACCTTCGCGTTCGGATGCTCCTGTTTGAAGGCCCGGACGCGTCGGCCAATCTCCGGGAACAAATACCCCGCCCGGAGCTTCAGAAAGTTCTCATTGATTCCGATCATTGCTCATGGCCCTCATGCGGGTGGGGTCCCCAAATGCCCTTTATCGCGTTTGGGAGCCCGGTGCCATGCCTACGGCTTTGCGTAGGCCTGTCCTGTCCATCGGGTCGGGCATGTCTACGAAGCGTAGACATGGCACCCGGCCGAACTGGGTTTTCGATCAAGGCTGGCATTCTATGGACCGCCGCCAGGTGCGTCAAGACGGATGTCAGCCCACGGCGGATTGGGCCAGCTCCTTTTCGGGTGGCACAGGCTCACCAGTTACAGTACAGGGACACCTTGGCGGCGTCGCGGACAACTAATAAACCAGGAACACCCAAGCCAGCACCGGAAAAGTGATCGCCATGGGCCCCGCGAAGATTACGGCACACAGCGCCTTTGGCATATCGAAGCCAAAAGCGATACCGCCCGCGCACACCCAGGCACCGACAACGACCGCCGCCACGATGCCCTTCCAGCGCCGCGCCCGCGCTTGGGAGGCAGCCTCCTGAGTAATGGGCACACACTGTTCGAGCATCCAAAACATCTTGTGCATCACTACCGCGCACACCACGAAGAAGACGGCGGCCACAATCGTTCGGATAACCATGACTTCGTCCTCGTCATCTGCGATACGTTGCCGTGAGACGCAAGGGCTTGAGCAGAAGATCCAGCCCATCTCGAATAGCACGACATGTGACACCACCATCGGGTGCTCTCCTGGAACCGCAAGCACAATGGGCTTTCGTTCAGGCATGGTTTATCCTCATTTTGATCCGGGACTGTGGGCCTGGGTTTCACGGCTATTTGACTACAAGGACCGAACAGCCCGCCAAGCGGACCAGGCCCTGGCAGGTGCTGCCCATCACGCGGTCGTAGAGCGCCGAATGGCCCATGAACCCGAGGACCAGCAGGTCGAAACCGCGCTCCTTGATGAACTCCACGATCGTCTTGACCTCGTGGCCGACGAGCACATGGCATTGTAGCTCGATGCCCTGCTCCTGGGCCATCTGCCTGGCTTTCTGCAGCGCTGGGGCGTACGTGCCGTGGGCGGCTTGCTGCGATTCGACCACCTCGCCTACGGTCCCGGGGTAGTGCGGCACCTCTTCCACGCTGATCGCGTGGACCTCGGCCCCGAAACGTTGGGCCAGCTCAAGCGCGTGTTCCAACGCCTGGAACGACCCCGGGGACCCGTCCAGGCCGTGTAGAATCTTCTTGTACTCCATGATCTGTCTCCTCTGACAGTATGTGCTCCCGCTGGAACCACTTCCGGGCGATCAGCGTCGGGACCAGGGCGCTGCCAATGACCGCGGTGACCAGCACCGTATATTGGTCCTGGTTGATGATCCCGTTCGTCAGGCCGAACAGGGCCGAGATGCTGCCGAAGGTCAGACCCGTGGACATCAGCAGCGTCGTGTACATCCCTTCCCGTTTGCCGAAGCGAAAAGCCTTCGTCAACGGCCAGATTCCCAGGAACTTCGTCAGCATCTTGACGCCCAGCAGCGCCGCGATCAATCCCAAAGCGCCCCCCACCGTGCTCGCTTTGACCAGCGACCCGGCTTTGAGGAAATAGAAAGGCGTCAAGAAGGTGAACGCCATGAGACTCGCCAACAGCGCCAGGCCGATCCACAGGGCAGCAAGTAACCAAGGTGATTCCGGCATACAGATACTCCTGCTACGCAAAACGAGTAGGAGTCATCAGCCGGACAGGCGGTTGTACGGGGGACTCCATCCCCACGACAAAAGAATTATAGAGTGAGTAACAGACCTGGCAAGTGGGATTTGGGAGACGGATTCTGGGAACCAGAGGCAAGCGAATCGGGCCGGATCATCTTACTCATTGGTGGACACAGCCCACCCCACGCGACGACATCCCGCGCCTCCGTGGGGATGACAGTGCTTGTGTTGTCCATCAGCGGCCTGACTGTCAACCTTCGTGCAACAGTTGAGAAGGTAAAACACCCCGCATGCGAAAAATTCTTTATTCCTTCAGGCATAAGGATTTGCGCGATCTTCGGGCCTCGCGCGCGCACAGAATTTCGGCACGATTCGTGCAACACGGAGCAAGGGTAGAGGGACAGTCTGCCCCGGGGCGGCCCCCTCGGAGTTATGATTTATGAATTGTACTACTACTTGTCAAAATCTTGTTTTCCTGCGCCAATTCCGGACGATGGTCTTGCGTTTAGCGCATGGCAGGCTACCAGCGGGCCTGTCACCGCGTCTGCTCCACGCCCCGGCTGGGGTGGCGTTCGCGCGCGGGGTCTTCCTGATCCTGCTGATAGCCGCAAAGCGAAAGACGCATTGGGCCGCGGCCGGAGCCAATCGTGCAAAACGAAGCCAACTTTGCGATTGCGATTGTGCAAAACGAACCCAATTTTCGTCGGGCGGCAAGGACGCTGTCCCCGCAGAGCCGGATCGTGCGAAACAAAGCCAATTTCCGCCAGGGCAACAAGAAGGGCAAGTGCTTTGCGAGAAAGGAGTTATGGTGAATAGCACATCCGATAGGCCTCGGCAAAACAAAGCCAATTCCTGGCGGGGCCGCATGGGACAGGGCCTGGGGGAGGATGGGCAAACGCGCAAAACGAACCCAATCTGCTGGAGGCAAATGCGCAAAACGAACCCAATTCCCCGGTCGGCCGGGGCCCCGGAGGACGAAATGTGCAAAAACGAAGCCAATTCTGGGCGGGGCTGGGTGGGACGGGGCTCCCGGGGCGTGGAACAGGGGTGCAGCAAGACACGTGCAACAAGTCTGGGCGTGCCACCCATCAACCGGCAATCTAACCTGGCGCTATCTTGCCGCACACCCGCACGGGATGCTGGGCCGGTTTTGACCTTGAAGGGGCGGCGGCAGGCCGTATAATGCGACCGATTGAAGCTATGCGTGATTTCAGCAAGACAAAACGGGTGGTCATCAAGATCGGTACGAATACCCTGGCCAAGGACGGTGGAATTGACACCGCCTACTTCGGCACGGTGGCGGCACAGATCAAGGCCCTGTGCGACGGCGGCCGGCACATCGTAGTCGTCACGTCCGGGGCTATCGGCATGGGGGCCGGCCAGTTGGGTCTGGCGGAGAAGCCCCACGAGATGAAGATGCGGCAGGCCTGCGCCGCGATCGGCCAGCCGCTGTTGATGCAGGAGTACCGCCAGGCCTTCGGACGGCATGGCATCCAGGTCGCCCAGGTCCTGCTGACGGCGGAGGTTCTGAGCAACCGCAAGACCTATCTGAACCTCCGCAATGCCATCGAGATGCTGCTGCATCTCGGGGTCGTCCCGGTCCTCAACGAGAATGACAGCATCAGCACCGCCGAGATCGGCACCGCCTTCGGTGACAACGACCGGCTCAGTGCCCTGGTGGCGAGCAAGATCGACGCCGACCTGCTCATCATGCTGACGGACATCGATGCTCTCTATGACAAGGACCCGCGCCGGCACCCGGACGCTCAGCCGATTCCCGCGGTGTTCGAGATCACCGATCAGATCGTCCGCAACGCCGGCGGCCGGGGCAGCGCCCATGCCACCGGCGGCATGAAGACCAAGATCGAAGCCGCCCGGATCGCCGCCAACGCCGGCTGCCGGATCGTTCTGGCCCACGGCCGCGCGGAGAATGTCATCACCCGCATCCTGGCGGGCGAGCCGGTCGGCACGATCTTCCTGCCCCGGCGCAAGCTCAGTAATCGCGCCCGCTGGATCCTGAACAGCCGGCCCGCCGGCACCATCCAGATCGACGACGGCGCCCTCAAGGCCCTGCGCAACCACAAGAGCCTGCTGCCCAGCGGTGTCACCGGCATCGAAGGCGATTTCGACGCCGGGGAGGTGGTCCTGCTCAACAGCGCGGCCAAGGCCGTCACCAGCCTCGGCAGCGCACAACTGCGGACCCTCGCCGGCAAGCACAGCACCGAGATCAAGAAGCTGCTCGGCCCCCAACACCGGGACGTCGTGGCGCTTCCGGAGGACATCGTCTTTCTGGACTATTGACAAAGGGCGGAAAAAAGACGACAAGAGAAGGGAAATCGGGTCATCCATCGCGAGGCACTGCGATGGGGAACCCTCCATGAGCATGCGGCCAACGGCCTGCCGCAGACAGGGACGGGGAGTCATACGCGTGAAGAACTGGGTGTACCAGGTTCTCGTTCATCGGACCACCAATGAGTGCTACCGCAACTCGCTCCACCATGTGCCGGACGGCAGCCGCCTGCTGGATGTGGGCATCGGCAACGGGATCATGCTCGAAAGCTTGCATCCGCTCATCAAGGCCAAGAAGCTTCGGATCACCGGGATCGACATCGATGCCAATTATCTCAAGCATTGCGAGGAGCTGATTCGCAAGCATCAGCTCACCGACTCCATCGACGTTTGTCACGCCGCGGCGGAGGGCTACTGTCCCCCGCAAAAAGGCTGCTTCGACACCGTGCTATTCAACCTGAGCTTCATGCTGCTGCGGGACCAGCGGGCCGTCCTGCAGCGGGCCCGGGACTGGCTCAAGCCCGGCGGGCAACTGATCTTCGCCCAGGCCATTTTTCGGAAACGGTCCCGCCTCGTGGACCTCGTCAAGCCCAAGCTCAAGTATCTGACCACGATCGATTTCGGCCGGGCGATCTACGAGAAAGACTTCTTCGCCCTGCTGGAGGAGACCGGGCTCGCCATCCAGGTGGACCGGGTGCTCAAGGGCGAATGGTTCAACAGCCAATGCCGGATGATCGCGGCGTCCTTCCAGGAAGCGCCCCTGGACCGCCGCTGCGAACCGGCGGCGCTCGGCGCACCAGCGCCCCGACTGGATGCCAGGAATTCCGACCCGCCCTCACCGGTGATCCTTCCGATTCCCCAGCCGCGGGCGACCGGGTCCCAGGGACGGAAGCCTGCCGGCGCCACCTCTCCCGTGGAGACGGGTCCCGAACGTGACGGTGCCGGCTGCTCGTCGCTGCCTTCTGCTCAGCAGTAAGCCTACCGACAAACAGGTCTTTTGCCCATAGCGTCCCTCTGCGTTGAGCGAGACAATCCGTCCATCCGTTTTCGTCACGTCCCCATGGAATGAACCAAAAGCGAACTGAAAGGGGGAAAAGCCATGAAGAAATGTCTTGTACTCGCGCTCCTCGTGTGTCTGTCGGGCGCCGTCATCGGCACAGCCATCGGCGGTGATTCCAAAGGCAAGCCGGAAGTGATCCAAGCCTATTATGACGGCAAGTTGTTCGACATCACCCTCACACACATGCCGGACAACGCCGCCGCCGAGCTTCTCGAACATAACAAGTCCATCAATACCATCTACGTGGTGGAAAACTCCGAAGAGGAGGAAGAGGATCTCGAGGCCTTCACGCCGGTCCTCGATGCGATTCAGGGCGACGGCTTCAATCCTCTGTGGCAAGAGGTGCGGGTCATTTTCCCCGCCGGCGTTACGCCCTTCCAATTGTTCTCCGATGACGAGATTCTCAGCGCCGCCGAGGCAGGATCCATCACGCTCGAGCCGCAAGATGAGGTATATCGCTGCTCCGTGATCGGTCCGAAGAAGAAGTAAGGACCGTCTTCGGGTCGGGCTGGGACAAGCGGGAAGATAAGCTCTCTGGATAGAAATAGAAGGGGCTGCGCGCTTCAGCGTGCAGCCCCCTGTTTGTGCATAACCGATGCCTCTTCTCGTCGGGAATTACTTGACGACCGGGGCAATGACGATGTTGCGGTACTTGACGCCGGTGTGGTCGCCTTGGAGATAGATCGGGCCCGGCCGGAACTCATCCGACCACAGGGCGCCGCCCGTGCAGCCGAGCAACGGCTCGTTGTCGATGATCTTCGTGCCGTTCAGGACGACGGTCGCGTGACGGTCCACGAGCGTCAGTTCCATCGTCTGCCACTCGCCCGGAGGCTTCTCGGCATTGACGGTCGGGGTGATCCGGCTGTAAATGCCGCCCATATTGTGCGAGTCGAGCTTCTTGCCGTAGGAGTCGCAGACCTGCACCTCGTAGATGCCGCGCAGGTAGACGCCGCTGTTCTCCCCCTTGGCCACGTTCACTTCCAGCTTCAGCTTGAAGTCCTCGAACTCGGCGACAGTCCTCAGATTGCCGTAGTTGATGTGCGGCTTGCCTTCCTGCTGGACCGGCTTGTTGACGAGGACCCCGTTCTCGATCGACCAGCCGCTCGTGGCGCGCGGGTCGGTCAGCTTCCACGCATCCAGGTTCTTGCCGTCGAACAGCACGAGCGGCGCGCCGAACTTCACCTTGGTCAGGTCCGGCTTGCCAGGCAGCGGCGGAATCCGCTTGCCCGTGAAATTTGCCGGCTTGCTTTCGGAGCCGTCGCCCCGTTTCGTGACCGTCGTGAGCTTGAGGTTATCGCCGTCGCGCATCGCGGTGATCGTCTCCGTGGCGGTAGTCTTCTTGCCGCCCCGCCGGGATTCCTGGAGGCGGGTGATGACCAGCTTGTCGCCCTCCCTCTTGACGGCATCCACGGGCAGAACGCTGCCGCCGCCCCAGAGAATGCTGGCGGACAGTTTGCCGTCCTTCTCCGTCACGCCCAGCCAGCCCGCCCCCCCGCCGGGAATGGTCAACGCCCAGCGGCCGACGAAAGGATTGGCGCGTTGCGCGCCCAGCGCGGCGGCGGTGAGGAACAGAGCGACCAGAACGAACGTGTGACGTGTGCACTTACCCATGAGACTGACCCTTTCAGATGGATACCCATGACTCCAACAGCCGACAGGATACCGCCGCCGCGGCGTCCGTCCAGCAAATTCCCGCGCCGGCTCAGTACTCCCCGCCGAAAGGCAGCAGCAGGCCGGCACTGAAGGCGGTGCTGTCGCCGGTGAACCGGCCCTCGGCCGTCAGATCACACCGGCTGAAGCCGTACGTGCACCCCGGGTCGGTCTTGAACAGTGTCACCCGCCCGCCGACATAGCCGCCGGCATCCCAGCGGGCATCGATATCCGCCTGCAGGCTGGCCCTTTCCGTTTTCGCGCGAGCTTCGAATTCGCCGTCCGTAAGGCGAACGAGGAAGCCGCCATAGAGGGACAATGGGCCCTGCTGCCACGTGGGCCCGGTGGCGAACACATACTCGGCAAGGCTCAGTTCGTCCTCGGCAGGCAGCACCGTCGGCGTACCACCCACGAAGAACTCTTCCACGGTGTCGATCCGCGAGACCAGATTCGTGAACTGAAGCATGGCGCCCCAGCCAAGGTCGTTCCATTGGAGCAGTGTGGCGCGGGTACCCAGGCCCCAGGCGGCGTTCCAGTTGCCGTCGAAGCCGGTGGTCTCGGCTTGGGACGCTCCCACACGGACAAAGAAGTCCCACCGGCTCGTCAGTGCCGCGGCCAAGCCGCCGAAGGCGGTCCGGAAGTCAAAGTTCTCCTTGGGCCCTCCCTTGAAAGTAATGTCGGTGTCCGCCTGACCGTATTCGGCGAACAAGCCGAGACGGGCCCCGTTCAGGACCGCGGTGGATGGTCCCACCGGCGCCTGGCCCAACGCGGGTCCGGCCGCCAGCAGGACGGCGAGGATCATTCCCCTTCGTTGCATGACATTGCTCCCTACATCCGTTTCTTTCCCAATGGTCAGCCAGTCAGCCGCGCGCTCGCAGCCCACGAGCTTGTGCCCCCAGGCGGCGCGACGGGCGATATCATCGCCCCCGCCGCCGGACAAAGCAAGAGAAAACGCCGGCGGCCCATCGGGAGGGTGCGGTCGGCATATCGTGGCGGATTTTGGGCAAGCCCGACGAGGCGGAGAAATGGCGGGCCCAACTGCCGCCCGAACGGTTGACGATCGGGCCGAGGTTGGAGGCCGGACCCCATTCATTATCCGGCGTCGCCCGTCGGGACACCCAGACGTCAGGCATGCCTCCACGGCAGAAACAAAGCTCCAGACCGTCGTGCGAGGAGGCAGGCATAGCATCAAGCGTGGAAGTATTGGTCGAGAGGGCCCAGGTTGGTGGGCCGGCCGAAAGTGAAATCCGCGTGCGCAACCGGCGCATCAAGGCCTGAAATGAAACCAGATCCAGGCAATGACATCAGGCACATGGGCATCTCAGACCGCTTCATCTCACATCTTCCTTTCTGCCCAAGGGCAATACGTAGTACGCGAATCTCATTTCTTTCTGCCTTCCAACGGAGAATATGGGTTGACAACCACATCAATAGTCTTTGAATGTCCTCATCCAAGCCGGCCAGTTCTCGGGTTGGACGCCGCCGGCACGCGTCCACGGGCCATGGGGGTCGAACCACGTCGACCACTGGAGGGTCCAGAGCTCTTTCAGGCCGACCTTCCGCACCGACCAGTCCAGAAATAGGCTGTTGACCCCGCCGCCATGCCGATTGATGCACAGTCTCTTCAGGTCGCCTGGGCTGGTCAAATGACCATCATACAACGGGGGTTCGTCCGTCGCCTTGGCCTGCGCGTAGAAGTCGACGCAGTCCAGAAAAACGGGTATGTTGGACCGGTCGATCTTGCGGCCGCGGTTGACCCGCGGGTCCAGGAGAGCCGGCCCGAGATAGTTCACGCCATAGCTGCCCACGAGAGGCCCGGGCTCCAGCGTCGCGAGAGTATGCGTGGCCAGTTTCCAGACTTTGAACTTATCGCCCAAGAGGCACCCGGCCTGTGCGCAGTATTGGCGGAGGCGATCCCCCTCAGTGTTGTCATCATAGCGGGTGGCCATCGGACACAGGAACAGACCTTTGCGCTGCTCGCCATAGGGTCGCCAGAAGGGGTCCCACACCGCCGTGGGGGCATTGAGCAGAGCGTTCTCGTGCTCCTCGATGAACTCGCAAAAGCCCACACCCCACTGGCGCAATTGCCCCTGGCAGGCGATGGCTTTCGCGTGCCGTCCTCCCTGCTGCACCGCCGGCCACAGCAGAGCGAGCAGCAAAGACATGGTAGCCACGACTGTCAGAAGTTCGACCATCGTGAACGCCCTTGGTGGCGAGGGCGTCCCGCCCTTGCGTGGCGAGGCCATCCTGGCCTCGCTTTGCCGGACTGCGGTGCTCGTCTCACTCGTGAGGAACAAAGGCAAGATGCCCTCGCCACCAAAGCAGACAATCGAAGATGTCCTTGGGTAGTCTCCGTGCCAATTCATGGTCGCCATCCTTCCTGGCTTGCGGTAGAATGGCCCCAGCTCGTCTCCCAGCGGGCAAGCCAGCCGCTCGGAGCGGGTCCGAGCCGGTGAGTGCTTTCTGCGTGACGGCGAAGGACTCACCGGCTGCTTATTTTCGAGACGGCATCGATAACCTCGTGCCACGAACCAAAGGCCGCCGCCGGGGGCCGGGGGACCTGTGAGCGACCCGGCCCGCCGGCGGCACTTACGGCCCCAATGCATCACGCATTGAAGGAGGCTCGTTCAAGGATCGTTCCTGTCCCGATCTCATGAGTCTATGAAGTTTGTAGGATGGGCTTTGGCCCGCGCTGCCTTCCAGGGAGTACCGGCGGTCGTGAACTTCAGAACCGGCCCTCGTAGGGGCAGGCCCCCGTGCCTGCCCGGTTTTGGGTAGCCACAGGGGGCTACCCCTACCGTTTCACTGCGGCGCTTTGGATGCAGAAGAACCGCACCTCGCTCAGACCCGTCTGCGGGGCTTTGCCACCCCAGTTCGTCTCGACGGTCAGCTTGACGAGCTTGGCCGGCACGGCAGCGAAGCTGACGATGGTGTTTGCCGTATAGCCGGCCTTGCCGCTCGCCCGGGCAAACTCCGGCACATTGGCCAGAGCCGTCCACGCCGCACCATCCGTGGAGTACTCGATTTTGACCATCCTGGCCCCAAAACCCATGAACGGTTCAAGCGTCGAGTTGAAGTTCCAGACCCACATCTCGTGCAGCGGGTAGATCCTGTCGAACTCGTACTGGATCCAATTCAGCGACGCGCCGGTACTCCACCACATGTCCTTCTGGTCCGTCGAATGGCCGTCGTTCTTGTCCAGCCCCGAGCCATCCACGGTCCTTTCCCAGCCACTACCGGCTTGTGCACTGGAAGCTTTGGCAGTCACGTTCTTGATCGGATACGTCAAGGCGGCGGTCGTAAACTGCAGGACTGGTCCTTTGATCGTGGGAGTAGGACCAGGAATCATGAAATCCACGCGCCAGTAATAGGTCCGGCTAAGGTCCAGCAATCCCACCGGATCGTAGGTCGTCGCCGTCTGCCCCTGGATGGCTAAGACGCCCTGGGGATTCGCGCGGCTGGCGGCGTTGACCGCTTCCTGTGAAGTCCCAAAGTAGACGTCACAGGCTGGAGTGGACGTGGGCAGCGTCCAACTCAGGACCGCATCGCAAGACACGTCTGTCGCACTGGGACTGGGAGTCACCAGTGACTTCATGAGGACCCCGAGGTCCTTCTCATCCACCACGCCATCGCCCCAAGGGAACGGACCGATATCGCATACGGAGTTGCTTTTGCCCCGGTCGGCCATTAGGAGGTCCAGATCCTTCGCATCGACTTTGCCGTCGCCGTTGAAGTCCAGAATGGGGATGATGGGGACTTGCCAGATGTCGGCGCTACCGCACCCCTCGGGGCGGTTGGAAGTCCAATACAGAGTCGAGCCATCGGCCGAGATGCATGGGCCGAAATCATCAGCCGATGTGCTGACCGGGGATCCAAGATTGATTCGCGGGCCCCATGCGTCGGAGATATTTGCGCGTCTGGTTATGTATATATCGTCGGGACCTGCTCCACTGGCAGGACCGGACGAAAAGAAGAGTACTAAGCCGTCGCTGGAGATGCTGGGGCGAAACTCCGTGTTGAGACTGTTCACCGCTGGACCCATGTTGGCGGGTGGTCCCCAGGGAGCGGAGACAGTGGCACGCGTCGCCACCCACAGGTCGTAGCTGCCGAACCCTCCGGGCCGGGTAGAGGCGAAGTAGAGGGATAGACCATCGGGCGAGATGGTCGGATAGGAATCGCTACCAGAGGAGTTTATAGTTGGTCCGAGATTCACCGGTGTGCCCCAGGGGGCATCCGGGGCTGCTCGCGCGGTTACATATATATCCGTACCCCCATACCCGCCGGGGCGATCTGAACCTAAGTACAGTGACAGACCATCGGCGGAAATCCAGCAGGGGTAATCTTTACTTGAACTGTTGACGGTGGGGCCGAGATTACCCGCGGGTCCCCAGTCATCATCCTTGCTTTGCCGAGTCGTTACATATATGTCCATACCGCCGGAACCTCCAGGCCGATCGGAACGGAAGTACATGACGCAACCGTCGGACGAGATAGCCGGCAAGCTCTCCCCCGAGGAGGTGTTGACAACAGGCCCCAGGTTCACCGGAGCGCCGAACATGAAATCGGTATGCGCAGGTGGCGTGTCCAGCCCTGTGAAGAAACAGAGGCCCACCAAGGACGTTACGACCATCGGAATCTCAAACATCTTCATCTCGCACCTTCCCCTCTGCCCGAAGGCAAGACGTAATCGTTGCACTCCCTCTTCCTGTCGTTCCACGAAAACAACAAGTTGATGGCCAAGCGGTCCGTTGACGGCACCCACCAGAGTCCACGGTCTGTCGAGCCGGAAGTCCGAGGATAGGCCATGGTTCGTCAAGGCGGACCAGCGGCGTTTGTCAACATCGGCCTTGGCACGCTCGTGCAGACGGTCGTAGCACTGGGCACGGTCGAGATAGGCGTCGGCATCCAGCAGGTCCATCTCGATTCTTCGCGTAGAGAGACGCACCATGTCGTGCCAGTGCTCCTCCGGCGTCTGCCCTGGCGCCAGCGCTTCGATGGTGGAGACCTTGGGGTCGAGGTCGGCGGTCCAAGTCTCAAAATAGGGTGGGGCCAGATGGAAGACAAGCGTCCTTCCATCCGCAGCCCAAGAGTCCGGCCTGATTCTGAGTGGACTACCACCAAGCACTTTCACGGGTTCGCGTCTATCGAAGCGGCAAATCCATAGCCCGGTCGTGTTCCACACCCCCCCATACATCCCCACGCACAACTCCTCGCCAGTCGGAGACCATCCAGGCGTACTCATCACATTCGGCATCGGCCACTCGGCAACCAATCCCTGCGAAGCCAGGTCTTTGACTCTGAGGAACCCACCTTCCTGGTACACCACGCGCCGGCTGTCCGGCGATACGGACGGAAATGGATACCGGCACGTCATGATCTGTCTGGGTGTGGCGTCCCGATCTACGATAGAGATAGAATTGAAGGTCTGGTCCACACGCGATTGATAGTAGACGCACGTGGAGTCCTGCCCCCAAGACGGACAGCCGCCCCGCGCCAGGCACCTCGGCTCCGTGCCGTCCGCCTTCATGATCCAGACCTCGTTGTCGGCCACCGCATGATCCTGATTCCGGCGCTCGGCGGTGGCCAACTCCTCCAAGCGCAGGGCCTGGCAATCGCGCACGAAGGCGATGAATCTGCCATCGGGCGACCAGCGGGGATCCTTGCCGGGGACGATGAGCAGGTCCGTCTCCTTGGTGGCCGGATCGAAGAGGGCCACGCCGCTGTAGCCCTGCACCCCTAGACTGAAAGCCAGCTTTTTCCCATCGGGCGACCATCGGGCCCCGAAGCTGTCCCTAATCACACAGCGAGCTTTGGCCGAGAGACTGCGATAGGTCTCCTCGGCCTCCCGCATCGGCAGGAAGGCGGCTCCCGCCGGCTCACGGCCCGGCGGATGCCAGGACCGCCCGGCCGCCAGGGTGTCGAATACGTATTTCCCCCGCCAGTCCTCGAAGCGAAGGTGAGACTCCTGGCCAGGGTGGATGATCTGCCGGAACACGGCTTCCGCCTTCTCATAGTCGCCTAGGGCTGTCAGGGCGTAGAATAGGTGGTACTGAAAGATCGGATGGTCCGACGAGAGCTTCAGGTACTCCCGGGCCTCTGCCATGACGCGATGGTAATCACCCATGCGCAGAAACACGTCGTTCCGCTGAGCGCACAAATCCACGTATTGCGGGTCCTTTCTGGGCGTAAGCGAAATCGCGCTGTCATACTCCTCAATTGCCTCCTGATACTTGCCCAATTCGCGTAGTGCCATCGCCCGCAAAGAATGGCCCAGTGGGTCGCGTCGCCGCAGGATGGTCATGACTCGGGCATCCTCGCGCACGTGGTCATATTTCCTGGAGGCATAGTACGTGAAGGCCCGCTGCCGGAGGGACTCATAATGCTCCGGGTCAAGCTGCAGGGCCTTGTCGAGAGCAGCAAGCTGTTCTTTGACTGTGAGGGCGGTCATGGCCCCGCTGAAATACGCTTCCGCGCTCTCCGGGCGCAACCTTTTGGCCTGGCGGCGGTGCTCTTCGATCTCGTTGAGCCTCTCCGTGTCCAGCGGTCCATTCTCCCAGAGGATGCGTGCCCAGAGGGAATGGGCCGGCCCGGCAATCTCCGGACGCTCACGGGTGAGACGACCAAGTATGGCCACTGCCTCATCGGACCGACGGTCCTCGGCCAGAATGCCGGCCGCGAGAAGCTGCGCCTCGGGCCCGACATGCCGACTGTGGAAGATGCTTTGGATCGTCTCCAAGGCGCCTTGGCGGTCGCCCTTGGCATGCTGCTCGCGGGCCTGGGAGAGAATCTCCTTGTGCTGCGTCTGGGCCAGCTTAAGCTGCGCCTGATTCCACAGGAAGAGGACCACGGCCACCACCACCAGCGAGACTGCGAACAGCGACCCGCTGAGGACTTTGACTCGATGTTTGTGCAGGAGTTTTTGCAGGCGGTACGCCGTGCCGGGGCCGCGGGCGAGGATCGGCTCGTGTTCCAGATGGCGGCGGATGTCTTCGGCCAAGCCGCTGGCCGTCTCATAACGCCGGGCGCGGTCCTTCTCCAGAGACTTCATCACGATCCAGTCCAGATCGCCGCGGACCTGTTCGTAAACCGGGCGGTGGCCCGGTAACCGTGGCGAGGGCGTCCCGCCCTTGCGTCCCGAGGCCATCTTGGCCTTGCTCTCTTCCGTGTCGAGCCGGACGCGCAGCGGCCCTTCGGTCCGAGGCCGCCCTCGAAGCGCGGGCAGGATGCCCGCGACACGCAAGGGCAAGATGCCCCCGCCACGCAACTGCGTCGTCCGGATACGGGTAGACGGCTTGACCGGCTCCTGTTCCCGGATCACCCGCTGCATCTCAAGGTAGCCGGCCTTGCGGAGTTCTTCCTCGCTGAAAGGCGTGGTCCCCGTGAGGAGTTCATAGAGCAGCACGCCCAGAGAGTAGATGTCCGAGCGGGTATCGATATCCAGGTCGCTCAGTTCGGCCTGCTCCGGACTCATGTAGGCGGGAGTGCCGATGAGGTGGGCATAACGGGTGAAGAGCGTCTTTTCCGTCAAACGTTGGTTGGTCGCCTTGGCGATCCCAAAGTCGATCACCTTGGGGACAGGCTTACCATCATGGTGCGTCACCATGACATTGGAGGGCTTGATATCCCGGTGGATAATACCCTTTTGGTGGGCGTGCTGCACGGCGTGGCAGACCTGGAGGAATAAGGACAGCCGGTCCTTGGTGCTCAGGCTGTTGGTGTCGCAGTATTCGGTGATGGAGACACCCTGGACCAGTTCCATAACGAAGTACGGCCGGCCGGTCTCGGTGGCTCCGGCGTCGAGAACCTTGGCAATGCAGGGGTGGTCCATCAGGGCCAGAGCCTGCCGCTCGGCCTCGAAGCGGGCAATCACCTGGCGGGTATCCATGCCCGGCTTGATGATTTTGAGCGCCACTTTGCGGCGGATGGGCTCGGTCTGCTCGGCCATGTAGACCACCGCCATGCCGCCTTCGCCGATCTTCTCCAGAAGCTTGTAGTGCCCGATGACGGTGCCGGGCCCCTCTGCCACAGGGGAGAAATCAGGTACGACGCCAGAGCCAAAGGGCGGGGTTTCCAGGAAATCGCCCGCCTCCTCGTGGGCACGCAGGAGAGTCTCAAGGCGGACGAGCAAGTCCCCGTCGGAGCCGCAGGCCTGTCGGACGAATGCGGCCCTTTCGGCCGGCGCTTCGATCTTGATCGCCGCCTTGAAGATCATCTCGTCGTTACGCTGCTCACCACGCACAAATGCTCTCTCCTTGCCTGGGTAGTCACCCTACAATGCGAAATTTTGTCCCGAAACGTCCGGAGAAAAATCCCAGAGCGTGAAAAATCTTCCGCGAAACCATGGTATGGGCATCCCCCGCCGGCGCAGGGGCAGGCCCCGCCCATGCTACGGGCAGGTCCCGTCGCCGC
This sequence comes from Planctomycetota bacterium, assembly GCA_023481165.1. GTDB lineage: Bacteria > Planctomycetota > Phycisphaerae > Sedimentisphaerales > Anaerobacaceae > PLanc-01. The sequence goes on along the minus strand of JAMCWO010000369.1, from coordinate 34,379 downwards.
CCTTGGCGATCTCGACCCGCAGCCACGCGCGGGTGTAGGCCCAATGCTCGCCGGCGGTCGAACGCGCGATGCCCAAGGCTTGCGCCGCCTCGTCCAGGGTCAGTCCGCCAAAATAGCGCAACTTCACGAGATCGGCCTTCAACGGGTCCGCTCGCGCCAGCTTCTGCAGCGCCTCATCCAGCGCCAGCAGGTCCTCCGACACGCCCTCCGTGGCCGGCTCCAGCGCCGCGGGGTCGGCGCGCCGATATCGGCCGCCCCGCTTGAGACTCTTCTTGCGGCGGGCATTTTCGACGAGGATCCGGCGCATCGCTTCCGCCGCCGCCGCGAAGAAGTGGCTGCGGTTCTCCCACGTCTGCGGTCCGGCGCCCACCAGCCGCAGATAGGCTTCATGGACCAGAGCGGTGGCCTGAAGGGTTTGACCGGGCCGTTCCTGGGAGAGCTTCCGGGCGGCCAGCACGCGCAGCTCCTCATACACCAGGGGCAACAGTTCCTCCGTCGCTTTGGTGTCCCCCCGTTTGATGGCACTCAGGATGCGCGTGACATCGCTCATGCCGAGTCTCCGATATTGCGCGGGACAGGAGTCGAACCTGCAAGTCCTTACGGACACTACCACCTCAAAGTAGCGCGTCTGCCAGTTCCGCCACCCGCGCGAAGCAGCACTGTTATTATGGTCCGGCTCCGAGGCGTTGTCAACCCTCACATCCGGAATATTGGAATGGTGGAATACTGGAATAATGGGTAAACCCTCGGCGCTCTTCCCAGTATTCCAACATTCCCTCCTTCCATTATTCCAGACCCCATCCGCGGCGATTCGTGCTTGCGTCCGGGGGCGCACTTCGGTATGCTTTTCCCCACGTTCGGCGACATAACAAAGAGGCCTTGTTTGGGAGAAAACACCAATGAAAGAGCACGCGTTTCGAAGAGGCATCGGTCTGGTGGTGCTGGCGAGCCTCCTGCCGCTGGCCGGCTGCATCGTCTACAGCGACGACACCCGCTACGGCGATAAAGGGAAAGCTCCCACCGATCGCACCCTCGATCAGATCCAAACCGGCACGACCACCAAGGACTGGGTGCTGACGACCCTCGGCGAACCCTCCCGCCAGAGTACCTCCAAGGAGGGTACCGAGGTCCTGGAATACCAGTACAGCCGCAAAAAGGACAACACGTTCATCTTCTGCCCATTCGTGTTCATCAATGACGAGGGCGAGGACAAGCAGACCCTGTACTTCGAGGTCGAGAACGGCGTCATCACCAGGTTCTGGAAGGAAACCAGCAAGACATGACGAAGACTGGAACATTGGAATAAGGGAACGCTGGAATAATGGGTAAAACTTCGGCGCCCTTCCCAGTATTCCAACATTCCACCATTACTCCAATTTCAGACCCCCCGCTGCCGATCCCAGAGCAGCAGGTGCAGCCGCTGTCCGAAACGCAGGCCGGCCTGTTTGCAGGCTTCCGCAATGGCTGGGGACCGGCGGAGCAACTCTTGGGCGGTCGAGGCTTGCGGCATCAGCATGACCCGGGCTGGGTCGAGGTCGCCCAGTCGGTCCAGCATTTGCCGGACCTCTTCGACGTCCTGCGGCGATTCCACAACGAACTTGAGCTGATACGGATAGGTCCCGATCAGCCGACGGATTGTCTCTGAGTCAAAGCGGTCGGCCCGATGCGTGTCCGTACGGGAGGCGGCGTTCGTCAGCTTGGGGCTGATGCTCATCAGGTCGCAGGCGAGGTCCGGGACGAAGAGAACGCCCGACGTTTCGATCGTAATGTGCTTTCCTGCCGCGTGGAGACGGTGGCTCAGATCGACCAGTCCCGGCCGGACGTCCAGATCGGGATCGGTCATGGGCTCGCCCCCGGTCAGAACGACGAACCGGCAGGGCCATAAGTTGACCTGCTCGGCAATCTGGCCCTCAACAAGCTCCTGGCCCGCCGCGAAGTCCCAGGCGTACGCGGTGTCGCACCAGCGGCAGCGAAACGGACAACCGGCCAACCGCACGAACACGCTCGGCGTGCCCACCAGCATCCCCTCGCCCTGCAACGAATAGAAGATCTCACTGACATGCATCGGTGTATTCAATCGGGTCCTGCAACCCCGCTTCGGCAAAGCCTTTGAGGCGGAGCCGGCACGAGTCGCACCGGCCGCAGCTTCGGCCCGCGGGGTCCGGGTCGTAGCAGCTATGCGTCAACGAGTAGTCCACGCCCAGCTTCGTGCCCGTCTGGATGATCTGGGCCTTGGTCATATGGATGATCGGCGTGTGAATCCGGAAGCGGCCCTTGCCCTGCACGGCGGCCGCCGTGGCCAGATTGGCCATTCTCTCAAAGGCGGCGATGAACTCGGCCCGGCAATCCGGATAGCCGCTGTAGTCCGTCGAGTTCACACCGAGGAAGATGTCGAACGCCCCCAGCACCTCCGCCCAGGCGAGCGCGTAGCTCAGAAAGATCGTGTTGCGCGCCGGCACGTAGGTCACGGGGATCTCGGTCGAGCCGCCCAGATCTCGGCGATCTTTCGGCACCTGGATATGCGCATCGGTGAGTGCGGAGCCGCCGAAGGCCCCCAAATCGATCCGGACCACCCGGTGCTCGACCACGCCCAGCGCCCGGGCCACTTTGGCCGCCGCCTCCACCTCCCGGCCATGGCGCTGGCCATAGCGGAAGGTCAGGGCATAACAGACGAAGCCTTCGCGGCGCGCGAGCGCCAGGGTCGTGGCGGAATCCAGTCCGCCGCTCAACAGTACCACCGCTTTCTTTTCCGACACGCCGTCTATCCACCATTTGCGATTTAAGATTTACTGTTTGCGATTCGCTGCCACCCATAGTAAATATGAAACCGAAAATAGTAAACTCCCCGACCGTCGGCGCAACCGCAGCGGCCGGGATGAATCGGATATGAGTATGGTCGAACGCGAGAAAATTGAGGTATTTGAGAATCCCCGCCCCGGACGCGATTACACGATTACGATCCGCTGTCCGGAGTTTACCAGCGTCTGTCCGCGGACGGGCCAGCCGGACTTCGGCGAGATCACCGTCGAGTATGGCCCCGACCGAAGCTGCATCGAGCTCAAAAGTCTGAAGTTCTACTTGCAGAGCTATCGAGACAAAGGCATCTTTTACGAGTCGTTGACGAATGATATACTGGATGACCTGAGCGGCGTCTGTCAGCCGCGCTGGATGAGAGTGACGGCCCGCTTCACGCCGCGCGGCGGCATCACGACGGATGTCGTCGCCGAATACCGGGCGGGCCGCTAACGTCCTGCTCTGAGGTGTGGAAATGCCCATCGAATTGCAGTGCAGCTCTTGTGGAAAGAAGATCAATGCCCCCGACAGCGCCGGTGGCAAGTGGGGCAAGTGTCCGGCGTGCCATACCAGGATCTTCGTGCCCCTGCCGCCCGGTGCGGACGAGGACGAGTTGCAGCTGGCTCCTATCGACGAGACGGAGGAGCAAAAACAGAAGCAACTGATGCTGGAAACATATCGACTTACTCAGGACATCCTGCAGGAGCAGAACGCTCCGGAGGCTCCGGCGGGGGTAGGTCCTGTCCCCGAGATCAGCGACGAGAAGCTGACGGAGCACATCGTCCGCTACCTGCGGCAGATGGCCAACAGCGAGCTCGACGACGCCCAGCGTACGGCGGACGCCATCGTGCCCCACCGCCGCAAGGCGATCACCATCCTCGATGATTTCGCCAAGAACTACCCACCCGACCCCGAGTTGGCGGACGTCTCCCAGCAGTTGCTGTTGCGCTTCATTCGGAACTTGAAGACAAGGATCAGTTAATCTCGGGTCCGCCAACCGTCAGAGTCCGACAACCACGCTTGTCCCCTCTCATCTTCCTTGCTCTTTCCGGTCCTTCCGAGAATCTGCGCCTAGACCTCCCTCCAATTGGCTCGCAGGCCGCCGATTCGTACGCTTTAGGTAGGCCGCCGGACTCGGGGCGGTTCGGCAAAACTCGGAGAAACTCAGTATGGCCGATGAGAATATCGTCGTACACGTCACTCACGAAGCAGCCGGCAAGATCGGCGGCATCGGCGCCGTCTTGCAGGGCTTCTTCACCTGTCCATCGTACCTGGAGGCGGTCCAGCGGTCCATCCTGATCAGTCCGCTGTTCACCACGGAAGGTCCGACGGAGAGCCGGCTGGGCGAGGGCGGCGAAGTCTTGTACTCCTCCGTCGACGGCCTCATCACTCCCGGCTACAGTCCCGCCTTCCGGCGGCTCGAGAGCCTCTACAACGTCGGCATCGTCTACGGCCGCCGCACCTTCTTCGATGAGCACACCGGCGTCCGCAGCACCCCGGAGGTCCTCCTGATCGACGTGCGCTACATGGATACCGGCATGCTCAACGACTTCAAGCGCCGGCTCTTCGAGGAGTTCGGCGTCCAGAGTCACCTCTACGAGCGCCTGTGGGAATACGAGCAGTACGTCCGGCTCGCGCCCCCCGCCATCGCCGCCCTCAAGGCCCTGCGCATGGCCGAGGGCCGCACAACGATCCTCGCGCACGAGTTCATGGGGATGCCGACCGCCCTGGCCGCCATTCTGGAGCCCTACTGCAATTTCCGCACCGTCTTCTACGCCCACGAGGTGGCGACGGTCCGGCGGATCGTGGAAGAGCACCCGGGCCACGACACGATGTTCTACAACGTGATGCAGCAGGCGCATCGCGATAAGCTCTGCGTCAACGAGGTCTTCGGCAATCAGCACACCTACTTCAAGCATGCCCTGGTCGAGGCGGCCAAGTACTGCGACCGCATCTGCGCCGTCGGCGACTACGTGGCCGATGAATTGCGGTTCCTCAGTCCCGACTTCGAGTCGGCCGCGATCGACACCGTCTACAACGGCGTGCCTGCGTACGAGATCACGCGCGCCCAGAAGCAGGCGGCCAAGGAGAAACTCCAGCGCTACTGCCAGAACCTCCTGGACTTCACGCCGGACTACGTCTTTACCCACGTGACCCGGCTGGTACGCAGCAAGGGATTATGGCGCGACTTGCGGGTGCTCCACGAAATCGAAAAAGGCCTGCGCGCGCAGGACAAGACCGCGGTGTTTATCCTGCTTTCGACCGAAGTCTCGCGCCGGCGGAGCTGCGATATCTCCACGATGGAGGCCGGTTATGGCTGGCCGGTCGCCCACCGCGAAGGCTGGCCGGACCTTTCCGGCGGAGAGGCCGATTTCCACACGGCCATTCAGCAATTCAATGCGCGCAGCCGCAACGTCAAGGCGATCTTCATCAACCAGTTCGGCTTCGACCAGCGCAGTTGCGGCCGGCAAATACCGGACGGCATGGAATTCCTCGACATTCGCAAGGGAACGGACGTCGAGTTCGGCCAGAGCATCTATGAGCCCTTCGGCATCGCGCAATTCGAGCCGCTGACGTTCGGCGGGCTCTGCGTGGTCACCAACGTCTGCGGCTGCACCGGCTTTCTCCGGGATGTGACGGCCGGGCGCGAGGTCCGCAACGTTATCGTCGCCGACTACACCAAGTTGGCCGACTATCCGTACGCCGACATCGAGGATCTCCAGCAGATCAACCGCAAAGTGCGGGACCACATCGAGGCGGTCGAAGGCGCCCGCGTAGCGCAGGAGGTTCTCGGCCGCCTGCCCAAGAACAACGCCGAGCTCGATAGCCTGATCTGCGACGGCTATCGATTGGCTCACAATATGAGTTGGGATGTCGTCGTCCGCAAGTACCTGGTCAACGACCTGGCGCGCCTCACCGAGCCGCAGCCGGAGTCGAAAAACTACCGCAAAGCCTCGTAGCATGGGCATCCTGCCCATGAGTCATCGGCAGGATGCCGATGCCACAAAACTCCACAGGTAAGATGTCCGTGCCACCTGCTACGCGCCGAAGAGCAGACCCAACAGCTCGGATGCCTGCGAGAAGTCCGGGACAATCAGATGAGCGCCCGCCTTGACCAGCCGGGCGCGCTTTTGCGGGTTCAGACCGTGGCGGCGGATCTCGTCGGAGGCCACGCCGATCGCGATGCCGTCCCGTTTGCGGCACTCGCGCAGCTCGACCGGACCATCACCGAAGACAGCCAGTTCCGGGCCGGAGAGATTGTTCTCGGCCATGATCCGGTCCAGAACCATCTTCTTGGAGCAGTTGTCGATATCGCCCGTGGCGCCGTAGATGCCGCCGTTGAACAGACCCGCATAGCCGAGGGCCTGGGACTCCGCGACGACGTCCGCGTGGTCGGTGCCGCTGGCCAGATAGAGCGTGACGCCCCGCTCCCGCAAGGCCTTGGCGAAGGCAACGGACCCTTTGACAGTGAAGTCGGAGACATCGAGCTGACCGCGCTGGAGCCTGGCGATGCGCTCGTTGACCATCTCCATGAGCGCATCATTGTAGAGCTTTTTGTACCCGAAGCGGTCGAGGACCTTTTCCGGCGGAACCAGTCCGAACTCGCGAACGATCCCCACCAAGGCCTCCATCTGAACCAGGGTCTGGATGCCGGTGGATTGGTCGATGTAGTCCAGCACGCGGCGACGCACTTTTTCGTAGAGCCTGTCGTCCGCCGTCTGGTAGCGGTCGCCGAGGACGGCCTTCAGCATGACCGGCGCCATGATCTGCTCCCACCCCTGCCGCAGCGTGCTGATCGTACCATCGTTGTCAAAGACGGCGTGGCGGATAAGAGAGTTTGAAGTGTGAAGTGTAGACTTTGAAGACTTCAAACTTGAAATGTCCGACTGCCAACTTTCTTCGCACACCTCAATCTCCGTGCCCGGCACGTAGCGGGCTTTGCGGCGGTCTTCCGCCAACTCCGGCCGGTAGATGAAGTCGGGGTCTCTCGCTACCTCCAGAATTTCCGCGCCGTTGGCGGTACCGGTCTGGAAGAGCTTCTGGACCGTGACGGCGGCGGCGAAATTCGCGAACTCGGCGGCCTCGGCGGGCGGCACCCCCGCGCCCAGGCACAGGGCCAGGGCGCTGGTCACGGTGTCCCCCGCGCCGACCGGGTCGAGCTTCTTGAGCAACTGAATCCCGGGGACCTCGTGCACACCCTGACCATCGACGGCCAGCAGGCCGCGTGCGCCGCGGGTCAGAAACACCGGCCGGTCGAATTGCCGGTACAGGTTCTGCGCGTATTGGCGCACATCGTCCAGCGGTATGACCTCCTCGCGCCCAACCTGTACACCATTGAGCCGGGCGGCCTCCCGGTCGTTCGTCTTGCGGTGGATGTGCTGGAACTTGTCGCCGAAATGACGCGAATCAAGCAGCACGGCCTTGTCGCTGAATTGGCGGAAAAGCTTGTTCGCCTCGTCGATGAAACTAAGGTTCGTGATGCTGCCGGGCACCTGCTGGTTGGCGATCATTGCATCGGCCGTCTCGAGGGCGTGGCGAATCCCGTCGAGCAAGGCGCGATCGGTCGCGGCGCTGCGCTTATTAAAGAAGCCGAAGTCGATCCGCGGCTCCTCCGTCTCCTCCAGGTAGGGCTTGCCGAAAGCCACTGTGTCGAAGTTCTCCCGCTGGACGACCAGATGCGTGGTATCGATACCGAGCTTGTCGAATTGCCGCCGCAACTCCCGGCCGAAGATATCATCGCCGATAACGCCGATCACCCGAATCTTCTTCGGCTTCAGCGCCGCCAGATTCGCGACGACATTGGACGCCCCGCCGAGCGAGTAGTAGTGCCGTGCCACCGCTCGGGCGTGCAGCCCGGTCTCTTCGGAGACTTCCGACCCCTTCGGGTCCAGCATCCAGTAGGCGTCTCGGCAAAAGTCGCCGTAGACGGCCACGGTCACGTTCTCAATCTTCGCCAGAATCTCTCGGATCCGCTCTTGGTTCATACGCACTCACAGCGTTTCAAGTATCTGTTGGCACAGGAAGGGGAAAGTCTGCGCCTGGTCGGCCCGGATGTAAAGCCCCTTGCCGCTGAAGGCGTGGGGGATTCGGGTAACGACGCTCTTCTGGTCCCGGAAATAGTAGCCCGCGGCCGACTCATCGGTCATCTGCCGGGGCTCATGCTCGCGGAGGTCGAAGTCGGCGGTGAGGATGCCGTGCGGCACCGCGCCGACATTAGCCGCCATCGAGACCGCCTTGAGCAGCACTTCCGGTCCGGTCACGGCGCTGCCGATATTGATAACGACGCCCCCTTTCGTGAGCTTCGTCACTTCGTTCGTATAGATCAGGAAGTCCCGCCCGGAGCAGCCGCCCTTGGCCTGGCCGTCGAAACTCGGATGCTGATCGATCACATCGGTCCCGAGGCCGGCATGCACTGTGAAGGGAATCTTCCGCTGGTAGCACGCCGCCAGGACGCTGACCTCCGGATGGCCAAATTGTTGGATCGAATCCTGCTTCGCCACGAGCGCTAGGACCGCCCGGCGGAACTTGTCATCGCAGATCATCCGCCCGAGCGACTCGCCGTAGCCCAGCTTCTGCTGGTTGCCTACGGACAGGGCCATGTTGATATAGGCGAACTCATACGCCATGCCGAACTGGCCCTTGTCGAGGGCCGTCGGCACATTCTCGCTCGTCTCGCCGACCAGGGCCAGCTCGAAGTCGTGAATGGCCGTCGCGCCGTTACCCGCTACGAGCGTCACCGCCCCTCGCTCCACCAATTCGAGCAACAGCGGCCCCAACCCGTTCTTGATCAGGTGCGCCCCGGTGAACAGGATAACAGGCTTTTTCTCGTGGCGCGCAGCACCTATCGCCTCCGCGACAGTCCGAACATCCTGCCGCACCGTTTCCGGCAGATCGAACGCGAATGCCGCCAGGTCCTTCGGAAAGACCAGGTCGTTCAGCTTCACCTTATTGCTGCGGGTGCGCAGCGGATACGTCCTGATCCGCGTCGCATCAAACGCCTTGTACCGGCCTTCGTATTCCATATTTGTAGGGTGGGCTGTGCCCACCATCTGTCGTCCGCTTCATCCTCAGGAGTTGGTGGGCACAGCCCACCCTACGAGGCTACTCCCGGGCGATTGTCATTCCCGCGCAAGCGGGAATCCAGTAATCCATCGTACGTTCCTGGCCCCCCGCCCTCGATCAGGTCGAGGGCAGGCACTGCGCGGGGGTGACAATACAGGAACGCCAATCACAACATAAGTCCGCGTCAGCCCAGCAACTTCTCCAGGCGCTTGATGCACTCGACCATGCAGCGGATCGTGTGGTAGTTGACCTTCCACGAGTGGCTCATGTGCGTCCAGTGGACGGGCTGGCCCTCGCGGCTGAGCAGCGGCCACCACTCGCCGACCGGATGATTGATCATCTTATCGAAGACGAACCGATGCACCTTCAGATACGCCGGCCAGTAGGGCTTGGGCCCGAAGCGCAGGCAGCCTTCCAGCATGCCGATCATGACCTCGGCCTGCTGCCAGAACTCCTTTTCCATATCATAGACGCCGCCGGCGTGCGGGCCCTCGGTGTAGACTCCGCCGTACTCGGGATCGATGCCGTTCTTCAAGCCGTGGTCCATCGCCTTCTTGATGACCTTCTTGTACTCGTCCCAGTAGGTAGCGCCCAGCACATCAGACGCATGGGCCAACAGCCACGCGAATTCGACATTATGTCCGGCGGACGTGTTGTCCTCGGCGTGAGCTTTCTGGCCGCCCTCGGCGAACCGGTCCCAGCCCCAGACAATGTCGAACTTGATTTGCGGGGCCACCTTCCAGTCGATGGTGAACTGCGGAATGCCCGTCGCGTACCGCTTGTGCAGAATCCGCTTCAGGAGGAGGTCGATGTCCTCCACCAGCGTCCGGCGGTGGATCTCCTGCTTCGTGCACTCGTACATGTTCGTAAACGCTTCCATCAGGTGCATGTGCACATCGAGGGTCTTGCGGTCGCCGCCCTTGGGTCCGGGCCCGCACAGGTCCCAGTTGCGCTCGAACATCTCGTAATAGCCGCCATACATCGTCTCCGCGGCGTGCTTTTTGACGAGATCGAAGACCTTCTCCGCGTACTGTTGCCCGCGTGGGTCGCCGGTGGCCATCGTGTACTCGCTCAGCCCGTACATGGCGAAGCTCAGGCCGTAGAGGATCTTCTTGTCGATGGTGATTTCGCCCTTGCGGTTGGCCATCCAGTAGAAGCCGCCGTACTTCTCGTCCCAGAGCCGCTTGAGCACGAACTCCACGCCATGCCGGGCGAACTCGGCGCATTGCCCGTTGCCATAGCCGGCCCGGTGCGCCGTCGACATCGAGAAGATGAACCGCATCTGCCCCAGCATCGACTTCTCGTCGGTGCCGGAGTCCTTGCCGTCCTTATCGAAATGCGTGACGAAGCCGCCGTACTTGTCGTCCTTGGCGCGCTTGAGCCAGAACGGCAGCAGTTCCGTCGTCAGATGTGTCTTGCACTCCTGCAAACACCCGGCTACCTGATCGCGATCAATGGCCATCGTAGGATCCCTTTCGCCCAATTGCCCAGCATCCATCCATCCGAAAAACGACCGTGGTATTCTATGCCCCCGCCCCCCCACCGTCAACCCGGGACCTTGCGGAGGGGCCCGGTCCAAAAGCCCACGAACGATCAAGTCCGTGCACGGACTTAGCCCAGACCCTTCGGAGGGTCCGGGTGGCACGCCCAAGCGCAGCTTGAGCGTGTCTTCAAACGCGAAGGAGCGGTCGAGACGAGCACGGTCAAACGAGTTTGGCCGTGCCACCCAGAGCGTTGTTTACTAGGCTAAGGCACGCCGTCACACTTGCATAAAGACGCTCCATCCGGTACAACAAGCATGCCTACGCGAGCGTAGGCATGGCACCCAGGTTGGGTTGGCAGCAGTTTGAAGGGAGAAGCAAATGGCGAGGCGGTGGAGTTCAATGAGGCCGAGGCAAATCGCAGGTCTGGCTCTTGCGCTCTTCGGGATGTTCGTCTTATCGCTGCCGGTGGCGTGCCGACAGACGAAGACCCACGCCCGCGCGCCGGAGGTCGATTCCAAGAACCTCAAGCAGACAATCGTGGTCGCTACGCTGGATTGTCCGCTGCCGGAGCATAAGAACGCGATCTGGTGCTCCACCTTCCAGATGGCCTGGGATGAGCTCAAGCAGGACATCATCGGCGAGCCGATCCAGATTCCGGAGGCCCAGGAATTGGCAGACCGCTTGAACCGATCTCAATTCCCCATTGCGAGTATCGAGGAGAAATCCTACTACGTGGCCGCCGGCTTCGTGAAGAATGGCATTGTTAAGCAAGTTCGAAAAGAAATGGCACGACGCTTTCCCTCTGAGCCGGTCCCATCCTTCGACGACATATACAGCACCCGCTCTGATACCATCGTGGCGTATGCATATCTGAACGTAGATGTCGGGTTCCAGTTCCCCTACTGGGCTTGTCCGAACGCGTTCGAGTTTCAGGATTCAGTCGGTACGCATGCGAGCGTCACAGCATTCAGCGCTGCGAGCAGCCCTGGGGCGTGGGGCTATGAGCAAATGCGAGGTCAGGTCGATATCCTAAACTACGAAGAAGGACAGTCCGCTGACGCGACACAATTTGCTGTCGATCTGTCGAAAGGAACACAACCATACCAGGTTATCCTCGCCCGCATGCCACACCATAGTACGTTCGACGGGGCCGCCAAAGCATTGCGGCAGAAGATCGACGAGTTCAAGGCCGACCCGGACTATGAAGTCCTTCGCAAGCTCCGCTCCATTGACACCCTGATCGTGCCTGATGTCGCCTGCAAGCTGATGCATCGCTTCAACGAGATGCTTGACAAAGACCTCGGCAACGCCAAGTGGCCAAACTACTTCATCTCCGAGGCGATGCAGAGAATTGATTTCACCTTGAGCCGAACCGGCGTGGTCCTTAAGTCCGAAGCCCTTGTAAGACCAGCTACGCGTGGCGGCCCGCCACGTGAGCAAAAGCCCCGTCACTTTGATTTCAACCGGCCTTTCCTCATTTGTGTCCAGAAGCGGGAGCCGAATGCGACGCCCTTTTTCCTTATGTGGGTGGACAACGCCGAATTGATGAAGCCGTTTGCGGCGCGCGGTCAAGGAAGCTGATTCGGGTTCCACAAGGCTTGTTGTCGAATTCGAAAGGAAAAACAGATGGTGCGGCTGCCCGGTTCGACGAGACTGACGCGAATCAAGGTTCTGATTGTTACTCTCGCAGGCCTCCTTGTGGCATCGCTGCTGCCGGTGGCGTGCCGGCAAACGAAAACCCACGCCCGTGCGGCAGAGGTTGATTCCAAGAACCTCAAGCAGACTGTCGTGGTCGCTACGCTGGATTGCCCGCTGGCGGAGCATAAGAACGCGATCTGGTGCGCCACGTTCCAAATGGCTTGGGACAAGCTCAAGCAGGATATCATCGGTGAGCCAATCCAGGTCCTCGGGGCAGAAGAATTGGCGAATCGCTTGAACGGAGCACCGTTCCCCACCGGGAGTATCGAGGACAAGTCCTACTACGCGGTCGCGGGTTTCGTGCAGAAGGGTATCATCAAGGAGATTCAAAAGGAGATGAGGCGGCGCTTCCCCTCAGAGCCTGTGCCCACCTTCGATAGTAGATACACGACCTTCCCCGATGTCATCCTCGCCTATGCGTACCTCAACATCGATGTCGCATTCCAATATCCGTACTACACCTATCTGAGGGCGTTCGATTTCCAGGGCTCCAGTGGCGAGAAGACAGGTGTCACGGCGTTCTGCGCTCAGACCAGTGGACCCAGCAAGGACCGCGAGCATGTCCGCAATCAGGTAGAAGTCCTCTACTATGATTCCGGTGGATCATCGGACACCGCGCAATTCGCTGTCGATCCATCCAAGCAGACGCAGCCCTATCAAGTCATATTAGCCTGCATGCCGCAATACAGTACGCTCGGCGAGGCGGCAAAAGCGTTGCAGAACAAGATCGCGGCCTTCAAGAACGACCCGAACAACGAGGCCTTGCGCCGACTCGGACCTGGGGACACTCTGATCGTGCCGGACGTGCTCTACAAGCTGACGCATCACTTCGGCGAACTATTGGGCAAATTCCTCGGCAACCAGAAATAGACTGATTACTTCTTCTTTGAAGCCCTGCAGAAGATTGACTTCACTCTGAGTCGAACGGGCGTGGTCCTGGAATCTGAAGGCCGCGCAGCGATAACGAAGAAGGCGGCACCAAAGCCGCAGCGGCGTCTGCACTTTGATCGGCCGTTCTTGATCTGCGTCCAGAAGCGCGAGCCCAATGCCACGCCGTTCTTCCTCATGTGGGTGGACAACGCCGAATTGATGAAGCCGTATGGCGCGGGCGATTAAGGAAGCTGATTCGGGTTCCACAAGGCCCGTTGCCAGATTGGACGCAATAGCGGACGGTGAAGCCTGATTTCGGAAGGGCAGAGCCACGAATAAGCCTCGTATGGACCCGCGCGCAGGGCTGAACATCATAAACCCTGCGATCTGTCCTTCGGTCTCGAACACGTATACGTCTGCCACGCGTGTAGCGTTTTGCCGTCCCCCTGTGCGTGCGTGGTGGGCAGCCCCTTCACGCCGCTACGCCACCACCCCCCAGGAGAGCCGATATCAATAGGACAATGAAGACCACGAGGAAGATGAAGAACAGTACTTTGGCTATGCCCGCTGACGCCGAGGCTATGCCACCGAAGCCAAAGGCAGCAGCAATGATAGCAACGACCAGGAATATCAAAGCCCATCCTAACAGTCCCATGATTCATCCTTTCCCACGCCTGACTTGATCCTGTTCATTCAGTCGGTTCACTGAGACTTCAAGTGCCCAAAGGCTTATTACAGAATAACTACGGGTGCGGAGGCCGTGTACGTGTGAGGAATTTGCCGGTTTGTGGCGGCCCGAGCACTGAAAGGACCTGTTTGGGCGTTACAAAAGCGGCGCAACGGGCACAATTAGCAGTGGGTACGGCTTCATTATGTATGGTGAGGTCGGCCGGAAGGCTGCGCAAGGGTTGGATGGCGGCCTCAACTGTGTCAAATGGTCCGCGCGACCCAGGAGGTGGTTACGTCGCCAAGTTGGGGGATAGGGGAAACACGCAGGGACTGTAGGGGCGAATGATCATTCGCCCGTACTAAGGGGATCGATCATGAGGCGAAGGACAATCTATCACGTACTGCTCGTCGCGGTGCTCGTTGGCCTCTGGGCGGCGGGATCGGCGACGGCCGGCCAGTTGCGGGCGTGGGGCTCGGACTCGGATGGCCAGGTCACTCGTCTACCGAGCGGAGACACCTATATCGCCGTGGCCGCCGGAGATGCGCACGGCCTGGCACTGCGGGCCGATGGCACCATCGTGGCTTGGGGACAGAATGATAGCGGCCAGTGCAACGTGCCGGCCGGGAAGTACCGGGCGGTTGCGGCCGGGGCCGATTTCAGCCTGGCGATTCGTATCGACGGGTCCCTGGCCGTCTGGGGGGGAAATTCCGACGGCCAGGTCTCGCGGGCGCCGGCGGGCAAGGACTTTATCGCCGTCGAGGGCGGTGAAGGCTTCGCCGTGGCGCTGCGGACCAACGGCTCCCTCGTTGCGTGGGGCAGCGATCGGTGGGGCCAGGTTTCCACCGTGCCGAAGGGCACCGGGTTCACGGCGGTGGTCGCGGGCGACGCGCATGGGGTGGCCCTGCGGTCCGACGGCTCCCTGGCTTCCTGGGGCCATTGGGCGGCGATCCAAGATACGCCCACCCACGGCCCCTTCACGGCGATTGGCGCCGGGGGGACCTTCTGCGTGGCCCTGCGCAGCGATGGCTCGCTGGTGTGGTGGGGTTTCGAGGCCGACAACGTCGGCCTGGCCAGAGTTCCCACGGGCAATGACTACACCGCCGTCGTGGCGGGCTACCTGCATTGCCTGGCTCTGAAGAAGGATGGATCCCTTGTCGGTTGGGGCGCTGGAACGGACAGTTCCGGCCACCCGAATTGGGGGCAGGCCAAACCGCCGGCGGACAGGAATTATACGGCCCTGGCCGCCGGCCTCTATTACAGCGTGGCCCTGACGGGCCAGGCCGCGGCGCCGAAGATCGGCGATGATTTCGACGACAACAAACTGGGGAGTCTCTGGAAACAGTACGGCAACGATCCGGCCAGTTGCTGGCTCGATGAGGCCAACGGCCGCCTGGAGCTGCGCGCGACGGCCGGAGCCCAAAGGACCCCCGCGTACTACGTCAGCAACGGCTGGCGCATCGATCCGACGAATGACTTCTCCTTCCAAGTGGGGTTTCGCTGGAGCCTGCGTGCAGAATTCACGGGGTGGCTTACCATCGGACTGGCGCCCAATATCGACGACCTGAGGGCCGGCCACGTGGAGTTCGGACCGGGCTCCAGCAACTCCTACCGGTACCTCGCCTACGAGGCCGTCGACCGCGATGGAACCCAGACTGACGCGGCCAATCGAACGGACGACGACGGCGTGCTCTACGTCTCTTACGATGCGCGCCTAGACAAGCTCTATTTCAGCACGACCGGCTATGGGGCCGACCACGCCTGGCGCATGGTCCCCGGCCTGTTGCGCGGCTCCTGGGCCGGCCAGAAGCTCTGGCTCTACCTGGGCGGCGGCTCGGACCGCCAGACCATCCGCTCCGGCGACGCCTACCTGGACAATTTCGCCGTTGAGACCGGGGGCCTGACGGTGCCCTCTCTCAGCAACGTGGATCGTTTCTGGTCCCCGGTCCTGCGGCGGCACTTTTACACGATCAATCCCGCCGAGCGGGACAAGCTCCTCAAGGAGTATTCCAAGACCTGGACCTACGAAGGGCCGGCCTTCCAGGCGGCTGCCACGGCGAATACCCCCGGCCTAGCTCCGGTCTACCGGTTCTGGTCGGCCAAGGCCCAGGACCATTTCTACACGATCGACAACGCCGAGAAGGACCTGCTCGTGGCGAAATACGGAAAGATCTGGCAGTTCGAAGGGGTGGCATTTTACGCCTATCCCGAAGGCGCCCAACCGCTGACGAGCCAGCCGGTCTTTCGGTTCTACCAGCCGGGGGACAACGCCCACTTCTACACGATCGACCCCGCCGAGCGGGATCGGCTGCTCAAGGAGAACCCCGGCGCCTACACCTCCGAGGGTGTGGCGTTCTATGCCTTCAAATAGCGGTCTTAGGGCACATTGTCATTGCATCCGTTACCTCCTCCTGCCACAATGCCTTATAATGGTGAAGGTACTTGTGAAAGATGTGGGGTAGGTACTGCAATGAAACCGATGTTCTCATGGCCGGTGATCGTATTGTCCCTGTGGCTCACCCTGGGCTTGTCGAGCCCCGGTCGGGCGGTCGTCTCCGATCATCTGTTCAGCGGCCGGATCGTCCAAGGCCAGATCTGCGATGACCCCAACCTGAGCACGGGCCTCGCCTATTTCATGCTCGAGGTCGATACGGACGCGAGCGTGAGCTACGTGGACTTCATGGCCGCCCTGGGTCAGTACGGCGTGATCCCGGCCGACGAGCAGACGACTTCCGCGGAAGTCGATACGTATCACTGGGTCGATGGCGATGTCCACGTCTGGGAATACTGGGGCTACTTCGAGAACCCGGCCACCCTCCATAATTACGGCGACGGCGACTACACCATCGTCCTCCACTACACCGATGGGTCCCAGGAGCCCACGACCGTCTGGTACGCCATCCCCGGCACGGACCAGGCGCTCCCTGCCCCGACTCAGATCCCGCACCTTCTGTGGCCGCCGCATGATGGCTCGGTCGCCTCGCCGGTACCGTTCGAGTGGGACCCCGTCGTCGATCCGAACGTCGGCGACGTTTATCTCACCGTGCAGGATGAGAACAGCGGTGAGTACATCATCTCGGAGGTGTACGGGATCAATGACACCGAGTCCAGCCCCTTCGGCCTGAAGGAAGGCCACTACGACACGGAGCTGGCGTTCGAGAGCTTCTACTCGATCACGAACCCGGATGGGATTCCCTTCGATGTGAGCAAGAACGTCACGCTGTTGCAGCCTTTTGACGTGGTGACCAGCAGCGTCTATCGGTTTTACTCCCCGGCGACCGGCCGGCATTTCTACACGATCACGGAAGGCGAGAAAGACAAGCTGATCGCCAACTATTCCGACGTCTGGACGTTCGAAGGCCCCAGGTTCTATGCGTGGAGCACACCGTATGACCCGGCCCTCGTGCCGGTCTACCGGTTCTGGTCGGGCAGCGCCCATTTCTACACGATCCAGGAAGCAGAGAAGAACAAGCTCATCAACCAGTACTCCAACGTGTGGACCTATGAGGGCGTGGCGTTCTATGCCTACGCGCCGGACAGCGCGCCCACCGGAGCCAGCCCGGTCTACCGCTTCTACAAGACGTCCGACAACACGCATTTCTATACCATCGATCCGGCCGAAAGGGACAAGCTCATCAACCGATACTCGAACGTCTACACGTTCGAGGGCGTTGCGTTCCATGCGTGGCAGTGAGCCCGGCGGGACGCCCGAATTGCGGATTGCGGATTAGCCGCGGCGGTCCTCTTCAAGCCAAGATCCCCTGTCGTCGCCCTTGCACGACGATCATCTCTGAGTTAGAGTGGGTCCCGACGTTGAAGACAGGAGACATTGGCTGGTCTGAAGGAGGTAAGAACGATGAGCAGCAATCCCACGTCCCGGCGGAGCCTCTTGAAGAGATCTTTCGTTGCTGCAGCGGCCATTTCCGGCGGATGGACCAAGGCCCGCGCCACCAATCCGCAATCCGCAATCCGCAATCCGAAATCGCCCGCTCCGATCCACCTGGGCGGCCCGGTCTTCGAAAAGTACAGGGACCCCGAGGGCTGGGTCGCGGCCCTCAAGAAGCTCGGCTATTCCGCGGCGTACTGTCCCGTCGGCGTCAAAGCGAGCGACGCCGAAGTTAAGGCCTACGAGGACGCCGCGAAAAAGGCCGGCATCATCATCGCCGAGACCGGGGCCTGGAGCAATCCGATCAGCCCCAAGGAAGCGGAGCGCAAGGCCGCTCTGGAGAAGTGCCGCCAGCAACTGACCCTGGCGGATCGCATCGGTGCCCGCTGCTGCGTCAACATCTCCGGCTCCCGCGGCGATCTGTGGGACGGCCCCTCCCCCAGGAACTTCACCCAGGAAACCTTCGACATGATCGTCGAGACCACCCGCTCAATCATTGACGCCGTCAAGCCGACGCGAACCTTCTTCGCCCTGGAGACGATGCCCTGGGCCTACCCGGACTCGCCCGACTCCTACCTGCGTCTGTTCCAGGCCATCGACCGCAAGCAGTTCGGCGTGCACATGGACCCGGTAAACCTCGTCTGCAGCCCCCAGCGTTACTACGGCAGCGGCGCCCTGATCCGCGAGTGCTTTGAGAAGCTCGGCCCCTACATCAAGAGCTGCCACGCCAAGGACATCCTCCTGCAAGAAAAGTTGACAACGCATCTCGACGAAGTCCGTGCCGGCACCGGCGGCCTCGACTATACCACGTTCCTGAAGGAACTGAGCAAGTACCCCGGCGTCCCCCTGATGCTGGAGCACCTGTCGAAGGCCGAAGACTATGACCAGGCCGCCGCCTACATCCGCAGTGTGGCAAAGGATCAGGGCCTGTCGTTCGCCTGAAGCCCGGTGAACCGAAGTCCATAGTGCCACGGCGGCAGGTCCACCACCGGTGCGACAAACCGTAACATGTTGGTCCTTCGCGCCCATTCGATAATCTGCTCGGGCCGGGGGCGGATCTCCAGGCTCGGGCCACGAGGCGTAGTCGGATCATAGCGCCAGTGAATCACCAGCACGCGACCGCCCGGGTGGACGGCGCGCGCCGCATGGGCGAGCAGGCGCTCGGGCTCCTCGCCGTGCAGAATATTGAAAAGCAGGCAGGCGTCCTTGGTTCGCGGTTCGCTCCCGAAGCCTTCGGCCAGCACATCGCGTACCTCGGCCCGTACGTTGTCCAGCCCGGCCTCCCGCGCCCGCCGGATCGTCCGCTCCACCATGGCCGGCTCGATGTCGTATGCCTCGATCACGCCGCGGATGCGCCCGGCCACCGGCAAGGTGAAGGTACCGTACCCGCAGCCCAACTCGGCCACATCGCGCACCGTCGCGTCGATGCCCAATCGGTCGAGGATCAACTCAGCGTCGAACAAACTCTCCCAATATTCCTCTTCGGGCATGCCGCTTTCACGGAGCTTCATCGAGACTCCCAGCGATCAGAAGGTCAGCACCTTGTCCGAATCGCGCACGATCTCGTGCAGATCTTTGAGGGTCGAGAGCGGACAGATCTCCGATCCCTCGGACTGGCGTAGCTTCAGACAAGTCCCGCAGGCCAGGAATCGACCCCCCGCATTCAGAACCTTCCGGGCCTGGCCTTTTACATCGAATTTCGGGTCTGCGATCCGGTCGATTTCCACGCCCTGACCCGATAAGAAGATGCGTACCTCGTCGCCTTGCTGCAGGCTGTAGAGCGCCAGCCGCAGTGCGTTGAAGACGCTTTCCGGATTGATCTGAGTGATGACGATGCCAAGTTTCATGCATTCTGCTCCTGTAGTTCTACTTCGATGCGGATACTCTGTTGAATGTGCGATGGAAGGTCAAGACAAAGAAACCGGAGAAATGAATTCAGGTGATCGTGCCGGGATTCTCTGGCGTCGATCCGCCCCGGTGGACAGCGCGTCGGCCGTAGCGGTCGCGGATTTTGTCTACGATTTGGTCGAGTCGCTTGAGCTTCTCCTGGTCGGGGTCACGGAAGAGTAGTTGCTGTCCGGCGTGCTCCGGCTCCAGACCGGAGGCGCCGAAGCCGAGCAGACGCAGGGCCCCACCCGAGCGAGCTTGCCATTTGCGAAACACCTGCCCGGCAGTCTCCCACAGGGGCTTCGTCAGGTTTGTCGCTTCACGCAGGGTCTCGCTGCGCGTCACTGTGCGGAAGTCGCCGTAACGCAGCTTGAGCGTGATCGTCCTCGCCTTGATCTGATGGCGACGCAGGCGTTCGGCGACCTCCTCGACCTCCTCCAAGAGAACACTCATCAGGATTGACTCATCGCGGATATCCGTCGCGAAGGTCTGCTCACTGGAGAGGCTCTTGCGCTCCCGGTCCGGCTCGACCGGCCGGTCGTCCTCACCACGAGCGAGCCGCAGCAGTTCCTCCGCGGCGTTGCCCACGATGGACTGGAGTTCCTCGCACGTGCTGGCGCGAAGCTGGGCAATGGTGCGGATACCGTAGGATTGCAGCGTTGCCTCCGTGACCTTGCCCACACCCCAAATCTTGCCGACGGGGAGCGGATCGAGGATCTCCTGCTTGCTCTGCTCGGTGACGACGACAAAACCATCGGGCTTTTTCAGGTCCGAGGCCAGCTTGGCAAGAAACTTGTTCGGGGCCACGCCGACGGAGGCGGTCAGTTGGGTCTGCTCCCGAATTTGCTCTTTGATCCGGCGGCCGATCTGCTCGGCGGGTCCGAACAGGTTTGTGCTAGCAGTCACGTCAAGAAACGCTTCATCGAGCGAGATCGGCTCCACCAAAGGTGTGTACTGCTCAACGATGGACTGGATGACATGCGAAACCTCGGCATACCGGCCCATGCGAACGGGCAGAACGATACCCTGGGGGCATAGACGAACCGCCTGAGCCATCGGCATGGCGCTGTGCACGCCGAACTTGCGGGCCTCGTACGAGGCGGCGGAGACCACGCCCCGGCTCTTCGCATCGCCCCCGACGATGACCGCCTTGCCCTTCAGTTCCGGTCGGTCCCGTTGCTCCACGGACGCATAAAAGGCGTCCATATCCACATGGATGATCTGGCGAGCAACCATAGATGTAACACAGGAAGAGGATTGCGTTTATCGCATTGCGGATACCAACGGGGAGAAAGGGAGGCCCGGCGCGGGGCCAGGCTCTCCCCGTCGTATACCACCGGCTTCGGCGCTCAGGTCGCTCGCCAGCGTTGCCCTATCCTCCGAGCCAGCATGAGCAGTTTACCACACGTACCGGCAAGGGCAAGACCATCGGGCAATCGTCTCAGGATCAGCATGAGGCTGTCTGGCAAGTCGTACTCCTCTCTTTGCGAGGAACGCGGCCACGAAGCAACCTCAATGCCCCGCATGAGAGATCGCCTCGCTACTCTCGCAGTGAGATGGGTCCCCGTGCCACAGACTAATCTTACGCCTGAGCGGCCAAGCTCCCCGTCGGTACCCGCAAAGCGACGAACGCAATTCGATCTCGTCTCGGCGCGGCGTTGACGACGGGTCGCTGCCCAGTGGAGGAAGCGAATTGGTGGGCTGGAATTCGACCCTTTTTGCGGACTTCGGCGTAGTAGCACTTGCGGATGATGGGGTATACGAATGGATTCGATCCGCAATTGGAATGAGTGCAGGCGATCCGGACGATATTATATTCCTGTTCTTTGGCGACGGCAGTTTTCGGATGGCCGATTCCAGCCGCGACGAAGTGTTCTCCGGACGCAGGCACGAAAGTCAGGTAATGAGCAGCAACGACAACAACCGATTGGAGAAGATCCGGGAGCGGATCAAGGAGTTCCCGACCGGTCCCGGCCTGTACTTCATGAAGGACACCGATGATATCGTCCTCTACATCGGCAAGGCGAAGAACCTCCGCTCGCGGGTATCGAGCTATTTCCAGCCGAGCAGCAACTTGGAGGCCTCGCGCGGGCCGCACATCGTCGAGATGGTCAACAAGGTCGATCATGTCGATTACCTGGAGGCCGAGAGCGAAGTCGATGCGATGCTCAAGGAGGCCCGGCTGATCAAGGACGTCCGTCCGCTCTACAACATGGACCTGATGGACGACAAGACCTTC
This sequence comes from Planctomycetota bacterium, assembly GCA_023481165.1. GTDB lineage: Bacteria > Planctomycetota > Phycisphaerae > Sedimentisphaerales > Anaerobacaceae > PLanc-01. Next base: position 12,792 of record JAMCWO010000369.1, on the reverse strand, counting down.
CCGTACCTGGAAATCACGATCCGCGAGGATTTCCCGGGCGTCTACATCACCCGTAAGCCCCACGAGAGGGGAACGCTCCTTTTCGGCCCCTTTACGAACGTCAGCGATCTGCGGGGCGTGCTGGTGGAATTGCAGAAGATCTTCAAGTTCCGCACCTGCAATCTGGACATTCGCAAGGATGACCCGAATCGCCGGTTCTTCCGGCCCTGCCTGCTGCACAATATCCACCAGTGCACCGCCCCCTGCGGCGCCCGGATCGAGAAGGACCAGTACCACAAGATCATCAAGGATTTCGTCCGCTTCCTGCGGTCGAAACGCTCAACGATCCTGCGCGAGCTGCAGCAGCAGATGGACGAGGCCGCGAAGAGCCTGCGGTACGAAGAGGCCGGAATGCTCCGCGACCGCATCCGCCTGATCGAGAGCCTGGATTCGCGCGGCTCGGTGAACGAGCACGTCCAGCCGGAGGCGTTCGCCTCCGACCCGACCGAGGCGCTGGTCAAGCTGCGCGATATCCTCCAACTGCCCAATCAGGTCCGCATTATCGAGGGGATCGACATTGCCAATATCAGCGGCGCGGAGGCGGTGGGCTCCCTGGTCAAGTTCATCGACGGCCGGCCCTTCAAGAACGGCTACCGGCGCTTCAAGATCAAGACCGTCAAAGGTATCGACGATTACGCGATGATCGCCGAGGTCGTCCGGCGACGCTATAAGTACGCCCTGCGGGGCGAAGAGCTCTGGCCCGACCTGATCCTCATCGACGGCGGCTTGGGCCATCTGCACGCCGCCGAGGCCGCGCTCAAGGGAATGATTGTCGACGCCGTGGCTTCGGGCGAGCCGGTGGAGATGCCGCACACGAAGATGGCCTCCATCGCCAAGCGGGAGGAAGACATTTACCTCCAGGGCAGCACGCAGCCCTTGAAGCTCGGGGCCCACTCCCCCGTCCGCAAGCTGTTGCAGTACGTTCGGGATGAGGCCCACCGCTTCGCCCAACACTACCACCATATCTTGCGCAGCAAGAAGATGCTGAATGAAGGCTGATGAGGAATTGATTATTGATGATTGATGAAGGATGATTGAAAGGAGCGCAAAGTCCGCCTCCAATAATCAATTATCAATAGTCCTTCATCAATCCTCTTGGGAGGGCGCTCATGGAAGAGGCTGAGAATAGCAACAAACAACCGAGGGAGGAACCTTCGACCCGCTGCAAGGTCCACGATGAGGCAGCCTCCAAGGTCGAGGTCCTGGAGTCCTGGTCCAACGCCGTCGTCCACGTCGTAGAGTCTGTCGCTCCGGCGGTGGTCGCCATCGCCAGCCGACTGACCTTTCGCGACAGCGGGCGGTCCTTCGAGCAGCAGGGCAGCGGTTCCGGGGCTGTGATCGCTCCCGACGGATACATCCTGACCAACAGCCACGTCGTCCACAATGCCCGGGAGGTGGCCGTGCATTTCACGGATGGGTCCGTGCGGTCCGCCGAGACCGTTGGCGAGGATCCGCCCACAGATTTGGCCGTGCTGAAGGTCCTCGCCGCAGGTCTGCCCTACCTGGAGATCGGAGACTCGAACGCCCTCCAGGTGGGCCAACTGGTAATCGCCGTCGGCAATCCTCTCGGCTTGGAGTCCACCGTCTCAACGGGCGTGGTCAGTTCCCTGGGTCGTGCAATCCGGAGTATCAGCGGCAGATTGATCGAGAACATCATCCAGCACACCGCCCCGCTCAATCCCGGCAACTCCGGCGGTCCGCTCGTCAACACCCGTGGCCAAGTGGTCGGGATCAATACCGCGATCATCGCCGCCGCCCAGGGCATTGGGTTCTCGATCCCGTCGAACACCGCAAGCTGGGTCTTGTCCAAGCTCATGACGCAAGGCCGAGTGACCCGCAGCTTTCTGGGTATCGCAGGTGCCCCTCGCCAACTGAATCGTCGCACGGTACGAACCCTGAATCTGTCCACCGAGCATACAGTGGTCATTCTCGAGGTGACACAAGGCGGACCGGCGCACCAAGCAGGATTGCAGACCGGAGACCTGTTGATCCGGATCGGCGATCGCGACGTGGCAACCATGGACGATATCTACCGCTTCCTCACCGAATGGCCGGCCGGCAAGCCGGTAAAAGTCACCATCCTCCGCCTGGGCAAGCAACTCGAAATCGACGTCCGCCCCTCCGAAGCCGCATAGGGCTGCGTCGAACAACTCACCAGTACAATTGGCGAACACGCGGACCGGCTCCTAATCACCACAGGGAATTGACGAGATAAATGGAAGGCCGTATACTGGAATTATGGGAAAACAAGAACTGAAAACCAGGCTGCTCAGCGCCATCCAGAGTAGTCCCTATTGCACGAGTATTCGGTCTGTCGCCTTGTTCGGCTCCCACCTTCACGGCACGGCCAGGGACGACAGCGACGTGGACGTGCTGATCGACTTTGCCCCGGATGCAACCATCGGCTTATTCGAGTTCATCGAGATCCAGGAGCAGTTCTCGGAGGCACTCGGCAAACCTGTGGACCTGCTCACACCGCAGGCCCTCAGCAAGTATTTCCGCGACGATGTGCTGAAGCAGGCGGAACCCATCTATGAAGCATGACTTGGTGTACCTCCGCCACATGCTCGAAGCGATCGAGAAGATCGAACGCTATCTTACCGGCACCGACTACGAGGCCTTCTCTCAGAATGACATGATGATCGACAGTGTTGTCCGAGAGTTGGAAATCATCGGTGAGGCCGCGAGGAACCTGTCAACTCCTTTCATCGAGGCGCACCCTGACATCCCCTGGCGCAGAATGACGGCGATGAGAAATGTCCTGATTCACCAGTACTTCGGTGTGAACCTCAAGGTGGTCTGGGATACCTGCCACAGCAATCTGCCACAACTGAAATCGTTCGTGCAGAAGTTGCTGGCAGAGTAACCATAGGAGATGGGAATGGAGGCAAAAGCTCACCGTACCATCAAGGACACAGTCTTTGACCTCATCCGACAGACGAACGGTTCGGTCGACTATCAGACAGTGACCGAAGTCGTACTGAAACACTTTCCTAGAAGCGCATGGAAGGAATCGCATTGGGGGTATTACCGTAGCCAGATCACCAGCGAGAGAGGGCGTTACAGGGATGAGTTCCCTGAAGAGATACGGGCGAATCTCCGGAGAGGAACAGGAGGACCCACAGAACGGTCAGAGACGGCACCAAGGATTGTCTCAGAAGGAGACGGCGGAGAGAGGCGAGAGGAGAAGATCAAACGCATCGGCGACAGGATTCTGGAGCACGCACGACTCGTTATCGAACTCGCGGCGAAAGACGACGCTCAGATGCGTTTCAAACTCAACCGCTGGGTGTATGCAAGATTGTTGCAGGATGAGATTCGGGAGAAGCGACCGGTGAAACAGGCACTGTGGGACTCGGGAGCAAGGACGTGCCAAGGATGCGGCAGGGAATTCAGTTCCCTCAAGGGTGTGGAACTTCATAGGAAGGATGCAACCGGGATATACTCAGTTGAGAATTGTCAACTGCTTTGCAGGGAATGCCATCAGCGGGGAGCCGAGAAATGAAGAGCATGCACACGACTGCCGTTGTGTCGTTGACGGTTCTGGCATGTCTGGCGTTTGTGTATCCAAGTCTTGTCACGGGTCAAGAGGTGGACCGGTGGTGGCTTCAGCCGCAGCGGATGGTGCAGACGAATCTGCGTGAGATCGACGCGGCGATGGATGTCGAGCGATATGTGCAGGAGATCAAGGAGTTCCGCGCCACCGTCGTTCTCTTCAACGTAGGGGGCATCGTGGCCAACTATCCGACGGACCTTCAATACCATTATCGCAATCCATTCATGAAGGGTGACCTTGTCGGCACGGTGCTGGAGCGGCTGCATAAAGAAGGCATTCGCGTCATCGGGCGGTTCGACTTCAGCAAGATCAATGAGAAGTTCGCCGCCGAGAAGCCCGAATGGCTCTACGTGAGCGAGAAGGGGCGGAATGTCAACTACAATGGGCAGGTGCACACGTGCGTCAGCGGCGGGTATCAGCAGGAGTACATGTTCGAGATTCTCGGCGAGGCGGCCGACCGCTACCCGCTCGACGGCGTGTTCTTCAACATGATCGGTTATCAGCGATCCGACTACAGCGGCAATTACCACGGCATCTGCCAGTGCCAAGCGTGCAAGGACAAGTTCCGCGAGTTCGCGGGGATGGAGTTGCCGAAGACGCAGGACGACAAGAGTCCCGTCTACCGGAAGTATCTTGAATTCACGCGCATGATGAGCGACCGGCAGTTCAATCGGGTCAACGCGTTCCTCAAGGCCAAGCGGCCGGATCTGGCGATCTGCACCTACACCCCCACCGGCGTGGACATCATCCGCAAGGAGTCGAACACGCCCCTGAGCGAAGGGACTTACCGCGACACAGACAATGCCAAAGCGACCCTACTGACCGCCGGCGAGCGGCAACTGGCCAATTGTGCCGTGTACTTCATCGACATCCCCTACCGCCACGCCGCGGTGTCGCCTTATCTGACGGTCCGGCGGATCTGGCAGCACCTGGTCAACGGGGCATGGGTGGACTTCTACTGCATCGGCCCGCTGGGAAGCCAGGAGGACCGCACGGGCCTCGATCTGACGAAGCAGTTGTACCGGTTCCACGCGGCTAACGAGCGCTGGCTCAAGCCGACCCGGCCCGCGGGCGACGTCGGGCTCGTTCACCGCGGCGGCCGGGAATATGATGGCCTGATGCAGATCCTCGGCGAGAATCAGGTCGCGTTTGAGCTGACTACCCTCGATCCATCGTCGCTCAAGACGGTTCCGCTGGTCATCGTCCCTGATGCAGGTGGATTGGGCGAGAAGGACTGCGCTGCGCTGGATGCGTACGTAACCGGCGGCGGCAGGCTGCTGTTGACGGGCAAGGTCCCAGAGCATCTCACCTGCCTGGAGGGGGCCACATTCAAACAAACCCGCCCGGCAGAGAAGGGTTCCTACATCCGTATTCGCGCAGGAGACCGCCGGTGGCTTGGCCGGGCCGACCTGGCGCAACTGGACCTGGTCTTCCTGCAAGGACCGTTTCACGTCTATGAACTGGACGAGGGCGTCGCGGGCTTCCTGCGGCTGATTCCGGCGGACATGTTCGGCCCACCGGAGAAGTGCTACTACCGCCGCATTTCGGATCATCCCGCTCTATTCGCGAAAATGCACGGGCAAGGGGCCGTCGCCTGCTTCCCCTGGGACATCGGCAGCCACTACGAGCAGCAGTGCCATCAGGGACACGCGAGTCTGGTCATGGGCACGATCGACTCGCTTCTCGGCCTCGACCGGCGGCTGCGCGTCACCACTTCGCCGCTCCTGGAAGTGACCCATCGCGCGGATAAAGACGGCAAGTTCGAGTGGGTCGCCCTGTTCAACCATTCCGGCCAGCAAGGCAAAGCCCTGCACCGGCCTGTCCCCATCCGAGACATCGCGATCGACCTGAAGCCGCAAAAGGAGGTCAAAACCGTGCGTCTTCTTCCATCGGGCATGCCTCTGGACTTTTCGCGGGATAAGGACAGACTTTCGGTCATCGTGCCCAAGCTCGACCATTACGACGTCATCCTGTTCGAGTACATCGAATCGGCTGATGCCCGTTGAATCCGGACGGAAATCCGTAACCGGCGGCGGTACGGAGGCCACTATACGAGTGTGAGTATGCAGAGCCTGAGCCCATCGCAGTCGCCAGCCGCCGCGCAACGGTTCCTGCCGCTGCTGACGCTCCTGTTCATGGGCAGCGGGTGCTCGGCCCTGATTTATGAGGTCGTCTGGCTCCAGTCGCTGCAACTGGTGATTGGGTCATCCGCCGTATCTCTGGGCGTGCTGCTGGGCACTTTCATGGGCGGCATGTGCCTGGGCAGCCTCCTCCTTCCCCGGGTGGTCTCCGTGCGGCGGCACCCCTTGCGCGTTTACGCTTTGATTGAGCTGGGGATCGGCATTGCCGGGCTGGCGTTGCTCCTCGGAATGCCCTATGTCGATCAGCTCTACGCCGCTCATGTCAGGCCGGGCTTGGCGAGTATCCTGCTGCGCGGGGCGGTCTGTGCGATCTGCCTGCTGCCCCCCACCCTGCTGATGGGCGCGACCCTGCCGGCGATCGCTCGCTGGGTCGAGGCCACACCTCAGGGCGTCTCCTGGCTGGGATTCTTCTACGGCAGTAATATCGCCGGGGCGGTCTTCGGGTGCCTCCTGGCGGGTTTCTACCTGCTGAGAGTCCACGACGGCGCCATTGCCACCTACGTCGCGGCGGCTCTCAATTTCACCGTGGCCGTAACCGCCCTGCTTCTGGCCGACCAGGCTGCCCACCAACCAACTCGTAGGGTGGGCTGGGCCCACCAACCTGACCAGGGAACACAAGAGAAATGGTGGGCCCAGCCCACCCTACGAGACTCTCAAACGCCGGGGACCTGGATCGTCTATGTGGTCATCGCCTTGTCCGGGTTGACCGCGCTAGGGGCGGAGGTCGTCTGGACGCGGAATCTGTCCCTGCTGCTCGGCGGAACCGTCTACACGTTCTCCATTATTCTCGCGGTCTTTCTGGTGGGGTTGGGCATCGGCAGCAGTATCGGGTCGGTGATCTCCCGCCACAGTCTGCGTCCCCGCCTGGCCCTGGGCATCTGCCAGTTGCTCCTGATGGGAGCGATCGCCTGGGCGGCGTATGCTCTCGCCGACTCCCTGCCCTACTGGCCGATCGATCCGTCCCTGTCTCGAAATCCCTGGATCGGCTTCCAACTCGATTTGATGCGCTGCGTGTGGGCGGTGCTGCCGGGGGCGATCCTGTGGGGCGCGAGTTTCCCACTGGCGCTGGCCTCGGCGGTGTCGCCGGGACGCGAGCCCGGCCGGATCGTCGGAGGTGTGTATGCGGCCAACACGGTCGGCGCGATTGTCGGCTCGCTGGCCTTCAGCATGATATTGATCCCCTGGCTCGGCACGCGGGGCAGTCAGCGCGTGATGATTGGTGCGGCGGCTGTCAGCGTATTACTGCTTTTCGTGGCGACCATTTGGGCACAGGCGGGCGAGCGCATCTGTGCCGAAGAGCAGTCAGGAACGTACGAAGGCCGGGAGGTGCGAAGGAAGCTCTTACCCTCCTACCTTCTGACCTTCTTCGCTTCTTTCGGCGTCGCCGTGCTGGCGGTGCCGCTAGTTTGGAGCGTGCCGACAATTCCGGCGGGATTGATCGCCTATGGCCGCTATCTGCCCTCCCGGACCCAGGTAGCCGAGGCGATCTACACCGGCGAAGGGATGAACTCCACGGTCGCGGTAACTCTCCTCGACGGCGAGATCCTCAGCTTCCACGTCTGCGGCAAGGTGGAAGCCTCGACCGAGCCGGCCGACATGCGGCTGCAGCGGATGCTGGGACACCTCTCGGCCCTGTTGCATCCCCAGCCCCGCTCGATTCTCGTGGTCGGCTGCGGCGCGGGCGTCACCGCGGGGACGTTCGTGCTGTACCCCGAGGTCGAGCGCATCATCTTGTGCGAGATCGAACCGCTGATCCCCCGAATCGCAGCGGGCTTCTTCGGGAAGGAGAACTACCAGGTGCTGCACGATCCGCGCGTCGAGGTCGTGTACGACGACGCCCGGCATTACCTCCTCACGACCCGTGAGAAGTTCGACGTGATCACCTCCGACCCGATCCATCCGTGGGTGCGCGGCTCGGCGGCCCTGTACACGCGGGAGTACTTCGAGCTGTGCCAGCGGCATCTGAATCCCGGCGGGGTCGTCACGCAATGGGTGCCCCTGTACGAGAGCAGCCCGGCGGTGGTCAAAAGCGAGATGGCGACCTTCTTTGGCGCTTTTCCCGACGGCACGATCTGGAGCAACGACATCAACGGCGAGGGCTACGATGTCGTCCTGCTCGGCCACGCCGAGCCGGTGAGAATCGATGTCGACGCGCTCACGCAGCGGCTCGAGCGCCGCGACCATCTGGCGGTCGTGCAGTCACTCGCCGAGGTGAAGTTCGCCTCGGCACTGGAGTTGCTCTCGACCTACGCGGGCCAGGCAGCCGATCTCCAAGACTGGCTCCGCACGGCCGAGATCAACACGGATCGCAACCTGCGGCTGCAATACCTGGCCGGCCTGGGTCTGAACGCCTACGAGGGCACGCCCATCTACAAAGAGATCCTCTCGTACCGCACCTTCCCGGAGAACCTCTTTCTCGGCTCCTCCGAGCCGAAACTCCAGTTGCGGGCGAAGCTCGGACGACCGCCGGGGGCGCCATGAGTTTCGATGCAGAAAGCGCATCCGGCACGGCCGGTACCAGCGAGTGGGTGGCACGGATGTGGATTGCTGCCTGCGCTCCGCTTGTCATCCTGAGCGCAGCGAAGGATCTGGGCGGCGGGCGAGAGGGACCTCCACATTCGGGGGCCAGATCCTTCAGCTTCGCCTCAGGATGACATGGTCCATTATGCGCACGGATTTCTCCGAGTCCGCACAACAGGACAATCCCGGGCACGAGCGCGCTCAAACAAGAAAGCCCGGCAGGGCCGGGCTTGAGGATTCCGGGAGTCGTGTGCCGCGTTACTTGAGGCCGGCGGCCTTTCTCAGCTTGTCGACCATGTCGGTCTTCTCCCAGGTGAAGTTCGGCAGGTTGCGGCCGAAGTGGCCGCCGTAGGAGGTCTGGGCGAAGATCGGCCGGCGGAGATTCAGGTGATCGATCATCCCTTTCGGCGTCAGCGGGAACAGATCGGACACGATCCGGCTGATCTTCGTCTCGCTGATTTGGGCGGTGCCCAGGGTGTTCACCAGCACCGACAACGGCTTGGCCACACCGATGGCATAGGAAACCTGGATCTCGCAACAATCAGCCAGGCGGGCCGCCACGACGTTCTTGGCGACGTAGCGGCACATGTAGCTGGCGGTGCGGTCCACCTTGGTCGGGTCCTTGCCGCTGAAGCAGCCGCCGCCGTGCCGGCCCCACCCGCCGTAGGTGTCCACGATGATCTTGCGTCCGGTCAAGCCGCAATCGGCCTTGGGTCCGCCCAGCTCGAAGCAGCCCGTGGCGTTGACGTGGTACTTCGTTCTCTCGTCGAGCAGGCGGGCCGGCATGACCGGTTTGACGACCTGCTCGATGATTTGTTCGCGCAATTCCCGGTACTTGATGCCGCACGAATGGTGGGCCGCGATCAGCACGGTGTGAATCCGCGTCGGCTTGCCGTCCTCGTATTCGACCGTCACCTGGCTCTTGCCGTCCGGCCGCAGCCACGGCAGCTTCTTCGTTTGCCGCATCCTCTCGAGCCGGGTGGTCAGCTTGTGGGCCAGGTGAATCGGCATCGGCATCAACTCGGGCGTTTCATTGCAGGCGTAGCCGAACATCAGGCCCTGATCGCCCGCGCCCATTTCCTTGTGCAGGCCCTGGCCCTCCGTGACGCCCTGGGAGATGTCCGGGCTCTGCCGGGAAACCGCCACCAGCACGGCACAGTTGTCGTAGTGGAAGCCCATCTCGGGATCATCGTAGCCGATCTCCTTGATCGTGTTGCGGGCGACCTCGGCGATATTCACATTGGCCTTCGAGGTGATCTCGCCGGCAATGACGACCATGTCGCTCTTGACGAGCGTCTCGCAGGCGACCCGACTGAACGGGTCCTGCGCGAGCATCGCGTCGAGCACGGCGTCCGAGATGTGGTCCGCCACCTTGTCGGGGTGACCCATCGTTACGGACTCGCTGGTGAACAGATAACTCCGCATGTCGCAGTTGACGTTGACAACACTCTTATTCTGTGGCATCTCCTGAACCTCACTGAACGCTGTGAAATCGTCACCCGTCGCTCGCGACGATCCCCACCAGACCTCTTCCCGGCATTGCTCGAACCCGGCGGCGGAGCTTTGCCAAAGCCCTTTATCATAGATGAGCAGCCTCTGCCGTCAATCAAAAAAAGCGGCCGGTTGCCGCTTTGTCCGCCGGCCGGCCGCGGGACCGCATCCCAGAGAGCCGCCGCCGGAGATCGCATCATCGCGGATTCCTGCCGGAAAATTGCATCGATCCGGCCGCGGAACGTCCTATAGGGAAAAGGGGACATTCTACTTTTCTCCGTGGCAGAGGGAAAAATAGAATGTCCCCTCTGCCGGCGGTGGTTTCAGGCGGGCCAAGACGCCTGCACCAGGGCGGTTGTACACCCGGAAAGGGCCAATTTCGCTTGACAAAATGGGCCCGAAGCGTTAACTTGGATAAAATAACCCGGGCTCGATGAAAGGGATGATGACGAAATGAGTGTACCACGCGCGTTTTTTGCCATCCTCGTCGGTGGTCTGGTCCTGACGTTGCTGACGATTTCCCGAGCCCAGGTGGACAGCCGCCGGATCGAGGAGGTCGTCAAAAAGAGTGTCCTGACGCCGGAGGACATGGAGATTATCGATGCGTTCGTCGCGGATGCCGTCGGCCGCCTCGTTCGGACTACGGACTTTACCGAGGTGGCCAAGCATCGTGCCGTCATCGTCAGTCATCAGATCTCGCAAGCCCAATACGCCCAGCGGTTCTCGGACGCAACCCTGCGGGAGATCGGCAAGGGCTTCGACTATGCCACCAACGAGATCACCGACCCCGATCGGCGGGTCAAAGTCTTCGCCAACCTGCTGATCCTCGCCAGCGAGTTGAACGATCCGCGGCTCATCGAATTGGGCATTCGCATGATCCCGGATGAGAACTCCATGGTCCGATATTGGGCGGTCCGGGTGGCGACCAATCCCACGGTGTGGGCCAAGCTGGCCCAGGACCAGAACGCGGCAGCGGCCCTGTCGCGCACGATCGTGGATGCTTGCAGCAAGGTCGTCGAGACCAGCAGCCCGGAGGTCTTGTACCAGATGGCCCAATTCGCCGGCCGTTATGACGCCTCGCCGGCCCAGGACCTTCTCACGCGCATCGCAGATGTCCGGATCAAGCGGTACGCCGATTGGACGGTCAAGTATGAGCTCGTGGACACCGGGATTCTGAAGCTGTTGTCCGCCAAGATCATCTCCGGCGGCGCGGCCAACCAGCAGCTCGCCCGGCAGTTCAGTCAGCTCTATTCGTACGCCCTCCAACGCTATATCCACAACCTGAAGGACAACAATCTCCGGGAGCTTTCGGGCAGTTATCTGGCGTCCGTACTGGTGGAGACGGAACAACAGTGCCTCAGCAAGCTGCTCAGCGGGCCGCAAACGGGCATCACGCGGGCCGTGGAGGCCGGCGACGCCGCGGCACTGCAGGCCGAGCACGACAGGCTCCTCGGCAGCGCCAATCAGGCCGGGGCCCTGCCTGCGAAGTTCGGCTTCGCCTACGGCTCGGCCCAGGAGAAGCGCTTGGCGCCCCTGGCCCTGCCGGAACCGCCGCAACGCAAAGCGGCCGTCGGGACCAAGACGCCGGAGACCAAGCCCCCCGAGGCTAAACCGCCTGAAACGAAACCGTCCGAGGCGAAGCCTCCGGAGCCCAAGCCGGCCGAGCCGAAGCTGCCCGCGAAGTCGGGATAGGGAGGCTCATATTCCACGGATGGTACGCACTGATTCGATCACCGCTATGGGGGACAATGCCGAATGAGAGCCTTAGCTGCCCTCTGCACAATGATGATGCTGGCGCTGGCTGGATGCTCCGGTCCTTCGTTCTATTGGCACCATCCCGACCGAAGCCTCGATGAGGCTCAGGCCGACTACCTCGCGTGCCAGGACCAGGCCCGCCAGAAGGCCGCGGACATAATCAACGAGCAGCATTATGACCGCCTTCCGCCGGCGGATGGTTCCGCGAGCGGCTCGCTGACCGAGCGAGCCCGATACGCGAATCCAGGCGAAACCCAGGATGCCTGGCGCGGGCGGTACGAGCAGAGCGTCATTACCGAGTGTATGAAGACCAAGGGCTACCTCCGGCTGGGAGCCGACGGCGTCCCGCACGGCATGCGCACGAAGAAGATGGACTACGGCGCCATCGCCGGGCAGTGACAGACCCCCCGGCCCCTTCCCATGGCCCCCTCCTGACCAGCCTTGGCACAATAACTTGCGAACAAAAGTCTCGACGGCGGACGATCTGTGTGCGATAATGCCGCGTGGCTAAGGATTAGGCAGGTTGAGTGACATGGACACGAACGCAGGCTTGAACATCGCGACCGAAGGCAACGCCGCCGTGGCTTCCTTCAAGAGCACGTGCATCAGCGACGTCGCGGAAATCACGAGCGCTTCCGCCCAGCTCAAGCAGTACATCGAAACCAACCGGCCCCAGGGCATCGTCTTCGATTTCGAGGGCGTCAAATTCTTCTCTTCGCAGGTTCTGGGGCTGCTGCTGGAGGCGCGGGCCCGCTTGGAAGCCTACTGCGGCCAAGTGGCGATCACGTCGCTGAGCCCGCAACTGGAGCGGGTTTTCAAGATCACCAATCTCGACAAGATCTTCCGCTTCTACCCGGATCGGGCCGCCGCCCTGCGGCAACTGCCCGGCCCCCGCAACTGACGCCACCCGTTGCCTGCGAGGCCGTTGTGTGTGATCCGGCGTACGGAGCGTCTAACAAACCGGAAACGCGACACGCACCCTGTCATTGCGAGCGCAGCGAAGCAATCTCTCACTCGTCGGATTGAGGTTGCTTTCCCCGCCTGCGCGGGGGCAGGCTTTGCTGCGCTCCTCGCAATGACATATTCACGTTGAATCTGTCAGAGACTCTAAGCCAGGGTCGCCTTGGACTGGCGTACCGCGGACGAGTCCCGGCTCTCCTTGTTGTGATCTTCCAGCAGTCTCATGGCCTTCTTGACATCGGAGACCTTCAGCACCCCGGTAGTGCGCCCGCCCTTGGCCCCGGCGGTGCAATAGGCGTAGGAAATATTGATGTGGCCTTTGGCCAGCTT
>JAMCWO010000359.1 GCA_023481165.1 Planctomycetota bacterium | reverse complement strand
GTGGCCAGTTTGCCTTGGTACTCGCCCGCGACCAGGTTGGAGAGGGCCGAACCGTAGCGCGACAGGAAAGCCTGTTTGTTCTTCACGACAAGGGTGAACTGGCCGGGACCGAGAGTCTTGATGCTGCTGCCGGCGAAGCTAAATATGACGCCCTTGTCGAAGGAGACGCCGGACAGATCGAGCGTTTCATCGCCGATATTCTTGAGCTCGATGAACTCGAATTCGTTGTTGTCGGTGGCCCCATTCGCCAAGACGGGCGGGTTGTACATCACCTCGGTAATCCGCAGATCCGAGAGAATGCCCGCCGCCAGGGGTTCGCCGGCGATGAACTGGACCGGGTTGGACCAGTGGCTCCAGCGGCCCGTGCTATCCTGCATCCGGCCGCGGACGCGATAGGTCCGCCCGGGCGTCACGGCGGCCGCCGGGATCTTGATGTCGCTGGTGAAGGTCTTGATTTCATCGCTCTCCCACGCGGCCTCGATCTCGTACTGGCCCGGCCCTTTGCCGGGGGTCGGCAGTGCCACCGATCCCGCCGTGCCGGTGCCCTGGGACTTCGGGCCGAGGAGGCGCACGTCGATGAAGCAATCGGAGCTGTCGGTCCTGGAGGAGTTCAGGACCTGGATCGCGATCACGTTCGTGCCTTCGACCAGCCGCGTGCGCGGGTCGCCGAGATCGACTTGGACAAAGTTCAGGTTCTCGATGGCGGTTGTGGCGACGGCGGTGTACGGCAGGTTCTCGCCCGCGAGGTTGTCGCGGTAGGCCAGTTTGCCGTTGATCCACAGGTTGATGCCGTCATCATATTGCACTTCGAGGATCAGGCTATCGAAGGCGGCGAGATCCGCCACCTCGAAGGTCTTGCGCAGGTAGATCGACGTGTAGCTGCCGCGCATGTCGGCCAGGTTCGTCGCGATGAAGGTCTCGCCGTAACCGATCGGGCTGCGGCCTGACAGCCAGCCGGAGTCGTTGAAGCCGAGCTGACGCCACGCCCCCTGGGCCGGGGACGGCTCCCGCGTGCCCTTGAGATAGCGCCACGTGGAGCTATCCGGCAGCAGGACCACGCTGGAACCATTCTGCACGACGGCCTTGGAGCCGGGCATGACCTCCGCGATCCGCCATTGCATCGCCGCGAAGGTGCCGGCTCCCTGCGGGTCGGCGAAGGGAGCGGCCCTGAAGGTCAGGGCGTTGCTCGGGAAACCGACCGGCGCGGTCGCGGTGATCGTCGGCGTGTTCGGAATGGCGGAGTCGGCGGTCTTACTGTTCAGGTAGCTCGTGCGCTCGAGAACATAGCCCTTCATGACCTGGACCATGCCCTCGAAGGTGCGTGGATAACCGTGATCTGTGGCCGACTGGTAGAAGCGGCCCTGGCCCGCCTTGAAGCTGGCGGCCTGGTCGAGGTACTTCGGATAAGCCCCGGTTCCCATGACCCAATGATAGTCCCACATTGCCCGGTCGGCGTCGACGAGCGACAGGCCGCCCGCCGGGTCGTTGATGATCGCGGCGTACTCATCGATCAACTGGTTCACCTGGTCGGCGTTGAACAGCAGGTCGGTCATTTCGCGCATGCGGTTTTTGCAGGCGATATCGAAGGCCGAGTTGTTCAGGAGCCCCGCCTGCTGCCATTCATCGCGTGGATCGAGGCTGCTGTAGCCCGTGGTCCAGGTCAGGTCCAGGTCCCAGGGGAACTGCCACCACAGCTTGTTCGTGCCCCACTCGTTCATCGTGGGCACGGGATTGAAGTAATAGAAGAAATTCTTGTCGTATTGCAGGTCGCTGTTGCGGACCGCCTGCGTGGCCGCGACGTAGCCGTAATAGGCCTCGAGATTCACGTGCTGGCCCCACCACTGGGCCGAGGGATTGCTGCTGTAGCCGGACATGAACACGCTCAGATCCGCCTTGTTCAGCGTGCCGGTGGGACCCTGGTTGTTCAGCGTGCCGGTGCCGCCCTCCATCTTGTAGAGGTTGCCGTCGGGCAGGCCGTGCTCATCGAGAAAGCGACCGTCCATCTGCTCGATGGTCATGTACAGGCCGCAGAAGTCCCCATCGTATTGGGTGCCGCCGGAGGTCAGGGGCGGGTGGGCGGCGCTGCGCGTGCCGTCCTCGTAGGTCTCGTCGATGATCCGGAACTGTATATAGTTCGTCTTGGACGCGGGGGCCCCGAGCAGGTTGTAGATCCGGAAGGAGAGCGCCTCGAACATCCCCTGCTCGCCCCGCTGCCCGAAACTGCCCTGCTGGATGCACGCCGAGAGATTGAGCTTATCCCAGGTGGTACGGTACGGATTTCCATAATCGTCGCGGGCCTGGAAGTAGTGCCCGCGCTGGAAATCGACCTTCCACATATTTTTCCCCATCGAGTAGCGCCAAACTCCGCCTCGCGCGCGATACCGGATGTGGTCGTAGACTTCGCCGTCATAGACGAGCGTCCCCCACCACTGGTACTCGCTGCCCCGGTACTTGGACAGCCACGTGCAGTCCTCGATGTCGGCCTTCTTGCTGATCAGGTGGTAGACGGGCAGACTCCGCATCACCGCGGCGGGATACTCAACCACGGGCGTGACGCCGGGCTGCACCGCCCCGCGCCAGGCGGGCACGCCATCGTAGACGAAGTAAGCGAAATTCGGCTGCGGATCATCGTTGTACGGCACCGTGATCGAATAGCCGAGACTATCCATTACAGTGATCCGGTAGCGAACCAGGCGGCGGTGCGTCTGCACGCCGGCGGGGATCTGCACGGTATAGACATCATCCAGGGCCCGGGCATCGCCGCTCAGCCCATCATCGTGCATCGCGACCGTGGTCCAACCGTCCGCATACGCCGGGTCAAAGCGTGCGATGTAGGAACCGGGATTCACGATCTGGTATTGCAACGAGACGATCGCGACGCCGTCCGGGTCGGTGACCTTGGCGGTGATCGTAACGACCTCGCCGCTCTTGGGCTGCTTGGGCGAGTGCTTCACCTGCCGGATGTGCGGCGGGACATTCGTCGCCAAAACGCTCTTATTCGCCGCCGCCGGAGTCGGCAACGCGGAGCGCCAACTGCCGCCCAAGTCGTTATCGAACGCGGGATTGACCAACTGCATCGAGCGGCCCGTGCCCGGCTGGGTCGCCAACATGGGATCGCCCACCGTCGGCCAGGGGAACCCAAGCCGGTACTCGACCTCATCCGCCACCGCCCCCGCCGCATCGCGCAGGACGATCCGCTCGCCATCGTTCTCCAGCCCGCCCGCGTACGGCCCGAACAGGACTCGGTCGGGGAGGCCCGCCCGCCCCACGTTCCACTTGGCCCTGATGCCATCCGGGCTCCGGGCCACGATGAGGTAGCCATCGGCGGGCAGCTTCGTCCCCGCGGGGAAGGTGTAAAGGACGCCCTCGGTGAACTGCCAGCCGGAAAGGTCCACTTCCGTGGTCCCGGCGTTATAGAGCTCGATGAACTCCACCAGTTCCGTCTTGACATCGGGATTCGTATGCAGCTCGTTGATGACGACCGCCGACTCGGCCTGACCCCGGGCGAGCCCGCAAGACCAGAACAGGCCCACGGCCAGCGCCAACAACGGGAGTCTTCTCGCCACGAACACGTTTCTCCTCTTTTCGTGCAGGTCATGCATCGAGAGCACGACGCTGATTTCGCGCAGATCACAGCTTGTGGGGGTGGGAGACACCTGTGACGACCAGGGTCCCCAAACGCATCTTTTCGCGTTGGGGAACCCTCGCCCCACCCGGCGGTCCGCGAACCGCCTCGGCCACTCTTTATCTTACCCGATTTAACACCCTCAGTCAAGTTCCGGCGCCGAGGCTTTGGCCCCTCAAGACCCTATAACATCTGCGTTGCCAGGGAAGTCCAGCCCGTAATACGATGCGGTTTGCTGCTCCTGCTGCCACAGACGGGCCACCCGCGGATCCGCCCCATACTGCCGCATGCCGTTGAACCATGCCGTCCAGACCTCATCGTAAATGTAGCCTGCCTTGTAGAACAGCCATTCCTCCGCACACAGGTTGAAATAATCGACGAAATCGTGGGTCTGCTCCGGCGTGAACGGCTTGCCCTTATCCTCACCGATGTGCTTGAGCAGCTTGCCATTCTGGGTGTCGTACCGTGCGTTGAACTCCGTCGCCAACTCCTTGAAGAATCGCGCGTTCTGCAGATGCTGCTGTTGGATGAAGTAGGCGAGCCCGAGAACGGCGCCGGCTGCGGCTACCGACATCTCCACCGGCAACCGGACTCCGGCCAGATGGAGCGCCAGCCACGCCAAGAGCAAGACGTCGAAAGCCGCCGCCACGATCCACCAAGTCCTCTTCCAATGATGCAACTCCATCCCATATCGCCCGGGTCTGACATTGTTCATAACATCCCCCAAAAGCCAGCCCGGCGCCCCGGGCCTTTATCAAGTCGATCCTTCTTCGTATATCGGTGCGCCGCGGCTCAAATGTACACGCCGAATCCCCCAAGATGGACGGAAATGCGCTCACAAATTGCAGGCAACCAAAGTGGCCTTCGGCCCCAATCCAAGGTAGGGGCGAATAATCATTCGCCCCTGCCAAGCGATGTGAGAATGCGTCTCACGACCACTTCTGCAGCTCGATCACGTTCCCTTCGGGGTCGGTCACGTAACACCAGGTTACTTGCGCCCCATTCGAGAGCCGCAGGGTAACGACCTCACCGATCTCGCCGCCCCCGGCCGCCAGGACGGTCTCCTTCGCCCGCGCCACATCGTCCACGGCAAACGCGATATGGCCGTAGCCCGGCCGGTTGACCGCCGTGCGGATTCTCCTCTCTCGCGGCGTATAGCTGAAGATCTCCAGGGTCGGCCCCTCCTCGCCATAGCCCGGCAGCCGCAAGTGCACCCCGGTCAGATGAGCCCCATCAACGCCGGTCCCCGCCTCCAGGGTTTCGCCCTGATAGTCCCGCCGGGGCCCCACCACGATGCACCCAAACACTTCCTGGTAAAACTGGGCCAGCCCGCGCCAGTCCTCGGCCACCAGATTTGTATGAACGTACTTCGCTTGAATCTTCATTTCCCATCCTGTAGATGAGCCACCACCCCGCTCCCAGCCACAACAGCAGTCCCACCGTAGCACCTGTTTCCGCCAAAGTCAAAGGACGCCCCAGAGAACAGAAGTCCGAAAGATGAGACTCCGCCCCGCTTGGAGTGTCTATAAGGATGATTATCGGTCGAATTGATGCGGACGGCCATGGAATGATCCGCCGCCACAGATCCCGGACTCGCGGAGGGGTTCGGGATCTATTCTTGGGGCGGTTGTGCTAAGTAGGTAGCCAAAAGTTTTCGCACGAATGGTTCTCTTCGCGTGTATGATGGGCTTCATGCGAAAAGCGAAGAGTGCCTCAGAGCGCGGTTTCGACCGATATGATAAACGTCGTCTGACCCGGG
>JAMCWO010000068.1 GCA_023481165.1 Planctomycetota bacterium | reverse complement strand
GCTCAGCTCTCCCTTCCTGCTCAGTTCCCGCAGAGCGTTGAGAATTCTCTCCCGAGCGAGACGGACATCTTCCTTCTTCGGCGCGGCCATCAGGGAGTTTTCCTCGTCCACCATTGCGGCGGACCGCTCCGAAATGCTGCCTTTGATGCTGCGGACGATCTCGTCCGGGGCCTCGTGCAGGGCCAGGGCCAACTGCCGCTCGTCGATGCCGCGCAGACCCTGTTGCAGAGAGCGGCGGCTCACCAGGGAGAGGTCTTCCCAGACGATCATGAGGTTCGCGATCTTGTCGCCGGCCTCCCGGTCTTTCTGTCGAATGGCGTCCAGGACATCATCGCGAATCTCCTTGTCGAGGTTTCGCACCAGGATAGCCACCTGCCGCAGGGATTGCTCGGGCCGGACTGCGACGGCCGTGCCGGTCGACGCGGCGCCCCCCGCGCCTTCCAGACGCCTCTGAATCATTTGCGCGATTCTTGCCCTCGCTTCCGGCGGGATAGCGGCGATGCCGGTCATCCGGCTGATCGCGCTGATGCGTACCCCCTCGCCCAATAGCCCGAGAAGCTCCGATCCTTTCTTGGGCGGCAACTCCGACAACACCACCGCCACCGCCTGGGGGTGTTCAGTCTCCAGAACTGCCGCCAGGGTGTGCAAGTCCGTGGAGCGAAGGGACAGGAAGGGGTCGCGCTTTTGCAGCAGGTCCTGGATTTCTTGCTGAATCCGCGTAGCCTGGTCTTCCCCCACGGAATTGCGGAGCATGTCCCGCAGGAAGTTCTTGAAGTGGAACCCCGGCTTCTGCTGGAGCGATTGGCAGAACTGCCGCGCCACTTCAGTCGTCTGTCTCGGATCGCGGAAGCCGGCGGCGTCAAGGTAGCTCAGCTCTACGGCCAATTCCTGGTCCGTGGCGGCATCGAGGCCCTTGAGCATCTCTGCCGCCGTGGTGGCGTCGAGGCTGGTCAGAAGTAGTGCGGCTTTTTGCCGGCCCGTCAGGGACACGTTCTTCTACTCCTTCGTGGCATGGGCGTCTCGCCCATGTGTCGCAGGGCCATCCTGGCCCTGCCCACACGGGCAGGATGTCCGTGATACTCATGGGCAGGATGCCCATGCTACTCTTTCTCTTGAATCCAACTCAGAAACATCTGCCGGACCTGGTCGGGGTTCTGCCGGAGAGCCTGGGCGATTTGCTGGCGGACCAGCATCGGCTCGGCCGCTGATTCCCCGGAGGGCAGCAGCCCGCCGGGCCCGGCACCCGGAGGCAATGGCGCCGGCGCGGAGGCGGCCGCCCTGCCCCTGGCCCGGCTGAACATCCGCAGAACGATCAGCGCGCAAACGGCCATGATGCCCAGCGAGAGGTGGCGGGCCAATGCCAGATAGCGGGACCAATCGGCGGGCTCCGGCTCGCTCACCGGTTCCGAGGACCGGTGAAACTTGGCGTTGACAACCTTGAGCGAGTCACTCTCTTTCAGGCCGAGAGCCATGCGGATGATCTGCTCGACTTCCTTGACCTCCATGATCGGGGCCGGCCGGCCGCCGGCGGCCGGCGCATTGGCATCGGATGTCAAATCGACAAACGCGGCCACCGACAGGGACTTGATCGCGCCGGGCAGAATCGTCTGATGCTTGACCGTCTTGCCCACCTGGTACTCGGTCACCGTGGTCTCATCTTTTTTGGTGGGGCCGGCGGCGGTCTTTTGCCCCGCGGCCGCTGTTTCCGTCTGGGAATTGCTGGTGATTTCCTCTTTCGTCGCCACCTTGCCGGTGGGGTCATAGGTCTCCGTGATCGTGTTGACACTGTTCATGTCCACCACGACGCTGACCCGGACGGTGGCCCGGCCCGGGCCCAGGACCGTGGTGAGCATGTCCTCGGCCTTGCGCGCGAGATCGTGCCCGACAGCAGGTGGCCCTCGCTGTCGATGACCGTGACAGCCTCTGATTTGAGTCCTTTGACGCTGCCGGAGACGAGGTGCGTGATGGCGGCGATATTCGTGCCGCTGAGCCGATAGCCGGGCTTGAGCCGCAGGACGACCGAGGCCGTCGTCTGCTCCTGGTCCGAGGCGAACAGCTTCTGCTCGGGATTGACGATGTGCACCCGCGCGTGGGCGACGCCGTCGATCATCTGGATGCTCTTGGCCAGCTCATCCTCGAGGGCGCGCTTCAGATTGATGTTCTGGACGAAGGGGCTGACGCCGAGTTTCTCATCGTCGAAGAGCTTGTATCCGTTCTGTTCTCCGGCGGGCAGTCCCTCCTTGGCGAGGTCCAGACGGAGCTGATAGACCTGCTCCCTGGGGACGTAAACCGTGGTGCCGCCGTCGCGCAGCTCATCGGCGATGTCCTTGGCGCTGATCTTCTCGGTGATCTTGGAGGCTTCGGCCGCCGGCAGGTCCTGGTACAGCATCCGCATATCCGGCGTGCGGGCCCAATGAATCAGCACCGCGCCGACAGCCCCCGCCGTCAGGAGCACGGCGACCAGCAGGGCCCGCTGCACCAGGCCGATCTTCTGCCAGATCAAGACGATTTTGTGAAGAAACTCCATGGAACCTATCTTCATTTTTGATTTATGATTTTTGATGTAGGATTTGAGGACTGCGGTAAATTCCCCTTCTTCAAATCAAAAATCATAAATCAACAATCTCACTTTCCTACAGGGGCATGTTCATCGTCTGCTTGTAGGCCTCGATCAGCTTGTTCCGGACGCCCACCAGGACCTTGAAACTGACATCGGCCTTGGCGACCGCCGAGACGACGGATGTGATGTCGTTGTTCTTGCCCGTCAGCAGGTCCTGGATCGACGCATCCGCCGTCTGCTGCAGGTCGTCGACTTTTGACACGTATCTGCCCGCCGCTTCGATGGCATTGAGAAAGTCGGACTTGGGGGCAGCCGTGCCGCCGGCATTCTCGGCCTGGGCGGGCGACGATTGGAGGTTGGGCAATGTCGGATGGATATTGGGATCGAGCTGGATCATGTTCTACTCCCCGGGGCTAACGAAGCAGCTCCAACGTGGTCTCCACCATCTTCTGGTATCGTTTCAGGAGGGCCGCATTGGCCTGATAGGAGCGGCTGGCAATCGCCAGGTTCATCATCTCCACGGGCAGGTGGACGTTGGGCATGGCGACGAAGCCGGAGGTGTCCGCCAAAGGATTGCCGGGATCGTAAATGCTCTCGAAGGGGCTCCGGTCCGGCAGGACCTCATCGACCACGACCGGGCTGATTCCTTCGGCTTGGGTTCGCAGGACCGTTTCCAGCCGGCGGTAGGGCTGTCCCTGGCCGGCATCCGCCGTCCGGGCGTTGGCGATGTTGGAGGAGATCACCTCCATGTTCTGGCCCTGGGCTCGCATCCCGGAGATGGCTATATCGACAGGGCCGAATACATTGTGGACTTTCATGGTCTTGGGTCCTTTCGCCGCTTATTCCCGGATCGTTATGGCGTTCTCCATCTGGGAGAACTTCTTGCGGAGGAGCCGGACAAAGGCCGTTTGACGCGCGGCGTTCCGGACCAGCGCGCCGATCTCCATCTCCAGATTCACGTTGTTGCCGTTGGCCTTGACCGTGGTGCCCGCGGGCTCGAAGACCTCTGGTTTGACGTCCCCGGTGTTGGCCGCATGCCGGGAGCGCAGCGCCTTCGCCAGCAGCTCTTCGAATCGGACCTCCAGCCGGCGATAGCCCGGTGTCTCCAGATTGGCGATGTTGCTGGCGATCGTCCTTTGGCGGCTCTCCTCGGCCCGGATCCCCGACTCGAGCAAACCGACGATATCGACCGGCCGCGGCATATCACGTCCCTTCCAAATCTGTACGAACAGTCTGTGCCGCTCCCAAAGTAGCAATGCGCGTGCCAGAAGAACTGATTATGGAGATTGATGGTGGACTATCATGATTTCCCATAGAATCGACGGCCGGAGCGCGGGCGGAAGGAAACAGTCCATTGGCAGTCGTCAATAATTGATCGGGAGATTGTCGGGTTTTTATACAGGCGGCCGGATATTTGACAAGGACCCAGCGCGGGCGCCCATCGCACGGCGGAGCATTCTT
Source organism: Planctomycetota bacterium (assembly GCA_023481165.1). GTDB lineage: Bacteria > Planctomycetota > Phycisphaerae > Sedimentisphaerales > Anaerobacaceae > PLanc-01. The sequence continues at coordinate 20,514 of JAMCWO010000068.1, read as the reverse complement.
CCTCCCGTCGAGAATATTTCTCCGGGCGTTCGTTACCAGGGGCGGCACGACGAATGTGCACGGGTTTGCTGCATTCGCGTAAATGCTTTGCCAATAGGGACTTAGAGGGTACGCTGCACGTGCGCCCTACCACTGGCACAGGGATTGCTCAAGGTGCCATATTTGAAAGGAAGGTGGACATGAACACGCTGGTCAATTCGTATGCCGTGTCGCCGTCCGGCGGCGATGGGCACGAGGATGGGCTGATGCAGTGGGCCCCGAAGAGGCCCCAGGATCGCTTTGCCGATATCCCCATCCTGGCTGATGCCAACGCCGAGGCAAGGTCCGATAGAAATGGCGGTGGCGAGGATGAGCTTGACGCCGAGGTGCAGCGTGAGCGGGATACGCTGAACGCTCGCAAACGCGATCGAGCCGCCGCCCAGAGCAGTCATGTGGGCACCGTCGCCGTTGCTTCAGACGCTTCGGCAGAATTGGCTGCGCCGACGAGAGACGGGGCCGGCAAGGGCGATCCTACCTCGGCACAATCCGCCAAGACGTCGTGCGAGGGATCCGTGACAGCGGGTTCGCCGGGCGCAGAGCCAGACAAGCAAGCGGCCCTTGTGGGACAATCTGGCAAAAATGGGCAGTATACACAAGGTGCTGGTGGGGCTGCCGGCAAGAAGGGAGGTATGGGGGCACCTGCGGCTGGACCATCTACGTCCAAGGGAGATCGTACGGCTGCCTTGCACACCTTGGATGAGCCCTCCCAAAAGGCTCTGTCCCGCAAGCAAAGCCCTTCTCTGGCGGCGTCCCCAAGGTCTGAGGCCAAGCTGCGGGGGCTTGGCTTAGAGAGCCAAGCGCGAGCAGGCTCCGGCCGTGGCGGTGTGTCCGGCCCTCTGAACCCTGCGCTGGAAGCCCTGCTGTCCCGTGGGAGAGAAAGCCAGCCGGGGGGCCCCAAAACTGGAGCCGGCGCGTCCATAGGTCCTTCCGCCGGTTTCGTCAGCCCGCCGGCCGCCGCGGCACCGCACACTTCCCTTGGGACTGTGGCGTATGGGAGCGCGGACGGTGGTGTAGGCGAGAGCATCTCCCCAAGCGTTGGCGATCAGATCCTCGACTCCTTGAAGGCTTCCATGGCCCAAGGGGACAGGCAGGTTCTCATCCGGCTGCAGCCGCCGGAATTGGGAATGGTCCTGGTGCGGTTCCGGGAGCAGGGCCAAAGCTTGGATGGCACGCTCAGGGTGGAGAGAACCGACACGCGCCGCGAGATCGAGCGGGTCCTGCCCGAGGTCGTTCGGAGCCTTCAAGACGCCGGGATTGGGCTCCGCCGGCTGGATGTGACCGGCAACGAAGCGCCGGAGCAGGACCTCGGCCGAGGACAACCACGACAGGATGGTTCGGCCGCGCAGGACGACGCGGGCCAGGACCGCGACTCTCCCTGGACCTCATCCACGCCCCGGCCCTGGGCCTCGGCGGATGCCCTCGCGGATTCACGCCGGGTGCAGGATGTCCAGAACTCTATCACCATGCCGCAGGGCCGCATCAATATGCTTCTGTAGGAAGGTTCTGGAACACGTCCACCCGCCGCGACAGCCATCGGGGGTAAGAACCGCAGCGCCTCGGCCGACGTTGTCACTATCCTGACGGCGACGCACTTGCGATTCTTGTCGCTCTGGCTCGAATTTTGACGTCGGCGCCAGCCTGGGTCCGCGTCCTATCACCACCGGCGAAGCGCACATTAACGGGCCTTTCGCACTTGTCGCTATCTGGTGTCCGCAAACCCCTTAAGTATCCCATTCTTCCTGCGATAATGAGCATAGAAGGCCAAGGGCCGTCGTTGTGCACTGGGACGAGGGTCTGCGTACGTAAGTGGGCCGTATTGGGGTCTTTTTTAAGGAGTTGCGAATATGTTAGCGATCAAGAACAACATGATGGCCGCCAACGCCGCCCGGCACCTGGGGCGAAGCTACGATGCCTTGGCCAAATCGGTGGAACGGCTGTCGTCCGGGCTGCGGATCAATAGCGCCCAGGATGACGCCGCCGGCCTGGCGGTTCGGGAGTTGCTGCGCAGCGACGTGGCCGTGAAGCAGCAAGGCATCCGCAACGCGCAGGATGGATTGAGCATGCTGCAGACGACGGAAGGGGCGATGCAGAAGATCGATGACCTCCTGACCCGCATGAAGCAGTTGGCGGAGCAGGCCTCCACGGGCGTCTATTCCGATACGCAGAGGGGCATGATGGACAGCGAGTTCCAGGCAATTATCGCCGAAATCGACCGGATTGCCGGTTCGGTCGACTTCAACGGGAACAGTCTGCTGTCCGCGACCGCGGTGGCGGTCGTCGTTCGGTTTGGTGAGGCTACCGATGTGATCACCGTTGACCCTGCGAATGCGACCGCGAACGGTCTGGGCGTGGATACCCTCGACATTGCGACCGCCGCGACCGCAGCCACGGCCTTCGACACGGTCGCGACGGCGATCGATACGGCGGCCGGCTACCGTGCCACCTTCGGCGCCCAGATGAACGTCATGGAAGGTGTTGTGGAACTGCTGGGCATTCAGGCGGAGAGCCTGTCGTCCGCGGAGTCCCGTATTTCGGACGTGGATGTGGCGACCGAGATGGCGGCCATGACGCGCACCCAGGTGCTGGCACAAGCGGGCACGGCGATGCTGGCGCAGGCCAATGCGATGCCGCAGATGGCCCTGACGCTGCTGCGGTAGTGCGCCGCACCGTCCCGATGAGATCGTTCGGGAAGATGACCGGCTGGCGGACGGTCGGTCATCTTCCCTTTAACACCCATCCCCGGCATCTTGCGCCTGTCCGCCGCCCTCCGAGAGCCGGCGACCGGGCCGGGGACCGAAAGGACCTTCTTGAGCGGGAGGCCAGGCCATGAACGGAATCGAGTCCTACCAGCGCACGGCCATCGGCACGCAGAGCCGCGGGCGCCTGATCGTCCTGCTCTATGAGGGCGCCATCCGATTCCTGAAGCTGGCCATTCAGGAAATCGAGGCAGGCAACTGGGCGGCCAAGGGACAGTACCTCAACCGGGCCCAGGACATCATCGCGGAGTTGAACGCGGTGCTGGACACGGAGGCGGGCGGCGAGATCGCCCGGAACCTGCGGCGGCTCTACCTCTTCCTGAACCGCCGCCTCGCCCAAGCCAACAGCAGGAAAGACCCCCGGATGATCCGGGAAGTCATCGCCCTGATGGAAGAGCTCAACCAAAGCTGGAAGACGATCACAGGGTGATTTCGGATTTCGGATTCCGGGCCGCGGCGTTTCTCAATCCGCAATCATCAATCCGCAATCGTCAGAATCTTCGGATCAGCCCCACCTCGACGATGTGATTGTCGTCACTGCCGCGATCCTCCCGTTGTTCGAAGCGATAGCCACCCATGACCTGCCAATTCCGCGACGCGAAGTACGTCACGCCCGCTTCATAGATATTCGTTATAGTCTCGTTGCCGTACCCGTGGGTATGCCGGTCGTAAGCAAGGTCCACGATCAGGTCGCTGCTCAGGTAGTGCGACAGTTGCACGAACAGGTCGCGGGATTCCGGCCCCATATGATGGCCGATCACTCTTCCCTCGTACGTATACCCGGAGGTGTACACACTGTGTGTGTACCAGACATAGGGGTAGCCGGGGACGACATCGTTCGCGTATTCAAGGCGAAGGTCCGTGCGGCCGGTCTTGAGGATATCGTTGAATTTCACGCCGTAGATCTCCCCCCATTTGTAGGGCCAGAAGCCCCCGGCGTCCTCGCCGGCGACATCCGCGTAGAACTTGATGGTTCGCAGGAGTCCATTGTTGGGCAGGGGGATGAGGAGGGAGCCGTCGAAACCGGCGATCTGGTCCGTCCCGGCAATGCCCTGCTCTCCGTAGCGGGCGGGGGTGACCAACGGTTTGAAATAGTCGAGGAAATCCAGCGGCGCCATTCCATGTCCCCCAAACAGGGACACGCGCGACACTCCCAACTCCACCCAAGGATGGGGCTTGATATTGACGCGCAGGCCCGTCAGATTCGCGTGCGGGTAATCGCGGTCCGCCTCCAACTGAGCCAGGAACCACTCGCCCTTGACCGGCCCCAGGACCCGGAAGATCCAGGGCAGCAGGATCGGTTGCGCGTTGGAGAACTTGACCAGGTCGAACGGCCGGACATTGTTGCTCACGATCATGGCGCCGTGATGACCCGGTCCCCACCAGAGCGAATCCCGGCCGGCCTCCAGCTCGAAAGGCCCGAGCCCCACCTTGCCGTAGCCTTCGATCAGATGGACGTCGTTGTCCCCCTCCGCGGCGCCGGCGTATTCCGGGTGCAGATAGAAGGCGAAGGTGTCCCACAGGGTCCCCCGGGAGGCGAAGCCGGCGCGGTAGTTCGAGCCCCGGCGGAATACATCGCCGCGCCTGTTCTCCAGGTCCGGTCTCTTGGTGGCATACAGGTACTTGGCGTAGGGGTCCTCCAGAGGCTTGAGGCCGGACTTATCGTACGACCCCTCGAGCACGCCCAACTGGATGAGTTCGCCCCGGTACTCTCTCGTGAGCCTGTCCAGGATGGCCGTGAGGACCTCCGGCACATTCTCCCCAAGTTCCAGGGTGTCCAGGGCCTGTCCCACGTGCCGGGCCATTTCCAGCCGCGAGAGGGGCTTGATGGTCAGCATGGAGCTGTCGATCAGCCCATAGTCGGCGAGCTTCTCGACGGCATCATAGCTCCAGTGGTCCAGCGGGACATTCGTGGAGACGGAGGCGGCGGACGACAAGGCGAGAAACGCCAGCAAAATCAGACAGACGGCAATCCTTCGCATGGGCCCTACTGTGACAACGCCTCGCTGCCCCGCATCATCCATTATTCGAATAGTCTGCGGGACACGGGCCAACCAACCGATCCGTACCGAGGCAACATAAGTAGATCATATCCGGCGCAGGGTCAAGACAAAAAAGCCTTGACAGTACGGCGGGACACGATACTATCTTGCCTGACAGCTCCGATGACCAGGGGTACCGGGGCGAACCGGATCGGAGGTCCCTGTCACCTGTGGAGTAGTGAGCCCTCTGGGAGGGGCTGCTTTGCGGCAGCAGGAATGGTCGCGCGGCCGGATTTATTCAGTTTTGGCACAAAGGATTGCAGGATGGATCTCCTGAGCGGCGGGACTCACGGCAGCCCGAGGGACGGTGACCGTCTCAGGTCGTGCACGGCACGGCGTTTATACCGGCGGGCGGCAGACGCATCCTTCCGGGAAGCACGCGGGGTCTCGTGGCGCATGACGGCTTGCGGCGCGATCGTGATGGCACTGGCTCTCTTGGGCGGTCGGGCCTGGGCGCAAAGCACTACCTCTACTTCTCCCTCCAGTTCCACCAGCCGGGATCCGCGCACCACTACCGGCAATCAGAGTTCGCGTCAGCCGCCGGGCGCCATCGACACCACCAATCTCTCCCCGGAGCAGTTGCGGCAGCTTCAAGATGCGATTCGCAGGCAAAAACAACGCACCACCACCAAGCGCGCCACCCGCGCTGAGCCGAACGAGCCCAACGAGCCCAACGAGCCGAACGACGTAGGGCGATTGCGGGCGAAGAAGGGGAAAGAGAAAGAAAAGGAGGAGAAACCCTCGCGGATCGAGCTGCTGCTGTCCAAGCCGACCCTGGCGGAGGTCAACGAGGTCTCCCGCGATCTCAAGCAGTTTGGCTATGAGGTGTTCAAGAAGCCGATCACGACCTTTGCCCCGGTGACCAATGTCCCGGTGGGGCCGGACTATGTCGTCGGGCCCGGCGACGGTTTCTCGCTGACGTTGTGGGGCCGGGTGGATGCGCAGTACCCGCTGGTCGTGGACCGCGATGGGCAGGTCATCCTGCCGGAAGTGGGGGCCCTCAAAGTCTGGGGCATGAAGTTCGGCGATTTGGACGGCTTTCTGCAGCATGAGCTTTCCCGCAAGTACACGGATTTCAAAATGTCGGTTAGCATGGACCGGCTGCGGACGATTCGGGTGTTCGTGGTGGGGGAGGCCTCCGCGCCCGGCACGTATACGATCAGCTCTCTGTCGACGATCATCAACGCTCTCTTCGCGGCGGGCGGCCCCTCCAAGAACGGCTCGCTGCGGAAGATCCGGCTGCTGCGGAACGGCAGCGCTCCGGCGGAAATGGACCTCTATAGTTTCCTGCAAGGCGGCGACAAGGCCCGGGATGCGCGGCTGCAGGACGGCGATACGATCTTCATCCCGTTGATCGGGCCCGTCGTCGGCGTGGCCGGCAACGTCAAGCGGCCGGCGATCTATGAAATGGCCGGACCCATGACGCTGCGCCAGGTGCTGGACCTGGCCGGCGGCGTGACCTTCTCCGGCTGGCTGCAGCGGGTCCAGGTGGAACGCGTGTCGAATCATACGCGGCGGATCGCCGTCGATTTCGACATCTCCCGCGAGGGTCCGCCCGCGGGTTCCTCGCCGGGGCAGGACACCGTGCTGCAGGATGGCGACATGGTCAAGGTCTTCGGCGTGACGACCTGGGACGAGAAGATCGTGAGTCTGGAAGGGCACGTCTATCGGCCCGGCAAGTACGAATGGAAGCCGGGGATGCGGCTGAAAGACGTGCTGACGTGTTATGAGGTGCTTCTGCCGCAGCCGAACACGGAATATGGCGAGATCGTCCGGCTCCATCCGCCCGATCTGCACCCTACGACGATCCCGTTCCACTTGGGCAGGCTGCTCGCGGGGGAGGCCGCGCAGAACATCGAGCTGGCCCAGTATGATACGATCCGCGTCTACAAGTGGGATGAGCGGATCTCGGAAAAGGTGACCATCTCGGGCATGGTGTTCGACCCCTGCGATTACCGGCTGATCCCCGACATGAAGGTGCGCGATCTGATCGATACGGCGGGCGGCCTGCAGAAGAATGCCTATCTCCGGACCGCGGAGATCACCCGCCGGCACATCAACCAGGATGGGATGACCACCGAGAAAATCGAAATCAACCTGGAAAAGGCGCTGGCGGGCGACCCGGACAACAATATCCCCCTGCGCGACTATGACTACCTGGTGATTCGGCCGATCCCGGACCTCCAGTTCGACATGACGGTCGAGATCGAGGGCGAGGTGCGGTTCCCCGGCATGTACCCGATCCAGAAGCGGGAAACGCTCAGCTCGCTGCTCGAACGCGCGGGGGGCTACAACGATCAGGCCTACCTTCCCGGCGTGGTCTTTACCCGTGAAAGCGCGAAGGAACTCCAGCGCCGCCGTCTGGATGATCTGGTCCAGCAGATTGAGGAATCCATGCTCAGCAGCGCCCAGCAGTCGATCAGCGGCGCGCTCGACGCCCAGGCGGCGCAGGCCGAGCAGGCGGCCCTGACGACGAAGAAGGAGTTGCTGGCCAAGCTGCGGGCCGCCGAAGTGACGGGCCGTGTGGTGGTGCATTTGACGACCCTGGAGGAGTTCAAAGGCTCGAAGTACGACATCGAGCTGGAGAATGGCGACAAGCTGGTCATTCCCAAGATGCCCGGCGTGGTGTACGTCATCGGCGAGGTCTTCAACCCGACCTCCCTCTTGTACGAGCGGGGCGAGACGGTCAATTATTATCTGAACCGGGTGGGCGGCATGACCAAGGATGCCGACAAGAAACAGGTGAGCGTCATCAAGGCGGATGGGTCCGTCATCAGCATGGCGCAGGGCCGGCGCGGGCGGCTGCTCTACTGGGACAAAGAGTACCATCAGTGGTCCATGGGGGGCTTCATGAACTACCGGATGGAGGCGGGCGACACGATCGTCGTGCCGCGCAAGATCGACAAGACCCAGTGGCTCCGCAATACGAAGGACATCACGCAGATTCTCTTCCAGATCGCGGTCTCCGCCGGTGTCGTGCTGGCCTTGTGAGCCGTTGTTAAACTGGGCAAAGTTGTCTCGGGGCAGGTAATTCCTCCCCAATAATCTATCTGGGGACTACCCGGGTCGGGGAAAATTTTTGTCTTGCAGGCGGACGCGACTTCCCTATAATGGGACCAACGCTGTGAGATGATGGAGTAACCGATATGAGCCGCGTATGAGGGCCTTTCCTGTTGGGGGGCATGGACGTACAGGCTGGTAGGATACAGGCATGGAGCAGGGAGCACGTATTCGCCCAACGGATAGAAAGCGAGCGACGACGATGATCCAGGTCGATACACCGGTGGTACAGGGACGCGTTATGTCATTGCATCCACACGCGAGCCGTTCTGCTGCCATGATGGCGCAGCAGCCGGAAGTGAAGACGGCGGCTCCTCCTGTAGCTCCAACATCCAAGGGCATGGAGTTTCTGATTCGGCTGCTGGATATCGTTGGCTCCCTGGTCATGCTGGTTGTGGCATTGCCGGTGATGGTCGTGGCCGGGGTGCTGATCAAGATGACCTCGGCCGGCCCGGTCTTCTATAAGCAGGAGCGGGTGGGCCAGGGCGGCAGGCTCTTCACCCTGTACAAGTTTCGCACGATGATCGATAATGCGGAAAAGCACATGGGCCCGGTGTGGGCCGCGCCCGACGATGACCGGGTCACACCTGTGGGCCGCATTCTTCGCCGGATGCACCTGGATGAGTTGCCCCAGTTGCTCAACACCCTGCGGGGCGACATGAGTCTCGTGGGCCCCCGACCGGAAAGGCCCTTTTTCGTCGAGCGCCACCAAGCCCTGCAGGGCGTGCGCCTGGCGGTCAAACCGGGCCTGACCGGCTTGGCCCAGGTGCGCAGCTACTACGACCTCAAGCCTGCCCACAAGGTCAAATACGATTATCTCTATATCCAGAATCGCTGCTTGCTCCTGAACCTCTATATCCTTCTGCAGACCATCCCGGCCGTCTTTGCGAAGAAGGGCTGGTAGAGCAGCCTGCCCCCTACGCGGGGTACACCCAGGGTCCTCGGTATTCCCGCCGCAGCAGAGCGTTCGCCTGCGGATCGCCGGGACACACCTCCTTTTCCCCATCCCATTTCACGCTGCGGCCCAGCTTGTAGGACAGCATCCCCAGCAGGCTCAGGTTCGTGGACCGGTGGACCTCCTCAATATCGCTGACCGGGCGCCGGCCCGTCTCGATCGCGTCGAGGAAGTCGGCCCAGAGCTCCTTGATGTTCTGGCCGTCCGGCTGATTGAGCTTGGGCTCCTCATGAATCTCTGGTCCTCGGCCGAGCGGATAGAAGGTCCAGCCCCTCTGCCAGCCCAGGTGGAACGTCCCTTTTGTCCCGTAGAAAAAGCACCCGACGCTCTCGGTCTTCTCCGCGGGATTGCCCGCGAACTGGCGGTGCTCCCACGTGACGGTCAGGTCGTCGAACTCGTACGCCGCCACCTGATGGTCCGGGGCGTCGGTCGTCTGCTGCTGGTCCGTGAGGATGGGCGGGCCCTTGATCGGCCGGCCGCCGGTCGAATACACGGTCTTGGGCCACTTTCGTTCCATGATCCACAGGACCTGATCGAGCCAGTGAACGCCCCAATCGCCCAGGGTGCCGTTGCCGTAGTCGAGATACTGGCGAAAGCCGCGCGGGTGCAGGCCGGCGTTGTGCGGCCGCTGCGGGGCGGGTCCGCACCAGAGGTCCCAATTCAACCCCTGCGGCGGCTCCGTATTCTGCCTCGGCTTCTCCGGGCCATCCCCGCCGTAGAGCACGAAACAGCGGACCATCCCGATCTTCCCCGCTCTTGCTTCTTGCAGGAATTTCCTGCCGGAGACATTGTGCGGCGAGATGCGGCGGTGCGTCCCCACCTGCACCACGCGATTGGCTGCGCGGGCCGCCTGGACCATCGCCTTGCCTTCCAGGACGGTGTGGCTGATCGGCTTTTCCACGTATACGTGGGCGCCGGCCTTGACCGCGTCGATCATCGCCAGCGGGTGCCAATGGTCCGGCGTGGCGACGATGGCGATCTCGGGCTTGTCCTTCTCCAGCATCGCACGGTAGTCCTCGTATTGCCTGGGCTTGTCGCTCACCCATTTCGCCACCTCCGCCGCGCACTGGTCGAGCTGCCGGCGGTCCACATCCACCAGCGCCACGATCTTGCATCGGCCCGAGGCGGCCGCCTCTCGCAGGATATTCGTCCCCCACCAGCCGGAGCCGATGAGGGCCGTGCGATAGGTCTTGCCCCGCTGCGCCGTGGCGATGGCAGGAAAGCCTGCGGCCAGTCCCGTGGCAAGGGCGCTTTTGAGAAACGAGCGGCGGTCGATGGACATGATCTTCTCCTTCTCAAAGGTCTTTACGACCCAATCTATTGGTCCTGCCGCCCCCGTCAAGCCTAAAATGACACCCGTACCCTGCGTGCTGTGGGTGGCGATCCCTTGGAGGCCGAACAGCGGCAAACGGAAGGGGCCCTCCCCGTGAGGGCCTTGGTCCGTCGAGTGGTGGAAACGTGACAGGCCGGTACCTTGGTCCGACGAACCCTCAGAACCGAAAAGTCCGAGCGCTTTTACTCGCCGGTATCTGTCTTCGTGCCATCTTTTGGAGAGGCATAGGCGGAAAGAATCTCGTCGAACAGTCCGGGCCCTGCCGGCCCCGCGGGGTCCGCCCCGGGTGCGCCGGGTCGTGGCGCCGCCGGGGTGCCCGTCGCGGGGGAGCTCAGCCATCGGAGACTCGTGGGACTGGGAAGACGACACGCCTCGAAGAGTCTCTGCGTCAGGCGCGCGATCGTGAGCAGATCGCCGTCCGTGCGGGCCGCCTCCACCATCTGGTTGGCCCATTCGGCTACCTGCTCCATGCCGTTCTCCGTGGCGATCGCGGCCAGGCGGCCGGCGATGACGGAGAGCTGGGAGAAGTCGGAATTGTCCAGGGCGACGGCGATCTTCTCCACCGTCTGGCCGATCTCGAGCAGCATCGCATCCGAAATCATCGGCTTCGGCCCGGCCCGGGTTTCGTCGCGGGCCCGCACCGCTTCGATGAAGCGCTCGACCAGCTCCGGATCGAACTGCCGGCCGGCGCAGCGCCGCAGCTCGGCGAATGCCTCGTCGTACGTCCGTGTCCCAGGGAACGGCCGCGGAGAGACCATGGCGCTGAAGGCATCCGCGATCGCCAGAATCCGGGCGCCGAGCGGGATGTCCCGGCCCACCGGCAGATCGGGATCCTCCGGACGGCCACCATACCAGGCCTGGTGATTCCCCAGGATTTCCGCCAATTCCCGCGACGAACAGGTCGCGGTCACGATCTCGACCCCCAGGCGGAGGTGCTCGCGCACGATCTTGCGTTCCTCCGGGCTCAGGGCCTGGGGCTTGTTCAGAATGGCATCCGGAACGCCCAATTTCCCGAGGTCGTGCAACTGGCCGGCCACCTCCAACACGAGACATTCGCGGTGCGACAAGAGGGGTTCCCCAACGCGGGAGGTGGCGTTGGGGGCCCCGAGCCCTTGGGCGCAGGCCACACAGAGGTCGGCCACTTGCTTGCAGTGCTCGGCCGTCCGGACGTCGCGCCAAGCCAGCGCGCTCACCAAGACCTGCACGGCGCGGGTATGAATCTCGTCGACGGGCGGCTCCTTCTCGTCCGGCGCCTCGGCGGAGGCGGGCTCGGGAGAACCATTCGTCGGCGTGCTCTCCTTCCAGCGCACCACCCGGTTGCGGCCGCGGTCTTTCGCCTGGTACAGCGCCTTGTCCGCCTGGTCCAGCATCTGCTGCGGATCGGTTATCCCCGGGGCCAGGCCGGAGACGCCGAAACTGGCCGTGACCTGAATGTCCTGCACCTTGTTCGCCGCAATCTGACAGCGCGCGTGGTCCGCGACCACGGCGGCCTTTTCGGCGCTGGTGCTGGGCAGAAGGATGCAGAATTCCTCTCCGCCATAGCGGCAGACGGCATCCGTGACGCGGAGGCTCGACCGCAGAGTCTGGGCCAGGGCTTTCAGCACTTCATCGCCCGCCGAGTGGCCGTGATGGTCGTTGATGGCCTTGAAGTGGTCGATGTCCAACATGATGCAGGCGAGTTCATGGTTGTGTCGCTGCGACAACAGGAATTCCGTCTGCAGCCGCTCAAAGAAGGCGCGTCGATTCAGGCAGCCGGTCAGCGGGTCCTTGGTGGCCAGTTGCTCCAGCTCCTGGTTCTGCCGTCGAATCTCGTCGCGGGACAATTCCAGCTCATGCAGCATCTGGCGCAGTTGCACGCTTTGCCGGTCCAGCTCCGTCACGTCGTCAAAGGTCGCGATCGTCCCGCGCTTGCCGGAGTGTTCATCGCAGATGGCCGCGGCGTTGACCATCAGCTTGCGGGCGCCCTGGGGCCCCTCGGCGAACTCCAGCGGCACGGCGGACTGGACCCGTCCTTCCCGCAGGGCCACCGTCCACGGCAGCGCCTCCGACGTCGGGCCGGTGGTCGGATATTTCCAGTTCAGTTGGGAGGCTTTCTGTCCGAGCAGAGAGGCTTCGGAGCGGCCGACGTTGCGGGCGAAAGCGGCGTTGGCCAGCACGATGCGTTCGTCCTTGTCCAACAACACGACCCCCTCGACCAGGGTGTCCAGCGCCGACTTGACGCGCTTCGGAACGACGGAGCTCGGGTCCAGGTATCGCAGCGTCCGCTTCAGGAAGAACAGATACGCGACAAACCCGAGGAGGGTGACGAAAAGGGCCAGCTTCACGCTCGAATTGGCCCACAGTCCTCGCACGCCCCCGGGTGTGATGTCGTCAAAACGAACCTCCATGGTCCCCCATTGCTCGTTACCCATGAAAATAGGGACGCGCACGTTGGTCGGTACCGAGGCCTTTCCCGGCTTTCCCGGGGGCCTGTCCCGATCGTCACCGGTCCGTGCCAGAACCGTCCCGTCCATGGTGCGCATGCTGGCGGAGAGAATATGGCGGTTTCGCTCCGCCTCAAGCCGCATGGTGGCCTCGACGGCGGCCAGGTCATTCCTCTCCAGGCATACCGCGGATTGGATGGCCAACGACTCGCAGAGCTGTTTGCGGCCCTCCAGGGCGGCTTCGAATCGATTGGGAATCAGGCCGATGAAATCGGCGGCCAGGACCACGCTGACGGTCAGCAGGGCCAATCCGAAGCTCATCCGCCACGCTGTCGATATTCGGCTCATCATCCCTTCACTCTCCCGTTTCCCTCCGGCGTTGCGTCGAGATCCCGAACAGCTCATCCAACTCGTGTTCGTCATCACTATTCGACTTGTCTTTCTCTCCGGGCCGGGACCGCTCTTTCTTCCGCTTCTCCCAGAAGGCCAGCACCGGCAACGGATCGAAGGACTTCCACAAGGGCGAGGCGGCCAGGAGACTGGCCAACAGCGACCCTCCGCGCAGCAGCCAGATGACGTAACCCGCGGCGAACGACACGCTCAGCCCCGTGGCCACGCCCACCGCGACGGCCTGCTGTCGGTGCTCCATCCCGGCGGCTCGATCCATTTGTCCTTTCATGGATTCAACTTGGGACCACATCGCGGTATGGGCGTGCACCGACTCGGCGAGCGCGGCCGACGCGGCGTTGATGTCGGTAGGACCCTGCCCGCGCTCCTGGGGTGGGGGGGCAGCCTCCCCACTCGTATCTTCCTCGGCGGGGGGGGTACCGGAATCATCCGCTCTCGTTTCCTTCGGAGTTTCCGCCGGCCGCGCGGGTTCCCGCGCCGGCGTGACATCGCCCCGGGTGTCCTGCCGCGGGAGGAGGTTGTCCACTGTCGGAGCATCCGGGACTACCGGTTCTTCCGCCGGCACCGCTGGAATGGTTGGCTCCGAGATGCCTTCGCTCAGGTCTTGCGGCTCCGGCTCGGGGACATCGAGTGGTGGAAGCTCAGGTTCCGGGTTGTCCGGCTCCGGCGGAATCGGTACCTCCGGCTCCTCCGGCGGTGGCGGGGTGGCGCCGACCAGGATATTGACTGCCCGGGTATCCCGAAGAGGGCCACCGCTGCCGGAATGGCCCTGATCGTCGACCGCCAACTGCAACGTTGCCAGGCCCACGTAGTCCGGCTGGGGCTGGAACATCATCCCTTCCAACGCCGCATTGACGGCCGCCACCGTCCCCGTGAAGATCAGGATCGCATCCTCGACTCCATCGCCGAGCACCAACGTCAGGCCGGCGCTCCCGGCCAGCGTCACGCCTCCCTTCGTGACTTGAATCTCCATGCGAATGTGGCCCGCACCGGCATCCACGTCCTGGATGGAGATCCCTGTGCCATCGGCCCGGCGGAACACCAGGGGCACCGCGCGTTGAGTGAACAGAGCGCCGGGGGCGAAAAGGAGGGGCGCTTCGTTCACCGCCAGGAGGTTGATGGCCACCGCTGCCTCCGCGGCCAATCCACCGGTGTCCGTGACCCGCACTGTCAAGTAGAGCGCGGGACGGGTCTCGTAGTCCAGCGCCGTGCGGTTGGCCACCGTGATCTGGCCCGTTGTGCTGTTGATGGCGAAGGCCCCGTCCGTGTTGCCGGCCGCGATCGAATACGTCAGACGATCACCGGCATCCACATCGGAGGCAAGCACCGTGCCGACCACCGCCCCGTCGACAGCGTTCTCATCCACCCAGAAGGATTGATCGTTCACCAGGGGAGCTTCGTTCAGGTTGTTGACGGCGACCGTGAAGGTCCGCTCCTGGCTCAGGCCGCCGGAATCGGTCACCCGCACCGTGACTTGGTAGCTGCTCTTGGTTTCATAGTCGAGGATACCATCGGTGAGGATCAGCTCGTTGTTGCCGGCGCCGCCGATACGGAAGCAGAGCTGATCGGCACCGCCGACAATGCTGTACGTACCGGTATCGCCTGCATCCGGGTCTGTCGTGGTAAGGGTCCCGACACTGGTGCCCGAGCGCGTGTCCGTGTTCTCATCCACGCGACCAGGGAACAGATCGATCGCCGTGGGGACTTCATTCCGATCAGTGAGCTGGATGGTAATAGTGGCCGAAGCGATCCGCGCCGGGGTTCCGCTGTCGGTGACTTGCACGGTGAGGGTGAAGGTGGGGTGTGTTTCATAATCCAGGGCCGCCGGGTTGGCCACCGTGATCTCGCCCGTCGTGGGGTTGATGGCAAAGGTGCCGTCCGTGTTGCCGGCGATGATCGCATAGGTCAGGTAGTCCCCCGGATCGGGGTCGCTGGCGACTACGGTGCCGACGGAGGTGCCGCCGGCGGTGTTCTCCGCCGCCGAGAGAGACTGATCGTTCACCACCGGCGGGTTGTTCAGAGCCAGGATTGTCACCGTCGCGGTCCCCACGTTGGAATTCAGCGCCCCATCGTTGGCCACGAACGTGATCTGTCGCGCCGTGATGTCCGGCGCCTGGGCCGTATTGCGGTAGCGGATCGTCCGCAGGACCTGCTGGTAGTGGGCCACGCTGTCGGTGCCGCTTAGCGTCAGGACGCCCGTACCGGTGTCGTAGCCGGCGAGGATGGCGGTGCCGGTGGTGTCGGCGGTGAGGCTCTCGGCCGCTCCATCCTTGAGGTTCGTGATGGTGACGGTCAGGGAGCTGAGCATGGCATTGTCCACGTCCGAGAGGATCGCATCCGTGTCGGCGATGCCCACGGCGGGGCCGCCCTCGGTGAAAGTCGCGGCGAAGTCCGCTCCGGCCCGGCCCCCGCTGTCGTCGGCATCGAGGTCCAGCACCGGGGCATCGTTCACGGCGTGGACGAGGATCGTCGCGGTGACCGTGCCGCCGCCGAGCCCGGCGTCATCGTCGGACGTCGAAGCCTGGACCGTGAAGTAGCCGCTGCCGTTGAAATCGGCCGCGGGAGTGAACTTCAGCCCGGCACTGCCCTCGGCGATGGTGATGAACGACCCTTCGGCAATCGGGGTCGTTCCATCATTCTGGTAGAGCGTGCCGTTGGTGATGCCGGTGATCTTGAAATACATCACCTCGGCGCCGTCGGTGGGATCGCGCGAAATCACCAGCCCGCCGGTCGTCTGCGTGTCCTCGTCGGTCAGGGCGTCCGTTACGGACGGGGTATGCACGATGTGGTTGACCACCACGATGTTCTGGGCAAACTCGGAGGTATCCGTGAACGTGGAAAAAGTGGCGTCGCTCCGGGTCGCCGTCGCCGTGATGAATTCGCCCGGTGCCACCGCCGCGGTCAAGGTTACGCTGAGCGCGGCGTTGCCGGCGCCGTCGGTCGCGACGTTGATGAAGCCGAGATAGCGCTGTCCTTCGCCGTAGCCGGAACCATCGGCCGCCGCGTTGGCAAAGAACTCGATACGGAAATAGCTGTTGGCCGTGCTGTTCAACGAGCCGGCGATGGTCATCTGCGTGCTGGAAATCCGTTGGGCCGACGTCAGCACGGGAAAGTTCTGGCCGTTGTTGGCGCCGCTGTCGCCGTCGCCCGCATCGTTCACCGTGACACCGTCGCTGCCGAGGTCGATCCCGAGGCCGCCGTTCGAGAAGATCGCGTTGCCCAGGAAGGAGTGTCCGGCGGCGTTCTGCCGCAGTTCGATACCGATCCCGTTGAACGCGATGATATTCCCTTGTCCCGCGTTGAATCCGCCGATGAGCGTATTGGTCGAGCCGAATCCGGCCGTGATGCCGGCGGTCGTGTTGCCCAGGGGGAGGGTCCCCGTCACATCCGTGCCGATCTTGTTCGCTTGAATGATGTTGAGGGCGTCGTCTACGCTGCCGATGCCGATGGAGATCCCCCAGGCGTTGGCCGAGATCAGATTATAGCGAATGACGTTGTTGGTGGCGTAGAAATAGATCTCGATGCCGTCGCCGCCGTTTCCTTGGGCGATGGTCCCGCTCGGGTCCGTTCCGATAAAGTTGAGCTCGATCAGGTTCCCGCTCGAATGAGTGATGTGGATGCCATCGCCCCCAAAGCGGTTGATGGCCAGGCCGCGGATCGTACTGCCGTCGCTGCCCGATTCGAGGGTCAGGCCGTTGCGGTTGTTCCCCGCACTGGCGCCGTTGAGCTCAATCACAGGCGTCCCGGCGTAGCCCGGCTGGGAGGTGGCGTCGAGGACGACCGCATCGATGATGTCGGGCAGCGCCGAGAGGGGGGCGATCGTGTGGAGGCCGCCGCCGGCGATATTGAACGTGATCGTGTCCAGACCGGCGTTGGCGTTGGCGTCCAGCAGGGCCTGCCGCAGCGACCCGGCCCCCGCATCATCGATACTGGTGACGGCGTAGACGGACAGCAGCAGCCGCGGCTCCAGATTCTCGCAGACGAAAGAGGGGCCCGCGGGGCGCGCGCGATCCCCGCCACGGCCGCTGGGCCCGCCGCCTTCGGCGGGCATTGAGGCCCTCCTGCCCCATACGGCCGTACGCAGGAGAAGCCTGTGGGTCCTGTGGTAGAAGTCACCTATCATAGTGTCTTTCCCCCTCCCTAAAGTGTAACAAGACAATTCCCGGCCCCCAAACCGCGCCGGCAGGACTACCGGCAGTTTATCTGCCATTGCCTTGTCTCTCTTGGCTCCCGGTTTGACGCCGGCAACCATGGAAAAGGCGTGGTGTCCCAGGTGAAGTAGCTGTTATGAGACCACTGCCTGTGGACCTCGATGACGTTTTCCGGACCCAACTGTTTCTCCCTGGTGCCCGCGTTGTCATTGGGTTAGAATTCTCCCTGCGTTCACGGGCCGGACCATGATCTTTAGTCCTGGAACCGCATGGCCCTGGATAGGAGAACAAACGCATGAAGAGCCTTTCGATCATCGCACTGGTGGTTGTCGGTAGTTCTATCTGCCTCGGAGTGGACCTGCCGCGCAGCAGTCCGGAGGCGCAAGGCGTCTCCTCGGCGGCCGTGCTCTCGTTTGTCGAGGCGGCCGACCATGACATCGACGCGATGAACAGCTTCATGCTCCTGCGCCACGGCCACATGGTGGCGGAGGGCTGGTGGTCCCCCTACAACGCCCAATCGCCCCACACCCTGTTTTCGCTGAGCAAGAGCTTTACCTCCACGGCGGTAGGATTGGCGATCGCGGAGGGCAAGCTCCGCCTGGATGATCCAGTGCTGAAATTCTTCCCCGACCGTGCTCCCGCGGACCCGAGCGGCAATCTCAAGGCGATGCGGGTCAGCGACCTGCTCCGCATGTCCACGGGCCAGCAGACCGAGCCGCCGCGACCGGCGGATCAGCCCTGGACCAAGGCCTTCCTGGCCCATCCCGTCCCCTTCAAGCCGGGGACGCATTTCCTCTACAACACCTCGGGGACGTACATGCTCTCGGCCATCGTCCAGAAGGCGACAGGCCAGACCCTTCTTGAATACCTCCGGCCGCGTCTGTTCGAGCCGTTGGGCATCGAACACCCGACCTGGGAAACCAGCCCGGAAGGCATCTCCACCGGCGGGTACGGCCTGAGCGTTCGCACCGAGGACATCGCCCGCTTCGGTCAACTCTATCTGCAGAAAGGCCGGTGGCAGGGCCGGCAACTTGTGCCCGCCGCCTGGATCGAGGCAGCCACCGCCCGGCAGACCTCCAACGGCAGCAGCCCCGACAGCGACTGGGACCAGGGTTACGGCTACCAGTTCTGGCGCTGCCGCCACAGCGCCTACCGGGGCGATGGCGCCTTCGGCCAGTACTGCATCGTGTTGTCCGAGCAGGATGCGGTGATCGCCATCACCAGCGGCGTGAGGGACATGCAAGCCGTCCTGAACCTGATCTGGGACAAACTGCTGCCGGCCCTGAAACCTTCACCTTTGGCTCCCGATGAGGCGGCCCGAACGAAACTGGAACACACCTTGAAGAATCTGTCGCTGCGGCCGGTGGAGGGCCCCGGTTCTCCCGCAAAAGTCTTGGGCAAGAAGTACGTATTTGCGCCGAACTCGCGTAAGCTGGAAGCGATCACGCTCCAGGGCGATGGCAACGATGGCGGCGTGACTCTGGTTGCTCGCTTCGACGGCCTCGAACAACGGATCGTCTGCGGTCGCGGCGTCTGGCAGAAGGGGCGGATAGGGTCCCCCAACGCGGTGAATCGCGGCTTGGGTCCCCTCACATGGGGCGGGTTGCCCGAGCAACCGATCGCGGCCAGTGGCGCCTGGACAACGGACGATACGTTCACGGCCAAGCTCTGTCTCTACGAGACCCCCTTCATCATCACGATCCGCCTGAAGTTCTCCGGCCAGGAACTGCAATGCAATAGTGAGGCCAACGTCGGCTTCGGCCCGACCAGGGAGCCCCAACTGACCGGTCGGGCGGAATAACCGCCGTAATCCGGGCGGGTCCTGGGGCGACTTACCCATTTCGGTCTCGGCCTTTCGCCCCTGCGGGACTTTCCGGAACGACGTCGCTGAATAGGGGTGACGGCCATCCGTCCCTAGGGCTGGGGCAGCAACTCGTAATGGCGTGCTTTGGGCTGCGCGGTCTCCCGTTGCTGTGCGACCAAATCGGCTTCGAGATTGTTCCACGCCTCCACGGCTTGTCCAAGGTGCGGCAGCGTCTGCCCGGCCAACCCCACCTGCAACTCCCGCCAGCACGTCGCGTGGATGTTGTTGTGTTTCAGGGTGAGGTTATGCACGGCTTGCGCCTGCTGGAACATGGGGGTGGGCCACTGGGCCAGGTTCAATCCTTCCGCGAATTGCTGCTGGGAGAAGGTCCCGACTTCTTGGCCGTCGATCTTGAGCAGATAGCGCTGCCCTTTCAAGCCGGTGATTTTCAGCGGCTGCCAATCCAAGGCCTGAAAGAAATCGGAGCATTGCACGGCCAACTTCAGGGCGGCGTCCTTCAAGTCCAGCGGCATGGGAAGGGCTCTGTCGTTCTCAGTCCAGGACAGCCTGTCGGAGTTCTTGAGGTCCGAGACGGTGGTGTTCTCCGTCCGCCCAGCCTTGATCTGGGCGGCGTCGATCTCGACGGCCGTGACCACCGCCGGCGCGTTCCAGGCCTTGAGCAGGGTTTCCGCCATCAACAGATGCCCGCCGGGGCCGGGATGGACCCGGTCGGCGATGATTCTCTTAGCGGCTTCCGCATCGGTGGCCTTGGCTTTCTCCAGAACGGCCACGATGGAGGTGTTCAGGTCCGCTACATCGCACGCTTGCTTTTGGGCCAGGTCCTTGACGAACTGGCCGTAGCGTACGAGCACGGCGTTGTAGCCGCCTTCGAAGCCGGCGGGCCGTGTGACGTCGTCAAAGGGTGACGGTTGGATCAGTGTGAGCCGGATCCCGGGAAGGGCACTCTTCACGCTGTCGAGAATGTGCTGGTATCCGGTCGCATAGGTTTTGAAGATTTTGTCGTCGAAGGCCCGGTAGCTGCCGTCGTTCATGCCGAGCATGATGGTCATGACGGTGGGCTTATAGGCGAATACATCGCGAGGCAGACGCTGATCGATGGGGCCGGCCCAGCCGCCGGTGACGCGGTCGCCGCCCACGCCGGAATGGACGAAGCTGACGTTCAGTTGCGGGAAACGCGTCAAGACGTAGGTCTCCGTGAACGTGGTATACAGCCGCTGCTCCGTGATGCTGTCCCCATAGAAGACGACCCGGTCGCCATCCTTGAGATAGAAATTACCCTGAGCCGAGACAATGCCGCCGACCAACGAGCAAGCCAACCAGACGACCAGAACCGCTTTCAACGATCTCATAAAGACCTCCGAATGTACGACCAGATTGAATCGGACCGGGCCAAGAAGGCCAACGCCACGGACAATACGCCGCGGCGGGACATAAGTCAAGGACCAGGGGCCTCGAACGAAACCGAAGATGCTTGGAGGCAGGCTCTCGCCCTGTCATTCCCGCGAAGGCGGGAATCCACGTG
>JAMCWO010000233.1 GCA_023481165.1 Planctomycetota bacterium | reverse complement strand
TATCGATATGAGGAATCCTGAGATGAATGAATCATATCTCGAAGTTACATTTCGACATGGACGGCCCTTAACTGCGTACTACTCGCTGCCACGTCATCCCAAGGACAGAAGCCATCATACCAAGCGAGTTGAGCCCGGCCTGATCATCGACTTCCGACGCGGTGGTAAGCCAATCGGGATTGAGATTCTTGCCCCCGAGAAGCTCACCGTCGCCGCGTTCAATCGCGTGCTTCGCGACCTCGGCTTGGCAACCCTGAAGCGTGCTGATCTGGCCCCCTTGATGGCGGCGTAGGGTGCCGGTCCTCCTGTCGGCGGTCTCGACGTAGGAATGGTTGGATGAGCGACATTGGCGAACGAATGTTGGATGGGAGCGTGCTCCCAGATGCCCGGACCGTGGCGAGGTGTCTGGGGGCAAGCGGGTACCGGCATTGGACGCGGTTGCTGGAGTTCATTGAGAAGAATTACCCGGGTGTTTTCACGCCCGATTGGGTCTTCGGCGGCAAGAAGTACGGGTGGGGGCTGCGATTCAAGAAATCCAAATCGTTCTGCACGCTGATCCCGGAGCAGAGCCGGCTGGTCGTTCAGATCGTGTTTGGCGGCGAGGAGCGGGAGAAGGCCGAGAAGATCCTGCCTGAATTGACTCCGAGCGTTCGCAAGGCGTATGGGGAGGCGGCGACATATCACGATGGCAAATGGCTGGCGCTCGTCGTGGATCGCAAAGAGATTCTCGACGACATCGAAAAGATGCTCGCGGTCAAGCGCAAGCCCGGATGCGTATGACTACTGTTCGCCGATCTACCTGAAAGCCGGGGAGTGACGCAGCAACGCTCGCTCAGGAAGCCAGAAGGGCTCGGCCCAGAGCTTCCACGGCGGTTTTGTGGTCCATCTCTTTCACGCCGAACATGATACTGATCTCGGAGGAGCCCTGGTTGATCATCTCGATGTTCACGCCGGTGTTGGCCAGGGCGGCGCAAGCCTTCGCCGCCATGCCGACCGCGTAGCGCATGCCTTCTCCCACCACCATGATGAGCGCCAAGTCATGCGCAATCGTCACATCGTCCGGTCGCAGCTCTTCCCGGATGCGGTTCAGGACGTGTTCCTCCTTCTTGCGGGTCAGGGGCGCACGGCGGAGAATGACCGACATGCTGTCAATCCCCGACGGGACATGTTCGAAAGAAAGCTGTTCCTGCTCCAGGATCTGGAGAAGCCGGCGGCCAAACCCGACCTCCCGGTTCATCATGTACTTGCTCAAGTTGATCGTGCTGAATCCATCGGCGCTGGCGATGCCGATCACCTCACCGTGGCGGTACTTGCGCTGCGGCACGATCAGCGTGCCGGGGGCGTCCGGCCGGTTCGTATTCTTGATGCAGATGGGGATCTTGGCCTGGACCACGGGCACAATGGCTTCATCGTGGAAAACGCCAAAGCCGGCGTAGGCCAGCTCGCGCATCTCGCGGTAGGTCAGCACGGGAATCGGCCGGGGATTCGGGAGGATGCGCGGGTCGATCGCGAACACCGAGTCCACGTCCGTGAAGTTCTCATACTGGTGTGCCCCCACGGCGGCCGCGAGAATGGAGCCGGTGATGTCGGACCCGCCCCGGGGGAACGTGGCGACCTGACCCCGCTGGGTGTATCCAAAGAACCCGGGAAAAACGACCGTCTCCGGTACGTTTCGCAGCGCCGCCAGGCGGGTGTAGGACTCGGGCAGTACCTGGGCGTTGCCGAAGTCCTCGCTGAGCAGCATGCCCGCCTCACGCGGGTCTACATAGCGCGCGGGCAGGCCCTGCTGCGTGAAGACGCGGGCCATGAGCTTGGCGCAGTTGTCC
The DNA here is from genome assembly GCA_023481165.1 of Planctomycetota bacterium. Lineage (GTDB taxonomy): Bacteria > Planctomycetota > Phycisphaerae > Sedimentisphaerales > Anaerobacaceae > PLanc-01. Next base: position 3,634 of record JAMCWO010000233.1, on the reverse strand, counting down.
TCTCCCGCGGCCTTGATCGCATCGAGGAATTGCGCCTCGTTCTCACAGCGGTTCTGGATGCGACAGCGGAGATCATTTTCGATCTCCGTGACCACTTCCCGGTCCAGGTTCAATGCCTGCTGGATTCCGGCGTATCGTTCCACCACGGCGGCCAACTCGCTCTCGAACGGCCTTCCCGCGAGCACGGCCTTGGCCAGCGCGATCAGCAGGTCCGTCACCTTGATGTCGCCGGAGAAACGCTTTCCCGGGGCGGAGACCACCACGATCCTGCGGGTCGGGTCCGCCTTGACAATCTGAACGACCTTCTGAATCTGCCCGGCGTCCGCCAGGGACGTACCGCCGAATTTTGCGACCTTCATACCGATTCCTTACCCTGCGTGTTTCCGCACGACAGCCACCACACCCTTGCATTCGCGATGCCGTATAGTATAGGCATACATTTCGGTCAAGACCAGCCCCATGTTGAGCCACCGCGTTCCTGCGCCGGGAACGTCCAGCCTCGGTGCGGGGTTTGACCGGGACAGGGCCGCTCTATAGAATCACTAGAGCCGGGGCAGCCCCGGTAAAGTTGCCGAGGACATCTTGGCATGCTCGGATGACCACAGCAGAAGGAGAAAGCCGCATGTTGCACGGACCCACTCGCCAGCGGATACGCGGCAAAACCTCGCGCGAGATTGGCACGATTCTCGCAATGCTGTTGTTGCTGTTGTTCGTGAAGGCGCAGTTGGCCCCAGCAGAGACATCCCGGCTGGGCTTGCTCAAGGTTTCGGAGAACAAGCGGTTCCTGGTGCATGAAGATGGGACGCCGTTCTTCTACCTGGGCGACACAGCGTGGGAATTGTTCCACCGGCTCAATCGCGAGGAGGCGGACAAATACCTCGCTAATCGGGCGGCCAAGGGCTTTACGGTGATCCAGACCGTGGCGATTGCGGAGGGGGATGGTGGCTCGCATCTGATGACCTTCCATCCGCCGGGCGCCAATGGCTCCTCGACCTGGTTTCACGAGGATGATTGGCTTGATTTCAATATGCGCCAGAATGGTCACGCGGTTGAGTTCACGGGCCGCTACGACAGTACGCGCAAGGACTACGATCGCACACCGATCAAGCCGGTGCTCGACGGCGAACCGGTCTACGAGGATCACCCGGTCGATTTCAATGCCAAGAAGTTGGGACACTCGATTGCGGCCGATGTCCGTCGACCGCTTTACTGGGACCTCTTCAGCGGCGCCTGCGGCCACACTTACGGCCATCATTCTGTCTGGCAGATGTGGCAGCCCGGGCGCAATCCGATCAATAATCCGCTTATGCCCTGGTTCGAGGCCATCGACCAGCCGGGTGCCGGGCAGATGCAGTACGGCCGCCGGCTGATCGAGTCGCGGCCGATTCTGTCGCGTGTGCCGGACGACTCGATTGTCGTCACCGACCGCGTACCGACCAGCGTCCCGGGGGCGGGGCGCTATCGCTTCGTAGGCACCCGCGACGCGAACGGCTCCTATGCCATGATCTATGCCCCGGCAGGGCGAGCCTTCAAGGTCCGGATGGACACGATCAAGGGCCCGAAGGTCGAAGCCTGGTGGTACAACCCTCGTGACGGTCAGGCCACCGCGATCGGCGAGTTCACCAACACGGGCGCGCGGGAGTTTCTGCCGCCCGACAAAGGTGAGATGCTCGACTGGGTCCTCGTCCTCGACGATGCCTCCCAGAACTTCCCGCCGCCGGGGGCTCGCTGAACGCGGATTTTGAATTCGGAGGATAACACATGCGACGATTCATCAGACTATTGTTGCTTTCCCTGCCTTTGCTGCTGGACGGGCGAGTGCAAGCCGCAACCGTACTCGGAGTGGAAGGAACGCGCTTCACGCTGGATGGCAAGCCGACCTTTCTGCTGGGCTTCAGCTATTACGCAGGGTTGGGCGCATCGGAGGAGTCTGTCCGCGCGGACCTGACGGACTTCCAGAAGGCCGGCTTCAACTGGCTGCGGATCTGGGCCACCTGTGGTTTGGCCGAGCAGGACGTCTCGGCGGTCGACGCCCAGGGGCATCCGCGCGAGCCGTTTCTAAGCAAGCTCAAGTGGCTTGTGGCCGAGTGCGACCGTCGCGGCCTGGTCGTCGATGTGACGGTCACACGCGGCAAAGGGGGCAGCGGGCAATTGCCGGACTTTGCTTCCCATCAGCGCGCCGTCGAAACCCTGGTGGAGGCCCTGAAGTCGCATCGTAACTGGTATCTGGACCTCGCCAACGAGCGCGATGTGCGTGATGCGCGTTACGTACCGGATGGGGAGCTGAAGACCTTGCGAGAACAGGTGCGGCGACTAGATCCGCAACGTCTCGTCACCGCCTCCTTCGGCGGACATGACCTCAGCCAGGAAGACGTGCGGACCTCCCTGATGACCGTTGGTCTCGATTTTCTCTGTCCCCATCGTCCTCGCCATGCCCAATCGCCCGGCCAGACGGAGGCCCAGACTCGTGCTTTGCTGGCGATGATGCAGGAAATCGGCCGGCCCGTGCCGATCCACTACCAAGAGCCATTCCGCCGGGGCTATACGGCCTGGGAGCCGACTGCCGCCGATTTCCTGGCCGATCTGCGCAGCGCCGAAGCGGGCGGAGGTGCCGGGTGGTGCTTCCACAACGGGACCCAGCGGGACACGCCGGATAGGGAGCCGCGCCGCTCCTTCGATCTTCGCCGCCGGCGCCTGATGGACCAGTTGGACAGCGAGGAACGGAAGGTTGTCGCCGAGGCTGGTTTGGCGGTCCCCGTTGAAGTCGTCAACCAATGGACCCGTGTCGGACCTCTGGGGCAGACCCCGAAGCGGATCACGGACGCGCTGCCGCTGTCGCATCAGTCGGAGGCCAGCGTCTGGGTGAAGTATGAGCCCATGAGCGATGAATTCGAGGACGGCTCGCTCGACACCGACAAGTGGGTGCGCAACATGGAATGGTGGAAGGGCAGGCAGCCCGCACTTTTCAAAGGGGAGAACGTCACGGTCGAAAGCAGCCAATTGCGGTTGACGATGCGTAAAGAGGCCGTGCCGGAGGAGATGGTCAAACGGGGCTATCACGACTACACCTCGGCGGCGGTGCATAGCCGCGACCGCACCTGCTATGGCTACTTCGAAGTGAAGGCTAAGCCCATGAATTCGGGCGGCTCCAGCTCGTTCTGGTTCCAGCAGGACACCACGCCGGGCTGGCTGACGGAGATCGATGTCTTCGAGATCGGCGGCAAGGCCCCCGGCCACGAAAAGAAGTACCACATGAACGTGCATGTCTTCCGCACGCCGACCGAGAAGCGGCACTGGTCGATCGGGGGTGACTGGGATGCCCCGTGGCCTCTGGCGGATGACTTCCACGTCTACGGGCTGGAATGGGACGAGGAGAGCATCAAGTACTATGTGGATGGCGCGCTCGTCCGCCGTGTCCGTAATACCCACTGGCACCAACCGCTGTACCTGATCTTCGATAGCGAGACCATGCCCCAGTGGTTCGGCATGCCGGACGATAAGGACCTTCCCTCCACATTCCAGGTTGACTACGTCCGAGCCTGGAAGAAGCAAAGCCGCCGCGATTGAGTTCTGATGTCATTGCTGTCGAAAAAAGGGCAATCCAGAGGCTATAAGAATCCTAAACATGGCCCAG
>JAMCWO010000333.1 GCA_023481165.1 Planctomycetota bacterium | reverse complement strand
CCTTCTCCAAATCCTCGCCGCCTGTACCTGCCTTCCTGCCTTCGTCACCTCTGGTCAGAATAGAGCCGCGCCGGCCGAGATCCTGACCATCGTGCCTGCGGAGACAGATGAGCTGCTTGCCAATCCCGGGATCGGCTGGGAGACATTCGGCAGGACCCGGGACAAGGACCGGAACCTGCCGGACTGGATTCCCTCGACCGTCCACTACGAAAGATGGGGCTGGGGCGTGTCGTAGAGACGGACATCGTCGATGATGCCGTTGAAAGCCTGGCTCGCCACCGGATCGTAGGCGGCCCCGACTTTGAGGTCCTCCATGGCAGTCACTGTGAGGTCTTGTTCATTCAATTCATAGATGGCCTGTGGCCTTGCATCGACATACAGTCTGATGTCGCTGATCCGAGGATGGTTGGCAACGAGGGGATCGAGGGCGACGGCGAGATGGTGCCACTGCGTGTCGCCGACGACCCGCGAGGCCACGGCATAGCCGGCGCCGCAGAAGAAGCGGAGCCTGCGGTTCGCATCGACTTCGAGCCGCCAGTGCTCGGCAGGCGGCTGCGCGCCCCACACGAGAAGGGTCTGGCTGGCTGCGGGGATACTGTCGAGCTTGATCCAAGCCGTGATCGTGCGCGGATGTTCGATGGGCATATTCGGGAGATGGCTGATCTCGACGTAGTCATCGATCCCATCGAAGCGCAGCCCGCCGGCGCTGGCGCCGACGACCCATTGCGAGTTGTCAGTGGGGAAATTGCGGAGCATGCCGGGATGTTGTCCGCGCTCATCGGATGCCGTCGTTCCCGTTGTCTCATCGAGCTTCCAGTGAGCAAGGGGGGAAGGCAGGCCGCCTTCCTGTCGCCACTGGCACGCCAACGCAGCAAAGTCCCGAAGATCGACGACGTCGTCCTTCACGGAGGATATATCGCAGGCCGGCTCCCAGCCCTCGTCGCCGGGGCGGCGGAGCCACGAGGAAGACAGGAGCGACAGATCGGTGCCATTGACCGTGTTGTCGCCCGTACCATCCTGGGGGACAGAGTCATTCGTGCGGAAGGTGTAGGTGCGGCTGAACCGGGCCTCTGCGCCCGGCGCCAAGGCGACTTGGAGGAACTGCTCCGGCGAGACCTGGTAATCCGTGGTCCAGATCCCGACGTAGACGGTCGGGAAGGAGGTCTCGATCACGATCCGCTGCTGCGTCTCGGTATGCTCTACGGCGCACAGTTCGGGGCCGGCGTAGCCCTCGGGCTTATAGATCCAAATCTTGGGAACGCTGGACGCCTTGTCCATAAACTCGATGCTGTTCGCGATGCGAGTGTACACCGCCGCCGCGGCCGCCATGATGCTTCGGATCCGCCCGGACGGTTGCCAGGGCGTGACGGCGGGGTTGGTCGTGAAATCGTAAGGGAAGGTCAAACGCACATTCGGCCCGACCGACCTGCCCGAAAAGCACACAAAGTCGTGCAGATACTGCTCCGTCGTAAACGGTTTGCTGCCGGTATTGCGCAATAGGTAATTCATAATGAGGCGGTCGTTCTTGACAATGACGTCCTCTTCCAGGTAGCAGCAGTAACCGTTGGCGGTGCCCGTCAGGGTCTGGACGAAGTGCACCCGATCCGGTTGCCAGGCTGCGGTCATGCGCGCCAGCTCGATCACGGGATAGTTGGCGCTGAAATTGTAGGCGCCGCCGTCACGCCGCAGAATCCCGACGCCGATCTTCAGGAAGGGATCGCCGCTCTTGCCCTCGTTGTAGCCGGGCGGGTCCGGCTGAAAGGCTTCCTGGCCGATATCGAATTCCATCGGCAGGCCGCCGAGATAGCTCAGGGCTCCGCCGGCGACCGGAGAGTACAGGAACTCCTGGCCGCGCAGTTGGGCCCGCAGCACGTTCGCCACCGGCGAGAACCGCAGCCCCTTGTTCCAGCGGCATTCTACCGATTCAGGGTCACCTATCTCGATGACAAGACTGCCGCTCTGCAAGATTCGTGTCCCGGAGTGGACAGGGAGCGGTTGAGCCTGTGCCGGAACGGCTCCCAAGGCCCACAGAAGAGATGTCGCGACGACCCGGATGGATGCTGCCCTCGACATGACAACCATTATAACAGGGCGGCGTCAACGCGGGAAAAGGGAAATCCGGAATCCGCGGGTGAACAGCGGTGATGAGGTGGACGGCATGGCCGCCATCGGCCTGTTCACCAAGTCCACCTTCAGTAGAGCAGTTCCAGGATGCTGTCCCGGAGCACTTCATCCTGCTGCTGGAGGTCGCGGATGTAGCGGATGACGTCCTTGCGGCTGATGATCCCCACGAGCTTGCCGTCATAGAGAATGGGAACCCGGCGGAAATCGTTGGTGCTCAGGCATTCGGCGATGTCGGCGAGGCTGTCCTGAGGGCCGAAGCAGACCACGTGGCGTGTCATGAACTGTCCCACGGTGCCGATGGTGTGGTCCAGGCCGGTGTCCTCCAGGCTGTTGCACAGCCGTACGAGGATGTCTTTCTCCGTGATGATTCCCAGCAGGGTGCCGTCATCGTCGATCACCGGCAGGCCGGTGATGTTGTTGAGAGCCATCATGCGCATGGCCTCGTAGATGTCCTCGTCCGGACTGATCGTGATGACGCCCGTATTCATAAGTTGTTTTGCGGTAATCATTTATTGCACCTCAGCCCTGGAAAAGCCAACCACTCGATTCATGCCATGACTCCTTATTGTCGGCAATCGCGTGGGTCGCCATGAGCACTTTGCGCGACGCATCCTGACCGCGGCCGTCGGGGCGTCGGCAGGGGGGATTTTCGCGAAATGGGGTTGCATTTCCGCCGCGGCGAAAGGTAAAATACACAAGTTACAGCGGTTTCGTTCCGGCCCGGGACGGGATTATCGGCTGTACGAACTCGGGTGAGAAGTAGGAGGTAGTAGCATGAAGTCGCAAGGGCGTGGCTTTACCCTCATCGAACTGCTGGTCGTCATTTCCATCATCGCTATCCTGATGGCGATCATGATGCCGGCGTTGCAGCGCGTCAAGGCCCAGGCGGCGGAGATGAGGTGCCGGGCGAACCTGAAACAGTACGGCGTGGTCCAATCGATGTACCTGGGGGATTACGACGATCGCTATCCCAGCGCCTGGAACTCCCTGGTCAAGAACGAAGCGCCGGTCGGCGGCTATCAGCGCTACTGCCGGTGGCATGATCCGCGCTACCCGGCGGATGGTCCTCTCTGGACGTACATGCCGGAACCGGGCATCAACCTGTGCCCGGTGTTCGCCACGCTGGCCAGGACGATGGGAAACGTGCACCCCAATCACGTGGCGGCGAATCCCATCGTCCCGTACTATAGCTACAGCATGAACGCGTTCCTCGGCAACGGCCAGGGTGGCGGGACCAGTCCGGCCGGAATAAGGGATAGGAGGGCTTCGGACATTACCCGCTCCAAGGCTGAGGTCTTCTTCTTCGGCGAAGAGAACATGTGGGCGCGGCCCGGCAACGCGAACGTCCTCAACGACAACGCCCTGTGTTCCGATGGCCGCGACTGGTTCGGCACCTTCCACGGCGCCAAGAGCAGCAATTGGAACGGCGGCACGGTCAACCTCGTGTTCGTGGACTGCCATGTTGGGTCCACCAAGTCCGGCTTGCAGGTGGCGCCGGATGGTGTGACGGCGGATCGGAGCGAGACCGAGTACGGCCGCTTCGAAAAGTATGGCTGGCCCTTCAAGAAGGCTCCGTAATCCAGGTTGTTCGATTCTCGGGTACTCCGTCCGGCCGGATCTATCCTCCGGGGTCGCAATCCCTGTCCCATTTCTTTCTGCCCTCTGCAGATGGACTGAACTGTTGGGGAGCGTGACAGTATCAGTAGGGGTCATTGTGCAGTTATGCCGGGACCCCCATGGAAGAACAGGTCAAAACCGGGAATCGAGCCAGTCTTCTGGCCGCAGGCTCCGCCTTGCTGGTACTGGCGGTAGGGTGGGTGGATTACGCGACCGGAGAGGAATTGTCTGTCGCCATTCTCTACCTCGTCCCTATCTGTCTGAGCACGTGGCGGGTCGGTCGTCCCTGGGGCCTGTGGGTTGCCTTGGCCAGCGCGGTGGCTTGGCTCGCGGCGGACTCGGCCGCCAGCCGGCGGCAGGGATATCTGCTGGTTCCCTACTGGAATGCCGTGGTCCTGCTGGGTTTCTTCTGGGTGGTGGTCTATCTGTTGTCGGAACTGAAGACGTCCCACGAGGGCCTGGAGGGACAGGTCGAGCATCGCACCTTGGCCCTGCGCCGGGAAATCAGCGAGCGCGTGCAGGCACAAGAGCGGCTAACACAGGTGAACGATGAGCTGTCGCAGAGCCGGGAACGGCTGGTCGAGGCCCTGGCCGATCTCCAGAAGTCTCATGCCGAGCTCAAGGCCACCCAGTGGCAACTCATCGAGGCGACCAAGCTGGAATCGATCGGCCGGCTGGCCGCCGGGGTGGCGCATGAGGTCAAAAATCCCCTTATGACGCTGACGATGGTGGCCGACTACCTCGCCCAGGTGATCCCCGCCGACGAGCCGGATGCGCCGTCGATGCTTCGGGACATGCGGGAGGCCATCCAACGAGCCAATCGAGTGATCAGCGAGTTGCTGGAGTTCTCCCGGCCGGGCGAGTTGACGCTGAAGCCGGAGGATCTCCACGCCGTCATGGACCGGGCTTTGTCTCTGGTAAAGCTGGAGCTGGCGCATCATCACATCGACGTGATCCGCCAGCTCGCTACGGCGTTGCCGACCCTGCCGATGGACAAAAACAAGATCGAGCAGGTGTTGGTGAATATCTTCATGAATGCCATCCAAGCCATGCCGCAGGGCGGGACATTGACTATCCGGACCTCCGCTGCCCCGATGGGTCAAACCGGCTCACCGGCCATTGTAGTGGAAATTGACGACACCGGGCCCGGCATTCCCGCCGCGCATCTGGCCCGGGTGTTTGACCCGTTCTTCACGACGAAGGCCGCCGGGCAAGGCACCGGCCTGGGCCTTTGCGTCGCCCAACAAATCGTCCAACTGCACGGTGGCACCATCGCACTGGCCAACCGCCCGGAGGGCGGCGCCCGCGTCACCATCATGCTCAACTCCCAGCCGAGGAACTGACTATGGCCAAGAAACGTATCTTCATCATTGATGATGAGCCCAGCATCACGCGGACCACGAAGGTGAACCTCGAACGGACCGGCGCCTATACGGTCGGAACGGAGAACCATGGCTTTCATGCGCTGGCCGCGGCCCGCGAGTTTCAGCCGGACCTGATTCTCCTGGATGTGATGATGCCGGAGATCGACGGGGCCGAGCTCGCCACGGAGATTCAGTCCGACCCGGTCCTTGGGCAGGTGCCCATCGTGTTCCTGACCGCGATCGTCAGCACCCAGGAGACGGGGGGACAATACCTGGAGAGCGGCGGACAGACCTTCGTGGCCAAGCCGGTCAACCTGGAGTCGCTCATCCAGTGCATCGAAGACAATACGCAGGGGTGACGGCGGGCGGCGGTCCGACCG
>JAMCWO010000263.1 GCA_023481165.1 Planctomycetota bacterium | reverse complement strand
GCGATCAGCCACGTGGTCTACTCCCCCCCTTCGTCCGAGGCGGACCTCTCGGCCAATTTCAAGGCAATGTACGACAAGCAGGCGCTATACGTCCTCGTGGATGTCACGGACGACCAGTTGGTCAGCGACTCCGCCGAGAGCTGGCTCGATGATGGTGTGGAGATCTTCATCGCCGCCGACAACAACAAGTCCGACGTGTACAGCGATAAGGACTATCAGTACCACTTCGATTGGGACGCCAGTGCTCCGGCCCTGGGGGAGTCGCACCACAACCAGACCAACGGCGTCCAATATGCGTTTGCCCGCACCGACAAAGGCTATCGCCTGGAGGCCAAGATACCTTGGGCGACGCTGGGAACCGCGGCGGCCGTGGGCAAGAAGATCGGGTTCGATGTCCATGTGAACGACGATGACGACGGCGGCGACCGCGACACGAAGATCCTGTGGTTCGGCCAGCGCGATGTCGCCTGGCAGCAGCCCAGCGCCTTCGGAACCGCCGAGCTGGCGGGCCTGGTCGGCTGGTGGAAGCTGGATGAGAAGGAGGGGCGCACGGCGGCCGACAGCTCCGGCAATGGTCACGAGGCCACGGTGCAGGGCAATCCCGACTGGCAGCCGGCCGGCGGCAAGCTGGGCGGCGCGATCGCCCTCGGCGGCGACGGCGACTTCCTCGATGTGGCCGACAAGTCCGCGTTCGATTGTGGCGGCGGCGTCACCCTCGCCGCCTGGATCAAGGCCAAGCAGCTCGACAAACCCTGGCAGGCGATCATCACCAAGGGCGACAACACCTACCGGATGCAAAGAAACAACGAGACCAACGCCCTGGAATTCGCCTGTACCGGCGTCCAGATCCCCAACGGCAACGAATACGGCAGCCTGTTCGGGAGCAAGGCCATGACCATCGGCGAGTGGCATCACGTCGCGGGCGTCTACGACGGCAAGAAGATGTACCTCTACGTGGACGGTGCCCTGGACAGCTCCCAGGAAGCCTGGGGCGCGATCAACACGAATGACACGCGCCTGCAGATCGGCGGGAACACCGACGTGGGCGATCGGTTCTGGAACGGCCTGATCGACGAAGTCCGCGTCTACAACTACGGCCTGCCCGAAGCGCAGATCCAACAGCTCTATCGCGAAGGGAAAGAGCTTCCGCTATAGATGAACGTGCGGGAGGCCGGACGGCGGACCGGCCTCTCGCATTTCCACGCCGCACGTGGGGTCTGGTTTTGTAGTGTGCTCGTAAGAGCATATGAAGATAACGCCTCACGGCGTCACTACGAACGAAAAGGGGCCTTGCCACCGCCATACGGCGGGGTGGTATAATTGGGCGACGTGGGTGGCAGCGGCGAACCGAGTCTTCGCAGCTTGCCGATGGTGTTGACCCCAATGATTCGAGCAATGTGACGCGTCGTGAAATTCATGCATCGCCTCCATCCTGGTTTCGGTCAGTTTCGCTGGGTGGTCCTGCTGCTGGCGGTGGCGGTGATCCTGCCCACGGTGGGGTTGCTCTGGTTCATGAACAAGGTGGTCAAGAGTGAGCGGCTGGTTGTGCGGCAGCGGCTCACGACGTTCTATAGAGGCCGGCTCAGCGAAGTCACCGGCAAAGTCGGTGACCAATGGGCCCAGGCGTGCCGGCAGTTGGAGCGAAAGCCGTCAATCCACCCGTACCGACTGTTCGTGGCGGCTGTGGGCCAGGGTGGTTATGACGGTCTGCTGGTCTACGACGACACCGGACAGCGTCTTTATCCCGTCCTCTCCACCGACGCCGGGACTCTGGCACGGCCCTCGGAGGATTTCCGCGACATCTGGGAGATCGAATTCATCAACCAGCAGTACGAGCGGGCGGCGGAGATGTACGAGGAGCGGGCCCGGATCAGCGACGACCACGGCCGGCTGGCCGCCTACATCGGCAAGTGCCGGTCGCTCGCCAAGGCGGGCCGGACCGACCAGGCGATCGCGGAATGCAAGCTGCGGGCGGCCTTTAGCCCCCTGGCGGAGACGGGCGATTCCCGCTGCCTGGCCCTGATCGCCAACGCCCGGCTGCTCCTGCTGAGCTGGATACAGGACAATGCCGCCTATACCTCGCTCTACGAGGAGACCTTCCGCAAGCTGCTGGCCATGCTCTACAACCCCAACGGCGCAGGCTTCGCCTTGCCGGCGGACGAGAACCTGTTCATCGCCCGCAAGGTCCTGGAGATCGGCGATCGCACCGGCCTGCTGACCAGGAACTCCGACCTCCTGCGCGGCACCAGCCTCAAGCGACTGATTCAGGTTGAGGAACAATCCATCCGCTTTGCCGAGCAGTCCCCCACGATCGAGAAGTTCGACGACTGGCAAGGCGACCGGCTCCAGCCGCTGATACTGGGCGAGGAGCCCCTTTACGGCCTCAGCCACCGTGCCGGCCGCGGGACCTGCATGGCTCTGGTCTCCCGCGCGCGGCTCACGAGACTGTTGGCCGAGTATGCCGCGAGCTTCCAGGATGCCAACGTGGATTACCGGATCCTGGATGAGGCCGGTAAGGTGGTCGCCGGCGTCGGGGAAACCGCCCGGGAGCCTTGCGCCGCCGGAGCCGTGGGACCGCACTTTCCCGGCTGGACGATCCAGTTGTTCTTCAAAGGCGGCGACGTTTTCGAGCGGGCCGCCAGCGAGCAGATCGCCATCTATACCTGGACCGGCATGCTTTTCATCGTGCTGATCCTGGTCTCGGGCGCTGTGGCGGCCAAGGGCATCGGCCATCAAATCCGGCTCAACAAGCTCAAGAACGACTTCATCGCGACGGTCACGCACGAGCTGAAGACGCCCTTAGCCTCGATGCGGGTCCTCGTCGATACGCTCCTCGAAGGCAACTACCGCGACCAGAGCCAGGTCACGGAGTACCTGCAACTCGTCTCCCGCGAGAACGAGCGGCTCAGCCGCCTGATCGACAATTTTCTGACCTTCTCGCGGATGGAGCGGAACAAACAGGCCTTCCAGATGCGGCCGGTCAGCCCGGTGAGCATCGCTCACGCCGCCGCGGAGGCCGTCAAGACCAAGCTCGGGCGGGGCCACTGCTGCTTCGCGACCCAGATCCCCGATCAGTTGCCCGAGATCCGGGCCGACCACGATGCGCTGGTCACGGTCCTGGTCAACCTGCTGGACAACGCCTACAAATACTCCTGCGATGAGAAGCGCATCACGCTGAGCGTCACGGGCGGCGCGGGCGGCGTGCGCTTTGCCGTGGCCGACAACGGCCTGGGCATTCCCCGCCGGGCCCTCAAAAAGATCTTCGAGCGCTTCTACCAGGTGGACCGCAGCCTGTCCCGCCGGGCGGAAGGTTGCGGCCTGGGTCTCAGTATCGCCAAGTTCATCGTCGACGCCCACCAGGGCACCATCACCGTCGAGAGCAAGCCCGGCCAGGGCAGCACCTTCACCGTGACGATTCCTACCACGGCCTCCGCCTGATCCGCGCGCAGAGCGGTTTCGGTTGCGCAGCTCGTTTGTAGTGTGCTCGTAAGAGTATAGGGGAGATAACGCCTCACGGCGTCACTGCAAACGGAAACGAGCCGCGCCACCGGTGGACGATTGACGCGGACCTTCCCATTCCGTCCTCCCACCGTCCAGAGGCAAAGTCATGGCACTGGGATGAGAACACCGGGCTCTTTGACGCGTAGAGATTACAGAGAAAGAAAGTTAGACCGAGGAGGCACGGGACGACGATCTTATCCGCCTCGTGTCCGTCCTCCGGGAATTGGAGAAAGGAGCCATGCGATGGCCAGAACCAAGATAAAAGGGTCGTGGACAAGAGACGATATTCGACGGCTCAAGAAGCTGTTTTCCAACCGTCCGACCGCAGAGGTCGCCGATGAGCTGGGCCGTCCCACGGAAGCCGTCAAGAAGAAGGCTTCGAGAATGGGCCTGCGAAAATCCGGCCGCTATATGAAGTCTCTCGGCCGAACTTAGGGTCGCCAGCGCGGGGGTCGTTCCGATCGGGTTCAGACCATGCGGGGCGAGCATCGTCGCCTGCTGAATACGCAGAAAGCGTCGTAATCATCAGCTGCGCAACGCTGGCTGACCACGTCCCACGAGCATACCGGCCCGTGCCGCCCGCGACCGCGACGGAGGAATACGTCGACAAGCGACAGAGCCATGCCCATCAGATGATGCAACCGCGCGACGAAATGGGCCGCGCCACCACCACTTGACAGTCCTGTCTGTGCCTGCGCGCCCCCAGCCTCTTCTGCGGCCGACGCCGCCCCATCGCCTTGACTGCAATACGCAATCGGGTATACCTGAAGGGCAAACGTCGTCTCATCGGAAATGGAAGGGGCGCTGCATGAGTGTGCGCTGGCTGATATGGGCTGTCTGCCTGGCGGCGGGACTGGCGCCGATGGCGTCTGGGGACATTCTCCAGATAACTCCCTTTTACGGGTACCGCTTCAGTGGGGGATTTGAGGACTCCGACACCGGCGCACACCTGAAGCTCCGCGATTCCCCCTGTTGGGGCGGAGTTTTTGACGTCCGCCTGACTCAGGAGACGCAACTGGAGTTCTACTTCAGCCGCCAGGAAACCGAGTTGAGACAAGATGAGGGCCCGTTTGCTTCCACCGCGCTCTTCGATCTCGACGTGGACTATTACCACCTGGGGGGTACCTACGCCCTGACTTACGGCCCCTGGCAGCCGTTTGTCGTCGGCACGCTGGGAGCCACGCACCTCGCTCCCGAGCCCCCGGGCCTCGATTCGCTCACGCGGTTCTCGCTCGGCCTAGGGGGTGGCCTCAGGTTCTTTCCGACGAAGCACCTGGGCCTGTACTTGGCCGGCCGGGGGCTTTTCACGGCGCTGGAGGGCGACTTGGCCTACCGCAGCGAATCCGGCGACGCCACGCTGAAAATCAATAGCGACGGCTTCTGGCAGGTCGAACTTCAGGCTGGACTGGTCTTTGCCTTCTGAGGACCACGCCTCGGTAGCCGGGAACTCGAGCATTGAGGCTCCCCCGAATGTCCCTGTGGCCCCACGACAAGCCGGCAGCGGTCTGGACGTGAGGCCTCCCATTGCGCGACAACGTATTTTACCGAGTAACGTGCTGGGAGATTCTGCTCCCGTAGCCTGGCTCTTGAGAGACATGTTGCTCACTTACCGCGCCTTTGATCCTCCGGGTCGCGGGGACATACGTGGTGGGCGCAGAATGTGGCACGGCTTGGAGGGCTTTCAGCGAAGACGGAACACGGCGCGCGTATGTCATGCAGAGCAGCGGAACGCGAAAATAGACGCGCCAGTGCCATATCCCCCTGCCGATGGGGCTCGAAGATGCCACGGTGACGCCTGTCCGGGCAGGAGCGGAGAAATCCGTCTCCTGTGGGTACCGACAAACCGGAACCGATGGTCGCCACCAACTGCACCGAATGTCACGGGGACACGCGGATGCACGCCAGCTATTTCGCCGTACCGTTCAATCCGGATATCTGCAAGAGCTGTCACGACTATGAGAAGCAACTGGCCGGCAAGACCGGCTGGAAGGATTCCAACTGGGGATTCGGGGCCGGACCGCTGGCCCGCAGAGTACACGGAGTCCACTTTGGACGCTACTTGGACAAACCCGCGGAAGTGCAGCCGACCGTCGACTATTCTCACGTGATCTTCCCACAGGATGTCCGGAACTGCACGAAGTGCCATGCCGACAACCCGGCGTGGAAGGAGGAGCCGTCCCGCTTGGCGTGTCTGGCCTGCCATGACAGCGATGAGGCGCAGGCCCATGGCGAGCTGATGACCTTCGACCTGACGCCGGCCGATCCCTACGGCGGCGATGAGGTCGAGACCTGTGAGGTGTGCCGCGGCGCCGATGCCGCGTTCGCGCCGGACGTGGTGCACAACATCTCGAATCCTTACAAGCCTCCGTATCCGCGCGAGCCCCAGAAGGACGAATAAACGCAAGCACGAAACGATGGCCGTGGAGTGCCGCTGGTTGTTCCGGTGCGAGGCGGGGCTTGGAGAGCCTCCACGGCCAACGAACCAGCGGTGAGTGCCCGGATCATTCCGGCACACCTCGGAAGACCATCCCGACCGAGGTGTGCCGGAGCTTCCGGGCCAACGGCAAACGTCTTCCTGTCCATCCCGCATTCTCCCCATGCAAGCGAAGTCGCGTAGCGTGGGCGGTGCCCACCGCCTCATCTTCCGATTTGTTATCCAGCGTCGGTGGGCATAGCTCACCCTCCGGAGGCTTGTGACCGGCAGCAAAGTCGGTAGAATGGAGTCTCGTGTCGGTGAGGCGGCACGAATGAGTGTCGACGGCCAATCCGCCAGTGAAGGGAAATCCAGATGAACGGTGAAGCCAACTCGGATCTTGCGGGCTGCGGATCCGGTGTCTCGCGGCGGACGCTCCTGAAAGGCTCGGCCGCCGGGATCGTGGCCTTGCGGGCGGCGGGTCTGTCCCCAGCGCACGCCCGGCCCGGTACCCAGCCGTCGGCGGCCGCGGCCGGCGGTTTGCCCCACAAGAGCAAGGTAATCGATTGTCACGCCCACTTGACGCATCACAGCCGCCGGGATTGGGAGACGGACGACCGCAAGCTGATCGAGGCGGCGGACAAGCTGGGGATCGATCAACTGTGCTGCTCGACTCTCACGCCGCAGCGGCCGGCGAGCCCCGATGGATTTCGGGAATGTAACCAGTGGACGGCCGAGGGCATGAAGCGGTTCTCCGGCCGGGTGCTCGGCTACTGCTACGTCAACCCCGGCTACCCGCGGGAGGCGCTGGAGGAAATCCGCCGCTGCGTGGGCGACCGCGGGTTCATGGGCCTCAAGCTCTACAACGAGTACACTGCCAACGAGCCGGTGGTCTTTCCCATTGTGGAGCTGGCGATCGAGTTGGGCGTGCCGATCCTCCATCATGCGAGCCACTCGCACTACTTCGTGGAGGACCAGCCGCGCCTGTCCGACAGCGGCCACTTGGCGGATTTGGCCCGGCGCTACCCGGAGGCCATGCTCATCTGCGCCCACATCTCCGGCGGTGGCGACTGGGAGTGGGCGATCAAAGCGGCCCGCCACGCACCAAACCTCATGCTCGACACCAGCGGCAGCGTCACGGACGCCGACACGGTAGATATGGCGGCGGCTGTCGTCGGTGTGGATCGGCTCGTGTTCGGCTGCGACTCGTCCATGACGGCAGGGATCGGCAAGATTCGCGGCGCGGACCTGAGCGCAGCGGACAAAGAGGAAATCCTGGGCGGGAACCTGATGCGGCTCCTGGGGAGGCGAAGAGCATGATTATCGACGTGAATGCCTATCTCGGCCCTTTCGCGTTCCGGCGGCTCCGGCACAACACGGCATCATCGCTGCTGGCGCTCATGGACGCCAAGAAGATCGACCAAGCGGTCGTCTCCAGTGCCGCCGCGATCACCTACCGCAACCCCCAGGCGGGCAATGAGGAGGTGGCGGAGGAAGTCAAGGCTCATCGCGACCGGCTGATCCCGTTCGCCGTGATCAATCCGTTCTACGCCGGCTGGCAGGACGACCTGAAGATCTGCCACGAGGAATTCGGCGTCAAGGGCCTGCGCCTCTATCCCAAGTGGCACAACTACGGCCTCTCCAGCCCTTCCTGCCGGGAGTTGATCCAGGCCGCAACGGAGCGGGGCATGGTCATCTCCATCCCGATTCGCGTGGAAGACAACCGCGAGCGGAGTTGGCTGCTGAACATCCCCGACATCCCCCTGGACGAGATCGTTGAGCTGGTGAAAGCCCATCCCAAGGCGCGTTTCCTCCTGCTCAACGGCCTCGGCTACACTGGCTCCCCGCTGGGACGGAAGAACAACGGCTTGCCATCCAACTATGCCATCGAGTTGTCCCGCTTGAGTGCCCTGCTGGCTAACGAGATCGGGCAACTCATCACGAACCTGGGCGTGGACCGCCTGATGTTTGGAACCGGGATGCCCTTCAACTATCCCGATCCGGCGCTGGTGAAGCTGGAAGTGCTCGACGCGAGCGAGTCCGACAAAGACAAGATCCGCAGCCAAAACGCCGCCGCTTGGCTGGGCCTGTGACCCCGGAGGAAGGCCGGAGGCGGTAGGTCGCAGGCTGTAGGGTGGGCTTCGCCCACCATTTCTCTCATAGAAAGACGCGAAGGGCACGAAGGCGGAGGACGGATGACCGGACGGCGTAGGATGGGCTTTAGCCCATGCGGTCTTGATATCTATCCGCAGATTCTGCCGATTTCCGCAGATCATGTGATTCCGGGCGCAGTACGGCAATCTGCCGATCTTCGCAGGTTCAATTCGGGATCAGAGATCATCAACCTCAGGCAGTCCCTATCCGAAAAAGTACTCGACGCCGTTCTGTCCTCCACAGCTATGTGCGTTTGACGAATCTGACGGAGCACAAGTATTCCGACTGGAAGTCCTGCGGGCGGCGTACTATGCTGATGTTCAAAAGCCCGCCTGATGCAGTCGAGTGTAGCTGAATGGGAGATGTCGGATCATGCGTGTAGGTGCGACTATAAAGAGACTCCTTCCGGAGACGATTGCCGGTACAATACTTCTGGTGGGAAAACCATGTCCTCGGGCGACTTTCCCCATGGGTACAGGCTCCCGTGTATTTGCACGCATATGGCGCAAGCAACTGCTCGCGTGTCGGTCGTTGGATCAAGTCAAGCGGCATTTCAATTGCGTTACGCTGGGGGGCACCTATGGCAGCACGATAACAGATGTAACGAAGCCTAGATTCGGCCGACCATGCGCCTTTATCAAGGGCTTTCCGGATGGCCGGTGGATCGCCTGTGCTTTCGGCGACAGTCATGGTGCGTGGGGTGGTGGGACCGTCGTATCGCGGGATAGCTCAGGTGAGACCCACGTGTTCTTCGGGCACGTGTGCGGAGGGGTATATCTCAGAGGCGAGACGCTGGAGGAGTGCTCCGCATCCCTACGAAACGATGAGG
Source organism: Planctomycetota bacterium (assembly GCA_023481165.1). Classification (GTDB taxonomy): domain Bacteria; phylum Planctomycetota; class Phycisphaerae; order Sedimentisphaerales; family Anaerobacaceae; genus PLanc-01. The sequence continues at coordinate 16,044 of JAMCWO010000263.1, read as the reverse complement.
CTGATTCGTTCGGGGGGCAGGAGGTATTCCGCGCCAGATTTAATGCGCGGGATATCGTCGTGATCGTTGGATTATGTGTTGTCGCCGGACTCTTGCTGTGGAAGCGATGGGCTCGCAAGCTCGCTTGCGCCTGCCTTCTCCTGGCGACCGCACTGTTCTGTTTCCCGGCCTGGCACCCCAAGCCCCCCGATCTTAGCGCCGGCATCCCCACGCCTCCTGACCTCTCGACTTGCACACGCCTGGAAGTGCGATATTTGGACGGAGCGATTGATTACTTCTTCTCCGGAGGTCCTTACTGGCAGGGCTGGCTGAAGACCGTCTTGAATGAGGAGGAGAGAGCGGGTGTACGATCCTACGACACATGGACGGTGACGAATCGAGAACAGATCAAGGCGTTTGCAGACGATGTTCGTCAGGGAACCTACGTTCGGAAACATGGCTGGAGGGACAGAGGTCATGGAACGCAGGTCGTTTGTTGGCGCGATAGTGAGTGCATAGCATCGCTATCGCTCAGCGCATTCGGCCATTCGATGCTCACGGCCGACGAGAACCAATTCAGGTACTCGTGGGAGAAGCCGGGCCTGACGATCCCGGAACCGCCGGGCATCAAACCTCTAATGGCGAGATGGTTTTGCGTCCACCACCTGAGTGACGTGGGTCGATGGTCCCTTACGCCAGTTCCTCGTCGGCCTCTGGACCCGAACCACTGGTGTGACAGTGCTTTGGAGGGTCTGCGCGACCCGCGCACCAACCCTGCCGGGATGAGAGTGTCATTCACCTGCCCGAGCATACATGGATCAATCGACGCGAACGAGGTCCATCGGCAACCCGCTGATGCCCGTGGGAAGAACGAGCCTGTAGAAGCGCGGACATCCGATTATGCGATGAACCCAAATAGCAGAGGCCTGGGAAAGTCGCCCGAGGACATGGTTTTCCTCTTCGAATCGAAGCCGGGTTGGAACCAGCACGGCGGGCCGGAGTTGTTCACGTTCGACAATCACAACCCCAAAGGCGGCTTGGTCCTGCTCAATGACGGTACGGTCAAGTTCATCCGCACCGAGGAAGAGTTGAAGCAGCTTCGGTGGAAATAGGGCCGCCGCGACGAAGGTGTTCACATCTGCCCCACCGCCGCCGTCTGCTCCTTGGCCAGCAATCGATGCCGCGTCGGAGCGGTCCCTCGCGGTAGGTTCCCCTCCCCGCCGGTACCCCGAACGGGGGGATAGGAGGGTGGGCACAGCCCACCCTACGAACTACCTGTCGGAACCTTGTCCTCGCGCGAAGACTCCCGGAGGTACAAGACGTAAATCATTGAAATCCAAAGAATTATGTCTCGCGCGGAGGCGCAGGGACGCAGAGGGGAAAGACCGGTGCTCTCGTGTTGATCTCTGCGCCTCCGTGTCTCTGTGCGAGTAGCCTTCTGGTCGCGGCCGGAGGCCGCGTTTGTGCAACAGTTCAAAAGTAAAAACACCCTGGGAGCGAGAAATTCTTTATTCCTGCGGGGACAAGGAGTTGCGCGAGTCTCAGGGGTCGTGCGCGCACAGAATTGCGCCACGATTCATGCAACATGGCCCCTAGATAGAGAGACACTCTAGTCTGAGGCGGAGCCCCTCGGGTTTATGATTTAGGAATTACGATTGATGATTTGAGAGCGGAAGCAAGAGTCATGAGAACGCGGACCAGATGGATTGCGGATTGGGACAAACCAGCCGCCTCCGGCCCGCGCAGGCGATTGTGCGAAACAAACCCAATTGGGAGAAGTCCGAAGTTTGGGGTGTGAAGTGCGAAGTGTAAAACAAAGCCAAACTTGGGTGGGCTGGGGTATCTGGGGGATGGTGCGTCGGGGGAGCTTGTTGTGCGAAACAAAGCCAATTTCCGCCGCGGCGTCCTTCGGGCCCCATCATTCCACCGTTCCAGTGCCATTGGGACCCGCCGGACAAACGAACCCAATTTGCTCCCGCCGGATGGGCAGGCGGGGCGTGGCTAGAGCCTATTGCGCCAAACAAACCCAATTACCGCCAGAGCAACAGGAGGGGCAAATGCTGTGTGGGAAAGGAGCTATGGTGAATCAGGCATTCGATGGGCCTCGGCAGAACAAAGCCAATTTTGGCGGATGGGACGCGGCAAGACCAGTGCCAGGGCCCAAGGCCCCGACGAGGCCGCCCGTCACCGGGGGTGAGCGCGCCAAACAAAGCCAAATCCCGGCGGGACGGCGAAGCCTGCCAAACAAAGCCAATTTGGCTCCCGGTGTCCGGAAATGGGCGCGGGACGAGAGGTCTTGTACAAACAAACCCAATTCGGCGGGACGCCCGCTGCGGCCGGCCGCCCCGGTCCTGCGCGTCGGTTGTGCAAACAAACCCAATTTGCCCGGCAGGAGCCGGCTATGGCCTATGGCCTCCAAGCCGCTGCCGTCCGTCCTTTGTCGTCCGTCTTCCGTCCTCCGGCCCGAATCAATCTTCCGGCAGGGGCTTGCCTTTGGTCTCGGGGGCCCAGATCAGGGCTACGATGCCCACGAGGTAGATCAGGCACATGACCACCGCGACACGCCGGAACGGCATCATCGTGCTCAGCCAGCCCAACAGCAGCGGGAATGGGGCCGCCGCGTAGCGGACGGTGTTGTAGCAGAAGCCCACGCCTGTGCCGCGCAGGCGTGTGGGGAAGATCTCCGGGAAGTAGATCGAATAGCCGGCGAAGCAGGCCAAGGTAACGAAGCCTACCATCGGCAGCATCCAGTACACGTCCGTCGCCGTCTTGAGCGAGTGGAACACGAACGCCACCACGACCAGGCCGGAGGAAAACGCCAGGAGAAACGCCGTTCGCCGGTTGAAGCGCGACGCCACCCACGTAAAGGACAACATGCCCAGCATCGCGCCGACGTCCTGCAGCAGGGTCCCGAAGGTCTTATACCAATTGATGCTCATCTCCAGGTCGGTGATCGTGTTGGGGAAGGCCTGCTCCACCAATTGGCGGTTCAGGAAGATGATGTTCTCCTTGTTGGCCTTCTTGATCTCGACCAGCTTCACCAGGTTGGTGGTGCCCTTCTTGAGGCTCAGGGACTGGAAGGCGGCCGCCTCGTAGAGGGTCCTGTCCCGCTGGATGAGCCGGTTCAGGTCGGTCCGCAGCGCGTCCTGCGTGGCCGCGGGGACCTCCTGCCCGGGCAGGGCCTGGTCTACCAAGCCCTGCACCTGGGGGGAGAGCTGCCCCTTGATGCGTGCCACGGCGGGGTTGGCGGGGGTCTTGAGAGCCGCGAGGATCGCCGCCGGGTTGACGACCTCGCTCGCCTGCAAGGGGCGATTGCGGAACGCGGTCGAGATCAGTTCCGGCGTGAAGAACCCGATGCCCCACAAGCCCACCATGCCCGCGATGCCGAAGCAGATGCCGATGATTGTGCTCTTGCGCCAGCGGGGATCGCGGAACAGGTCGGAGATGCGCCCCACCTTCTTGCCGGCGCCCCTGGCCGCATCGGCCTTGGCCTTCTTCCAGACTTCCGGCTCCCGCAGAACCGCGACGATCGGGACGACCAGCACGATCGGGGCCACGCCCACGAAGAACAGGACCTGCCAGCCGCTCCAGCGGCCCCAGAAGTTCTCCTGGCCCAGCGCGATGCCCGTGGCCACGCCGGAGGCCAGAATGTTGCCGATGGCCGACAGCGATTGCATGATGCCCAGGGCGAACGTCCGAAAATGTGGCGTCACGCTCTCGGCCAGCAGGGTCGTGGCCGACCCGAACATGCCGCCGACGCCCAGGCCGCACAGAAAGCGGTAGATCAGGAACTCGGTGCCGTTGCGGGCCACGCCGGACAGGCCGGCGAAGAGCGTGTAGGCCACCAGGGTCACGACCATCGACTTGACCCGGCCGTACTTGTCGCTCATCATGCCGAACAGAATCCCGCCCGTGCCCCAGCCGATCATCAGGATCATGGTGGCCGCCGTGCCCCAGAGGAGGACTTTATCATCGGTGGCGCCGGCCCCCAGCAGTTGCTTCATTGCCGGCTGCCGCGCCAGCACGAAGATCCGCTGGCCCATGCAATCGAAGAGCCAGCCGCCCGCGGCCAGCAGCAGCACGGCCCAATGGTACCACGTGACTTCATGCCACCAGGATCTCTCGGCGGGTTGGGGGAGGGCAATCGGTTGGGCCATGGGCAATTCTCCTTCTGCGAAGCTTCAATGTTACCTGCGACCGGCGGTAGTGTACTCCCAAACCGCCGCCGGGGCCAACTCATTTTTTTGGGGAAGATCACAGCGCCGCGGCTTGGCCCACACGGCTGTTGGCGCGGGACAGGCCCTAGGGTATAAGTTGAGACTCCGGCGACGCTTGCCGTACCGCCGGGACCGTGAGTTGAGTCTGTGGTTTGTGGCTGACAGGAAAGGAATGATTATGAACAAGGTATTGGTGGTCGTGGTGGTCGGTATTGCCCTGCTGGGGCTGGTGGCCGGCTGCGCCACGAACGAGGGAACCAAAGCAAAGCCGGCGAAGGTGCAACCGGCCCAGGCCGCGCCGACCGAGCAGAAGCCCAAGATCGAGTACGTGGACACGCCGAGCGGCCGGTGGATGGTACACGATGAGAACCGGCCAGCCCCGCCGGTGATCACGCCGGGGACGTTCAGCTCCACACGCCGAGTGGGCCAGGCCCCCTCGGACGCCATCGTCCTCTTCGACGGGACCGAAGGATCCATGAAGAACTGGACGGACACCAAGGGCCAGCCCTCGAAGTGGGTGGTCGGCGAAGGTTATATGGAGAGTGTCAAGGGCGCGGGGTACATCCAGACGAAGGAATCCTTCGGCTCGTGCCAACTGCACGTGGAGTTCGCGACGCCGGAGAAGGTGCAGGGCACCAGCCAGGGCCGCGGCAACAGCGGCGTCTTCCTCCAGGGTGAGTTCGAGATCCAGGTCCTCGACTCTTACGAGAACAAGACCTACCCGGACGGCCAGTGTAGTGCTCTGTACGGCCGGTCCGTGCCGCTGGTCAATGCCTGCCGCAAGCCCGGCGAATGGCAGAGCTATGACATCGTCTTCCACCGTGCCCATTTCGGCAAGGATGGCAAGATCGTGACGAAGCCGACGTTCACGGTCTTGCAGAACGGGGTGCTCGTCCAGGACCACGTCACGCTCGAAGGCGGCACCCAGTGGAACGGCCCGCACGCGATCTCCCCCTTCCGGGCGATCCCCGACAAAGGCCCCATCCAGTTGCAGGACCACGGCAACCCGGTCCGCTACCGCAACATCTGGATCCGGCCGCTGCAAGACTGAGCGAGGTCTTGGCACATCGCTGCTACACGCGGGGCGGCCCTTCGCAGCCGCCCCGCTTTCTGCTTCCGGCACGATGATTACCGGCTTCTCAGGTATCTCAAGTGCAGGGGCAGCAGGTTGTGCCGGTATTCCTGCGGTCCCTGGAACGACCGCAGCCGCCGATCATAGGGAACGTCGGCAACATCAAACTGTGTATTGAGGAAGGTCGCCGGGGGCCCAGCGGGCTGCTCGGCGCATCGCTGTAGCCGCTCGAGATAGTAATCGTAAGTCCAACCGGCCTTCGGGGCCTGCTCGACCAGGAGCCGGGCCACTTCCATGCTCAGAGCATCGTCCTTTCGCCAGCGGCAAAGCATGATGAGATCGCAGCAGCGCACGAAGTCCTTCCACGTCGGCACATAACCATGGCTCACCCTGGCCTTCAAGAGTCTATACTGCTCGCCGCGCAAGTCCGCCAGAAGCCCGGTGTAGAGAGGGTTTCTCCGCCGCCGCTCGGGCTCCGGGTCCTCCTCATAGTAGAATACCTCATACGACATGATCGATTCCACGAGTTGATCGATAATCGCATCCTTCTCGGGCTCGCGCTGGTGGGCGAGCTCGTCCAGGAGGCGGGCCGCGTAGATGTAGGGGTAAGCGATATCAGACAAGCACCCACCCAGTTCCCAGAACCGGTTCCGCAGGGCGATCGCCGTCGTCACCAGTCTGTTCACATCCAGGGCATCGATGTCGAGCCTGGCCCGCAGCTCTTGCTGCAACTGGTCTTTCACTCGCTCGTACGGCGGCCATTTGGCGACACATTCATCCTGGGCGACCCGGATCTGCGCATCGCCGAGCAGCCGCACTTGGGGTCTGGGAACGCTCGGGTCAAGACCGAGCAGGGACAGGCCGCAGACATCCGGCAGCGGCAGATGGTCGAAGTCGCCGAGATAGGGCTCGGCGAGAGTCTGCTGCGCGAACGTTTCCTCCGCCGGCGTTCGCGGCTTTGTCTCGGGCGTCTTGTCGCTGGGGTCGTGATCGTGGACCTCACAGTCGGCAGGTATCTCCGGCTCAAACAGGCTCTCCTCCAGCGGCACCCCCCATTCGAACTGGTCCCAAATCGTTGTCATCCGCACCGTCGAACCCTTGGGGAGGAAACTGATCTCCATCCATACGGGCAACTCGGTCTGGACATCGATCCAGCACCGGGCGGCGAAATCCTCCACGAAATCCCCTATGGGACGCTTCTCTGGCCCCTCTTCCATCATGTAATTCGGGTCGCGCAACTCGACGCCGCGCACGGCCTTGCCCTCAATGACATCCGTGCCGATCTCCACGTACTCTCCTGCCAGGATCTTCGCCAGCATGTGCCGCGGGGCATCGGCGTGGAATTCCCGCACCCCCTCGTCACTGACAGGGTAGCGAAGACACAGCTTGTGCCGGTGTCCCTCACTCAAGTACAGATGCTGTCGCTGCCCCAACAGAGTGTACACCCGCCTGATGAGTTTGCCATCTTCGTAGGTTTCGCTGAAGGAGCCGAGTGTCTCGGAGCGGTAGTTCTTGGATTCTTTTTCGGTCGCGAACTCAAAGCCGTCGGGCCTGGGGCCCGTGGTCGTGACCTCGCGGGTGCGAAAGACACAGGTGTCGAAGCCGTTCACCTTTCTCAGCACCGCGGCCCAGACTACGGCCGAGGTCCCGGTCCAAAGAAACGTCTTGGCCCGTGCGGTGGCCAGGACCACTCCCGCCGCGACCGCCAGTTTGGCCAGCGAACTCCTCCAGTGCCGTGCCCGGGAAAGGCGGGCGTGTCCGGTCGGGCTCAGAAGCCGGCGAAAGCGCGCGATCTCGGCTCCGGACAGTCCCCGCGGGTCGATGTCGTCCGCACGCAGAAGTCTATCTCTCATGATATCATGGCGGTCCATAGTCTCTCTCCAGTTGTTGGCGCAAAGCCTGCTTGGCGTAATGAAGCCGGGATTTCACTGTGCCGGCATGGAGGCCCAGAATCCCGGCGATCTCCTGGTGCGAAAGGTCTTCCAGGAAACACAGCGTCAGAATCTCGCGCTGGGCGGGACTCAGCGTCTCCAGGGCCTGGTGGATGCGCGCCGCATCCTCGTCGCGGAACACCGGCTCCGGGTCGCCGGTCAGCGATTCCAGATGTTCCTCTGTCAGCTCAACAAAGGGGTCCTTGGCTTTCGCCCGGCCATAGGCTTCATTGCGCGCGATGGTGTACAGCCAGGCCGCAAAGGCCCTTCGATCCTTCAGAGAGGCGATCCCGCGCACGACTTTGGTCCAGACCTCCTGGAGCGTGTCGTCCGTATGATCGCCACCGGCGTCCAGACGACGGACGTAGTAGCGCAGTCGCGGCTGGAACTGCCGGAACAGTTCCTCGAATGCCGTCGCATCGCCACACTGGCACCGCCGGACCAAAGTCTGGAGCGCGTCCTCTGCACTCATCCCATGCCCTTTACGCGGACAGGATCTTGCCTTCTTTCTATAAGGATGGTTTCTGCGCCGACAGGTTCAAGGAAAATCTGGAGTTTTGCGGGTACTGGTGGTACTCTAACCGCGGCCGGAGCGGTTTGGGGCTTCGTTGGACCCAGGTGCAAGAGCTTATGAGGAAGTCAGACATGCAGATGTGCCCCCCTTTCCTATCGACGAGGTCTTGAGATGATTCCATGCTTATTCTCCGTCAGTTATGCCGGACTTTGGGGCCAGGCGGCTCTGTCTGTGCCCGATTTTCTCCGTAAGGCGAAACAACTCGGCTATCCGGCGGTGATGCTGATGGCCAAACGGCCGCACCTGTCGCCTCTCGATGCCTCGGACGAAATGCAGGCCCGCTGGAAGGAGACCCTGGCCGAAACGGGTGTTCGCTGCGCGGTGCTGGGCGCCTACACAGATTTCTCGGGGGCGGGGGCCGCGGAAGTCCCTCACTTGGAAATGCAGATCGCCTATGTCGAAAGCGTGGCGCGGCTGGCGCAGGCGTTGGGAGCGAACATCGTTCGTGTCTTCACCGCCTACGAAAACGCGGCCGCACCGTTGGCCGCCGTCTGGAATCGCACCGTCGTCGCCCTGCGGGAGTGCTGCGATCGCGCGGCGGCCTTTGGCGTCACCATTGCCATCCAGAACCATCACGATGTCGCGGTACACAGCGACGTGCTGCTCGAGTTGCTCGGCGATATCGACCGGCCCAACTGCAAGGTGGGATTCGACGCCTGGTCACCGGCCCTGCGCGGCGAAGACCTGTTCGAATCGGCCCGCCGCCTGGCGCCCCACGCGGTCTGCACCACCAATGCCGACTATGTGCGTTTGCCCCGCTACCGGTACCAGCCGGAACTGGTCAACTACGTCCCCGCCGCGCCGGACTGGATTCGCGCGGTGCCGTTCGGTGATGGGTTCATTGACTACCGGGCATTCTTTGCGGGGCTCCAGGCCGGCGGCTTCGACGGCGTCGCGACGTTTGAGATGTGCTCGCCCTTGCGCCGCGGCGGCAGCCTGGAGAATCTGGATCGCTGTGCTGCCCGATACCTGGACTGGATGCGGAAGAACGGCTTTGTGTGCTCCTGACATGTGCAATTCCGATTGACGCACACAGGTCTCTTGTGCTATGCTGTGGTTGACTGGTGTGTCTTCATTTCCGCAGAGTAGGAGGATATGGCAATGGCAACCGCGAGAAGATTATTCACCGTGTGCACAACGTCCCTGGTCATGGGCCTGTTGTGTGCAGCCTACAGCAACGCTCAGGTTAATCAGGAGTCCATAGCCGGGCTCTGGCTTATGGATGAGGGGTCCGGCACCGTCGCCCGCGACGACTCCGGCCACGGGTACCATGCGGATCTCAAAGGAAACCCGGCGTGGGTCAAGGGGAAATTCGGTCGCGCCCTGGAGTTTGACGGCGGCAGCTACCTGGAAATCCGCAATTCGGCCCGGGATCTGGCGTTCGGAGGTGTGGCTCCGTTCAGTGCCACGGCCTGGGTCAAGAACCAGAGCGGCGGCATACTCATCAGTAAATTCAACGCAGGCGTCATCGGCGCCTACATCGTCAGTGTCGGTGGAGGCGGCACCATCTCCTTTCACCGCGAGGTGGCCCCCTGGGCCTATTCGGGTACCAAGCCCCTGCCCAACAGCGACTGGGGACACGCCGCGGTCACCTACGACGGGACCAAGATGAGAATCTATGTCAACGGCGTCTTCGATGCCGAGCAGGACCGAGGCGCTCATAATACCGACACCGCTACACCCGTGCTCATCGGTGCGCAGCTTGACCACGGCGCGCCCAGCGGGTTCTTTCGCGGCGTGCTGGACGAAGTAGCCCTCTTCAATGTGGCCCTGACGGAAGACCAGATCAAGACGATCATGAAGGGGCTGGCGACCACCGAAGCCAGGGATCCGGCGCCGGTGGATGGGACTACCGATGTCGCGCGCGATCCGAGCCTGAGCTGGACGCCGACCGCTACGGCGGCGACGCACAATGTCTACTTCGGCGCGAGCCAGGACGATGTCAAGGCGGCCAGCGTGGAGGCTCCGGGGAGCATACTCGTAAGCAAAGGCCAGACCGGAACCACCTTTAAGCCGGCCGACCTGCTGGAATATGGCAAGACCTATTACTGGCGTGTGGACGAAGTCAATGCCGCACCGGACAATACCGTCTTTCGCGGCAAGGTCTGGAGTTTCACCGTCGAGCCCTATGCGTACCCAGTTACGGGCATCACGGCCACCGCGTCCAGCTTTGAGAAGTCCACGACCGGACCGGCCAACACGATCGATGGCTCCGGTCTGACCGGCGATGGGCACGGGACGAACGGCACGACCATGTGGAACACCGCCATGAGCGATCCCGGCCCGGTCTGGATCCAGTACCAGTTCGACAATGCTTACAAGCTCTCCGAAATGTGGGTCTGGAACTATAACGGGGACTTCGAGCCTGTGCTGGGCTTCGGATTCAAGGACGTTAAGATCGAGTACTCGACTGACGGCGCGACCTGGACGCTGCTGAAAGAGGCGCAATTCGCCAAGGCGACCGCCGCGGCCGGCTACACGCACAACACGACCGTGGATATGGGTGGCGTTGTCGCCCAGTACGTCAAGCTCACGGCCAAGAGCAACTGGAGCGAGGTGGGCATCAAGCAGTACGGCTTGAGCGAAGTACGCTTCTTCCAGATCCCCGCGCAGGCTCGCGGCCCGCAACCCGCCGCGGCCGCCACGGGTGTCGGCGTGGACAGCACCTTGGATTGGCGATCAGGCCGCGACATGACCTCCGAGCAGGTGTACTTCGGTGCGGAGAAGGAGGCCGTGGCTAACGGAACGGTGGCGGCCAGGACCGTGACCAGTCATGGCTTTGACCCCGGTGCTCTGAACTTCGGCACGACCTACTATTGGAGGGTCGATGAGGTCGGCACGGCTACCTATCCCGGTGCTCTCTGGAGCTTCACGACCCAGGAGTACGCCCCGGTGGATGATTTCGAGAGCTATACGGATGACGAAGGCGGCCGCATCTACGAGATGTGGGTTGACGGCTGGACCAATGGCACCGGCTCCGTGGTGGGATACCTGCAGGCCCCATTTGCCGAAACAAAGGTCGTTCACGGTGGCAGCCAAGCCATGCCGTTGGAGTACAACAACGTCAAGACGCCGTATTACTCCGAGACCCAGCGGACCTTCGACACACCGCAGGATTGGACCGGTAGCGGAGCCGATACGCTGAGTCTGTGGTTCAAGGGCAATGCGGCGAAGTTCGTCGAGACTTCGCCCGGACAGTATAAGGTCAGTTCCAACAGCGGCGACGTCTGGGGCACGGCCGACAACTTCCGCTTCGTCTACCAGCAGCTCAACGGGGACGGCTCGATTTCCGCCAAGATTGTCGCCATCGCCGATGCCACCGCGAACTGGGCGAAGGCGGGCGTGATGATCCGCAGGAGTCTGGATGAGAACGCGGCGTTCGCCTTCATGTTCCCAACGCCCGATGGGCGCCGGGCCTTCCAGAACCGGCCCACCGTGGGCGGCAGTGCCGTCTCGGCCCATAGCAACCCCGGTATGATCACTTTCCCGCTCTGGGTCAAGATCGAGCGCAAGGGCAATCTGTTCACCGCTTCCTATTCGACCGACGGCAAGACGTGGACCGTCCAGCCGGCCACCGAGAACACCGGCACCGACAAGTCGCCCAACCCGCAGACGATCTCCATGGCGAGCACCGTCTACATCGGCATGGCCGTAACCAGCAACAACGCAGGGGCGGCCGCCTGCACCGGCCAGTTCTCCGATGTGGTGACGACCGGCACCGTCACGGGTCAATGGGCGGTGGCCGACGTTGGACCGAACCCTGCCAACGATCCCGCCGGCCTGTATGTGGTGGTCGAGGATAAGGCCGGCAAGTCGAAGATGGTTGTCCATCCGGACCCGGCGGCAACCACCCTGTCCACCTGGACCCAGTGGCGGATCGCCTTTAGCGACTTGACAGGCATCAACCTCGCCGCCGTCAAGAAGCTCACGGTCGGGGCGGGCGACAAGGCCAATCCGAAGGCGGGCGGTGCCGGTATGCTGTACATTGACGACATCGGCTTTGGTCATCCGGCTCAGTAGCCCGATGCCGTAGTCACGCCACCTTACGGGGCGCACGGGGACATCCAAGCGGGGCGTTCGTCCACAAGACAACGCCCCGCTCTCTTTCAGAGGGCTTTCGCGAGATCGAGGAAGATGATGATCGAAGGATTCCCGACCGGGGTGTAATGGCCGGTGAAGGTCAGGCCGCCCGTCTGGCGATCCACGCGGAAGACGGCGAGATTGTCACCCCGCTGATTGCAGCAGTAGAGGAACCGGCCGGTGGGATCGAAATTGAAACTGCGGGGATAGTTCCCGTGCGTCCACTCCTCGCCGACGTAGGTCAGGGTACCGGTGGCGCCGATGGAGAAGATCGCGATGCTGTCGTGCAGTCGGTTGCCTGCATACAGGAACCGGCCCTCGGTGGAAACCAGGATCTCCGAGCAGAAATTGCTGCCCGCGAACCCGGGCGGCAGGGTCGAGATGGTTTGCCGTGCGGTCAGCCGCCCCTGCTTGGCATCGTAGTCAAACAGGACAATGTTCGAGCCTTCCTCCTGGAGACAGTAGAGCCAGCGTCCACTCGGATGGAAGAAGAAGTGCCGCGCTCCATCGCCCGGCGGCAGCGGAATCGCGGCCGGATCATTCGGCGTGAGTACACCCTTAGCATCATCGAACTTCCACACGAAGATTCGATCCAAGGCCAGATCGACATGTAGAACGAAGCGCCCGGAAGGATCGGCCTGGATCATGTGCGCATGAGTCCGGTCATGCCCGCTGAAGGCAAAGCTTCCCGGCGGGGCATTCGTCGCCTTCCTCGGCCCTATGGTCCCCTCATCCCCTTTGATGTCCGTCGCGGCACCCAGACCGCCGTCGGACCGAATCGGCAGCACCGCCACGGAGCCGCCGAAGTAATTGGCTACCAGCAGGAACCTCCCGGAGGGATGCACGCTCGCATAGGTGGGTCCAGCGCCGCCGGAAGGGACGGTGTTGAGCAACTTCAACTGGCCGTCAATACGGTTGATGGCGAAGGCGCTAATCGTGCCTTCGTGACCTTCGCCCACGCGGTCGGTCTCGTTGGTAGAATACAGGCGGGTCCCGGCGGCATTCAATACCAGGCAACTCGGGCTCGTCCCCATCTCATGGACGCCGCAAGGCATCAGAGCCCCGGTGGCGCGATCCACCGTAAACAGGTGAATCCCGCGTCCATTTCCGGGAGGCAAGTCCACCTGCGTCGGCAGCACGTCACGGAGAGGCGAGCTGAACGTGCCCACATAGGCCATCAGCGGCCCGTTGCCTTCGGCCGCCTGCGCCTTGAGCAGGCCGGCCATCAGGGCTGTGCCGCCTGCCAGCACGGAGGAAGATTCCAGAAACGAGCGTCTGGAAATGGCCATCAGATGAACTTCGTCTGTCCGGGCATGGCCATGGGTTTGATGGGCAACTTCATGTCCCAAGTCAGGTCGTCGGGCACCAGTTTCTCCTGGGAATTCAGGGCTTCGTCCCAGGTGACCTCTTTGCCGGTGTAGGCGGCCATGCGTCCCATGAGCGCCATGAGCGTGCTGTGCGCCCCCCGTACGGCGTCATTGATCGGTTTGCCGTTGCGGATGGAGGCGAACAACTCATCGTGCTCGACCTGGTACATGTCGGCCTTGGGACCGCTATAGCGCCAGTTCTCCTTGCCCGTGATCGTGGGGTCGTTCCAGTTCTTGATGGCGCCTACGCCGTCGCTGCCCATGAGGTAGTCCGAGTTGTCGCTGTAGCAGCCGGTGATCTGACGCTGGGCCATGAACGCGCGAACCCCATCCGGGAACTCGTAGAAGACATCGATGTGGTCGAAGATATTTCCCTCGTTGTTCGGGAATTGCCGGCCGCCGGTGGCCACCGCCTTCAGAGGCAGGACCCCATTCATCGCCCAGGCAATCTTGTCGATGCTGTGACAGGCTTGTTCCACGAGCCCGTCCCCGCAGAGCCACGCGAAGTTATACCAATTGCGGATTTGCCATTCCACGTCGCTCATACCGGCGGGACGCCGGCTGGCCGGGGGCATGGGTTTCACCGGTCCGCTCAAATAGGTGGCATAGACGGCGCGAACCTTGCCGATCGCGCCTTGGTGGACCTTCTCGTAGAAGGCACGCCGCGCTGGATGATACCGCCAGCAGTAGCCAACCAGCAGGGCCAGGTTCTTCTCCTTGGCCTGAGCGGCGGACTCGATAACGCTGCGCACACCCGGGGCATCGGTGGCCACGGGCTTCTCGCAGAAGACATGCTTGCCCGCTTCGACGGCGGCCCGCAGGTGCTGCGGCCGGAAACCGGGCGGGGTGGCCAGGAGAACCACATCCACGCCGCTATCGATCACTTTCTGGAAACCGTCCAGGCCCGCAAAGCACGCACTATCGGGGACCTTGACGCGTGACCCGAACTGCTTGTCGGCCATGAGGTTCCTGCGACTGCTCTGTACGCGCTCCATAAAAGCGTCGGCCATGGCGGTCAGGACCACGCCTTCCCCGGTGCTCAGGGCCTGTGCGGCGGCACCGGAGCCGCGTCCCCCGCAGCCGACGAGCCCAACCTTGAGAGTAGCGCTCGAAGACTGGCCCGCGAAGACCAACGGACTGGCGAGAGCACTGCCGATGGCGACGCTGGAGGTTTTGAGGAATTGACGACGGGATGAACCCACGACCGGTAGTGTTTTTGAGTTTTCCATAGGGGTGCTTATACCCCTCGGTGACACACAGAGCAAGGGGAAAATTGATAGAAATCTCGATTCCCTGCGCCGGCCAGACAATCCCCCGGCCCCCCCCCAATCCCCTACTTGCCAAAGGGCGGGACTTCCGTATTATGGAGTGGGCCCACGGGGGCACATGGAGTGCTTGAGTTGTCGGACGCCGCATACAGGGGACGAGGTCGATGGAACGGAAACGAGTATCGAGACGATGCTTCTTGAGGGCGACGGGGGCAGCGCTGGCTTTGTCAGGCTGGCGGCCACTGAGGGCCGGAACCGTCGGGAAACAGGCCCGTCCCAACATCCTGTTCTGCATCGCAGATGATGCCTCGTGGGCGCACATGGGGGCTTACGGCTGTTTGTGGGTGCACACGCCCGGGTTCGACCGCGTAGCCCGGGAGGGGGTGCTGTTCACCAATGCCTACACGCCCAACGCCAAATGCGCTCCGTCGCGGGCCTGCATCCTGACCGGCCGCAATTCCTGGCAACTCGAAGCCGCGGCCAATCACTGGTGCTATTTCCCGGCCAAGTTCAAGACCTACGCCGAGACGCTGTCCGCGCACGGCTATCACGTGGGGTTCACGGGCAAAGGCTGGGCACCAGGTGTCCCCGGCGAGATCGATGGCAAACCGCGGCGGTTGGCGGGCCGGCCGTACCAAAGCCGTAAGCTCAAGCCTCCCACAAAAGGGATCAGTCCAACCGATTACGCCGCCAACTTCGCCGATTTCCTGGCTGCCCGGCCGGCAGATACGCCCTTTTGTTTCTGGTACGGCGGCTTCGAGCCGCATCGGGGGTACGAGTTCGATTCGGGTCGTCAGAAGGGCGGCAAGCGACTCGACCAGATCGACCGCGTCCCTGGCGAATGGCCTGACAACGAGACCGTCCGCACGGACCTGCTCGACTACGCCTTCGAGATCGAGCATTTCGACACGCATGTGCAGCGTATGCTGGCGGACTTGGAAAAGCGGGGCCTGCTGGACAACACGCTCGTCATCGTTACCGCAGACAACGGCATGCCCTTCCCGCACGTCAAAGGCCAGGCGTACGAATACTCGAACCATCTGCCGCTGGCGATGATGTGGAGGCGGGGCATCCGCAGTCCCGGCCGCAGGGTGGACGATTTCATCAGCTTCATCGACTTTGCCCCGACGTTCCTGGAACTGGCGGGTATCGATCCCGGACAGGCCGGAATGCAGCCGGTCACAGGCCGCAGCCTGACCGAAATCTTCCGCTCGATGCAGTCAGGCCGTTGCATCGCCGCGCGCGACCATGTGCTGATCGGCAAAGAGCGTCACGACGTTGGCCGGCCCAACGATGTGGGCTATCCCATTCGCGGGATCGTCAAGGACGGATTCCTGTACCTGTGCAACTTTGAGCCTGAGCGCTGGCCGGCGGGCGATCCGGTGACCGGCTATCTCAACGTCGACGGCGGCCCGACCAAGACCGAATGGTGGAGGCGGGGCATCCGCAGTCCCGGCCGCAGGGTGGACGATTTCATCAGCTTCATCGACTTTGCCCCGACGTTCCTGGAACTGGCGGGTATCGATCCCGGACAGGCCGGAATGCAGCCGGTCACA